>JBKOYZ010000007.1:0-11525 GCA_046725655.1 Actinomycetota bacterium | reverse complement strand
GCGCACGAGTGACTGCCGCGTCACCGCAGCGGTGACCCCAGACATCTAGTGCAACTGACACATGTGGGCGGCGCGGCCTCAACAATGCTTAACACACCCGCAAGACCCGCTTAACGCCGCGCAACGGCCGTGCAACAGGGCGGCGTTATAACGCGGGCGTGAGGTCGCGAGGCATGCTCCTGCCGCTCGCGGCGCTGGTCGGCGCCGGTCTCGTCGGTGGAGCGCTCGCGCTCGTCGGGGCATCCGCGTTCGGGATCGGAGCCCGTACGACGACCGTTCACCAGCTCGAGCCGGCGCTCGCCGGAAGCTCGCCGACCGCGTTCGAGTCTGCCAGGCCGCAGAAGGGCCTCACTGACAACGACATCTTCCGCCGAGCGGCGCCCGGCGTCGTGCAGGTCACCTCGACCCAGGTCGTCAGTGTCCCGAGCGACCCCTTCTTCGACTTCGGCCCGCAGACCCGGACCGAGAAGGCCCTCGGCTCGGGGTTCGTGATCGACAAGGCCGGCCACATCGTCACGAACTACCACGTGATCGCCAACGCGAGCTCCGTCGAGGTCAGCTTCTCGAACAGCGACAACCTGAAGGCGCGCATCGTCGGCTCCGATCCGTCGACGGACATCGCCGTTCTGCAGGTCGACGCCCGCTCGCGTGCCCTGACGCCGCTCCCATTCGGCAACTCGGACGCCGTTCACGTCGGCGACGCGGTCGTCGCCATCGGCAACCCGCTCGGGTACGACCGCTCGATGACGGCCGGGATCGTGAGCGCCGTCCAGCGCGTGATCAGCGCCCCCAACGAGTTCCGGATCGACCACGTGATCCAGACGGACGCGCCGATCAACCACGGTAACTCCGGCGGGCCGCTCATCAACTCCAGCGGCCAGGTGATCGGCGTCAACGCGCAGATCGCGACCGGCAACTCGAGCTCCGACGGCAACATCGGCATTGGGTTCGCGATCCCGATCAACACCGTGCGGAACGTGGCTGCGCAACTGATCCGGAAGGGGAAGGTCGAGCACGCGTTCATCGGCATTACCGCCAAAGCCGTGACGCCCGAGATCGCGCGCCTGTTCAGGCTGCGCGCAAACCACGGGCTGCTCGTGGTCAGCGTCGAGCCGGGAAGCGGCGCGGCCGCTGCGGGCCTGCGCGACGGCACGGAGACCGCGGTCGTCTCCGGCGAGAGCTGGCCGGTCGGCGGCGATCTGATCGTGGCCGCGGACGGCGTTCGCCTGAGCTCGCTCGACCGCCTTCGCGACCTGGTCTCGGCGAAGAAGCCCGGCGACTCCGTCTCTCTGAAGGTCTACCGAGGTGACACCAAGTTGACACTCAACGTGAAGCTCGGACGGCAGCCACTCTCCCCCCCGGGTTGACCGTCCTAGACGGCCCCTGACGTCTGGGGCCGCGCTCTCGCGGGAGCAGCCGTACGCCAGCACGGCTCGCGGGAGCGCTTGCTGGAGGGCCCGATGCCTGCCCGGGCCCTCCAGCTTTACGTCCGCCCAAAGCGCTGCGGACTTTCGGCCGCGAACATAGCCTTAGGCGCCTTGATCGAGCAGCGCTTCGGCGAGAGTGCTCCTTTTTCCATTGGGGTTGAGGAGGAAGTCATGATTCTCGATGCCGAGACGCTGCTGCTCTCGCCGTCCGTCGAGACGTTGATTGCGGGAGCTGAGGGCGCCGGGCTTCCAGGTCGCCTGAAGACGGAGCTGTTCGCGTCCGTCGTGGAGCTGAACACCGACATCTGCGACTCGGTCGCGGGCGCCGGCCAGGCGCTGGGAGACCTGCGGGCAGGCGCCGACCGGATCGCGCGCGGGCACGGGCTGCGGATCGCCGCCGCCGGGACACACCCGATCAGCCCGCCCGAGCAGGAGCAGATCGCGCCCGATCCTCGCTACCACGAGTTCGTCGAGTACGCCGGCGTCTCGGCACGGCGCCAGGGGGTCAGCGGCATCCACGTGCACGTCGGCGTACCCAGCGCGGATGCGTGCATGCAGGCGCTCGAGGCGATGCTCCCGTGGCTGCCCCTCGTTCTGGCGCTGTCGGCGAACTCGCCGTACCTCTCTGGCGCGGAAACGGGTCATCTGTCGATCCGCGCCCAGGTGCTGGCGGAGCTGCCGCGGGCCTGTGCGCCGCCCGTCTTCGGCTCCTACGAGGACTGGGAGCAGTTCGTCGAGCGGTTCGTCGAGCTCGGGTTGGCCGACGGCTACACGCGGTTCTGGTGGGACGCCCGCCCGCACCCCGCATTCGGCACCCTCGAGATCCGGATGCCCGACCAGCCGACCGAGCTCGCCCTCACGGTCGCCTTGACCGCCCTCCTGCAGGCCCTCTGCGCCTCGGTGCTCGAGCGGGAGCCGCCGCCGGCCGCCTCGCGCGGGGACTACGCGCAGAACCGCTGGGCGGCGCTCCATCGTGGCCCGCGTGCCGAGCTGATCCACCCCGACGGCGATCGGCTGGTGTCCGTCCCGGCGCTTGCCGCCGAGCTACTCGAACTCGTCGGGCCGGCGGCCGAGGAGCTCGGGACGCGCGAACTGATGGCGGCTCTCGATCCAAGCCGCTGCGAGGCGGAGCGTCAGCTCGAGATCGGCCGCCGCGACGGCCTGGAAGCCGTGTGCGCGGACGTCGTCGAGCGGACTGTAGGCTCAGCGTGATGGACGTTCGCTCCGAAACGCTGCAGGTGACCGGGATCCGGTGCGAACGCTGCGTTCACCGGCTCGCGACGGCTCTTCGGGGCCACGACGGCCTCGAGTTCGCGAACGCGAATCTCATGGGAACGGTGACGCTCAGCTGGGACGAGGAGCGCACCGATCTCGACACGCTCCTCGCCGCGATGGCCAAGGCCGGGTTCCGGCCTGAGGATCGAAGCTCTAGCGCGACCCTCTGACCCTGTCGCCCAGAAGACCCGGCGACGATCCCAGGTCCTCCTGGCCCTGCTGGATGCCGTCCTCGCGGATCTCCGCTCGCTGCTGATCCGCTGTCTCGCGGCCGGCGAGCACGGCCTCCTCGTCGGCGCTCCGTCCCGGATCGTCCGGCAGGACGTCGCCGTACCCCTCCGTCTCCGGGGCGGGCGTAGCCTCGGCGAGGCCGTAGTGCTCGGCCACTGCTTGGTGGTCGAACGAGCCGTTCTCGAGCTTGGGCGAGTTGTCGACGATCTCCTTCGAGACGCTGAGCCGCACCGTCTTTTCCGCCGGGTCCGCGTGAACGAACGTCTCCGGGATCGCGTGCTTGGCCTTCCGAAGCGTCCCGTGCTCGACGATCACATGGCCGCTTTCGACGCCGACCACGTGCCCGAACCTGCAGTCGTCGCTGGTGACGACCTCGAAGCCTTCCATACCTGCCATCCTTTCTCGGGTTGTCGCGACGCGGTCCGCGTACCCACCTCGGCCTGCGATGTAACGGGAATGACGCATCGTTTTTCGTCGTTGCACGCTGAAAAGATGCGTTGCTAGGGTGGCCGCAATGGGCGACCCGGCACCCGAGACTCAGGCGAGAAAGCTGGCGGAAGGCGCCCGGGACCGGGTCCGCTTCGAGGAAGAAGCCCTCGACTTGGCGGATCAGGTCTACCGGGTCGCACGCAGGCTCGTCTCGTCGCGTGAGGAGGCCGAGGACTTGATGCAGGAGACATACGCCCGGGCGTTCCGGAGTTGGCAGTCGTTCCAGCCCGGCACGAACCTCCGCGCCTGGCTCTTGCGCATCCTCACCAACCTGAACATCGATCGCGGCAGGCGCGCGCAGCGGGCGCCCGACACCCAGCCGCTCGAGGAAGGCGACTACTTCCTCTACAACCGGCTCGAGGAGGCGACACGCGAGCCGAACCAGGACGAAGAGCGCGTGATCGAGCGCCTCTCGCAGGACGACGCCGTCTCGGCGCTTTCCGCAGTCCCCCACGACTTTCGAGATGCGATCGTTCTCGTCGACATCGGCGACTTCAGCTACCAGGACGCGGCCCAGATTCTCGACATCCCGGTCGGGACCGTGATGTCGCGCCTCCACCGCGGACGGCGCATACTGAAGCGCGAGCTGGCCGACCGAGCGGTCAGCGACGGAGCGGGAAACGGCGTATGAACGGCTTCGGGGTAGATCCGTGTGACAAATGCGAGGAGCTGCTCCAGCCGTTCCTGGACCGCGAGCTCGACGACGACGAACGCGCGGTGGCGGAGGAGCATCTCGCGATGTGCGCGTACTGCCGCAAGCGGTACCGATTCGAGGAAGCGCTACGCCGCTTCGTCCGCTCGGCGGTCAGCGAGGAGATGTCGCCCGAGCTGAAAGTGAAGCTCGCCGGGCTGCGGACGCCCCTTCTCTGATCTAGCTACGGGCTCTGCCGGCGAGGTCCTGGGGCGTGTCGACGTCGCCGGGGGAGCCGAGATCGTCGCAGGGGACGAGGACAGGCTCGAGCGCCCTGGCGCCTTCGTCCGGAACCCTGCTCCACACAGAGCGCGCAAGGACGACCGGGTGACCGCGATCGCCTCCGTAGCTCGCTGCGACCACGTCGCCGGCTCCTCGACGCCACGCGTCGAGGACGCGCTCGACCGCTTCCGGCGCGAGGTCCGGGCCGTCGGCGAGGACCACGACCGCCGCCTCTGTCTCCGGTGGTAGCGACGCAAAGGCACAGCGCAGCGACGCGCCTGGGCCGCGTTCCCAGTCGGGGCAGCGAACCGTGGGCGCGTCGGTCTCGACGTCGTGCGCCCCGGTGACGACCAGGACGTCGTCGACGCCGCGAGCCCGCTGCACGCGCTCGAGAACCGGCGCGAGGAACAAGCGTTGCTTCGGCGCGCCGAACCGCGTCGACGCCCCCGCCGCCAGGACGACCGCGGTGACCATGACCCACATTGTTCACCCGCGCGTGGCGGACACGCGCGCTTTTCCTCGTTACGCTCGCCGCGGGGAGGAGGCCGGGTGCGCCTTGGATCACGCGTCAACCCGAGGAAGACGCGCGATTGCTATCCGGGCGCAGAGGCTCCGACAGCCTCGAGCGCGCGGCGAATCAGCGCACGCGCGAGGTCGACCTTGTAGGAAGTGCCCGGGAGCGGCGTCGCGCCTTCGAGATCTTCGGCCGACCCGAGCGCCCAGGGGACCGGGGCGACGCCGGCCAGCGCCAGGCGCACTCCGTCTGGGAACCGGGCTGCGGCAACCCCGACGAGCGCGAACGCGTACCTGCGCCGGTCCATCGCCTTGAGGTAGACGCTTGCCTCCGGCGTGGGGACATCGAGCTCGAGGATCAGCTCGCCCGGCTCGAGCGCGGTCACCTCTCGGTTGTCGTCGGTCGGCAGCCTGTACAGCTCGGCGAGCGCCAGCTCGCGCTGCGTTGTCCGCAGCCGCGTCTTCAAGGCGAGGAGCGCCGCGGCCGGGTCCGACGGATGCGCGGACGCGCAGCGCTCGTTACCGAAGATCGCGTGCTCACGGTGCTGGCCGCGCCGCGCGTGGCAAACGGAGCCGCCGTGCAGGTAACACGGGAACTTCAGCCGCCAGTACCAGCAGCGCGTCGACTGCAGCAGGTTCCCGCCGATCGTGCCCATGGCACGCAGCTGGGGCGAGGCGGCGAGCGCGGAAGCCTCACGCAGCGCCTGCGGAATCTCTGGGTCGGCCTCGAGCTCGGCCAGCGTCGTTCCGGCGCCGATCCGGCCGCTCTCGACACCCCGGGGCACGACCTCCCGGATCTGCACGAGCCGGTCGGCGCGGACGATTCCGTCGCGAAGCAGCGGCACGAGCTCCGTCCCGCCGGCGAGCGCCAGGGAACCGTTGCCGAGCGCCGCGGCCGCGGCCTCGGCCGAATCAGGCCGAAGGAGCTCCAACCCGCTCCGGCGCCCGCTGCCGCTCCTCGGCCTCGCGCAGGGCGCGCAGCATCTCCTCGCGTGTGAGCGGGAGCGACCGGACATCGGCTCCGGTCGCGTCGCGAATCGCGTTCGCGATCGCCGCTGCGACCGGAATGATCGGCGGCTCGCCCAGCCCCTTCGAGCCGAGGTTGGTCAGGTGCTCGTCGGGGATGTCGAGCAGCTCGGTGACGATCTCCGGCACATCGGCGATCGTCGGCAGCTTGTAGGCGTCGAGCGACTGGGTGAGCACCAGTCCCGTCTGCGGATCGAGCAGGCGCTCCTCCGACAGCGTGTACCCGATCCCCTGGATGATCCCGCCCTCGACCTGGCTCTCGGCGCCGAGCGGGTTGATCACCCTACCCACGTCGTGGATCGCGGCGATCCGGTCGATCCGAACCTCGCCAGTCTCGACGTCGACCGCCACCTCCGCCACCTGCACGCCGAAGGTGAGGACGCGCATGCCGGTCGGGTTCGGGCCGCGCGCACCCTTGCCGAGGATCTGGCCGTCCTCGAGCAGCCCGGTGACCCCCTCCACCGGCCACGAGCCGCCGTCCGCGGAGACGATCTGGCCGTTCTGCAGGTCGAGAACGCGCTCCTCGAGGTGGAAGCGCTGCGCTGCGATCTCGATGATCTGGCGCTTCGCATCCGCGGCCGCCGAGCGGACTGCGGGCCCCATCGACGGTGTGGTCGAGGAGCCGGCCGAAATCGACGCGTACGGCCCTCGCGCCGAGTCTCCGAGCTCGACGCGAACGCGCTCGAGCGGTACGCCCAGCTCTTCCGCCGCGATCTGCGCCATTGCCGTGCGCGTCCCTGTGCCGATGTCCTGCAGCGCGGTGACGACGACGGCACGCCCGTCCGAGCCGACCCGGATCCAGGCATACGACGGGGGCCCGCCGCCGCCGTACCAGATCTGGCTGGCGAGCCCGACGCCGTGCTTCCAGGGGCCGGTCGAGCGCGCGCGCACTTCGTGCCGCCGTTCCAAGTGCGGCTCCGCGCGGCGGTAGCACTCGAGCAGGTTCTTCGACGAGAACGGGCGTCCGTCGACGCGATCCGAGTCCGCGTAGTTCCGCTTCCGCAGCTCGAGCGGGTCGAGGTCGAGCTTCGCCGCCAGCTCGTCCAGCAGACACTCCAGCCCGAACGTCCCCTCGACGTAGCCTGGGGCGCGGAAGGCGGCCGTCGGGGACGTGTTCAGCTTCGCGCCATACGTCGTCGTCCTGACGTTCTCGCAGGCGTAGAGCATCTGCATCGGGCCCTCGGTCTCCATCGTGTAGCCCGACCAGCCGACCGCGTTGACGAACTCGCCGCCGAGTGCCGTGAGCGTCCCGTCGGAGCGCGCTCCCGCCAGGAGCCGCTGGATGGTGGCGTTGCGGCTGCCGCTAGCCTGGTTCTCCTCCCGGCGGGTGAGCGCACAGCGCACGTACCGGCCGGCCTTCTGCGCCAGCGCGATCGCGATGAACGTGTAATCGCCCGGGTTGTTCTTGGCGCCGAAGCCGCCGCCCATGTAGTCGCACACGACCCGAACCTGGTCCTCCGGCAGGTCCAGCGCCTCGGCCACACTCGAGCGGATGCCCCAGATGTATTGCGTCGAGATATGGACTTCGAGCGTGTCGCTCTCCCAGCCGCAGACGGCCTGGTGCGTCTCGAGCGCGTTGTGCAGGACGGTTTGCGTCCTGTACTCGGCCTCGACGACGACGTCGGCGTCGACGAGCCCGCGGTCGAGGTCGCCGCGCTCGTATTGACGCTCGTCGTGGAGCGACTCCGCCCGAACGGCCTCGTTGGGGTCGAGGAGCGGCTCGAGCACCTCCCACGCGACGTCGATCAGCTCGACGGCTGCCTGCGCCTCGGGGAAGCTGTCGGCGGCCACGGCCGCAACGGCATGACCCGGGTAGGACGGCTCGTCCGTGAGCACGTGGCTCTCCCCGGGCCCGACGACGGCGTGCACTCCCGGCGCCGCCGCTGCGCGTGACAGGTCGATCGACATCACGCGCGCGCGTGCGTGAGGGCTGCGCAGCACGGCGGCATGCACGAGCCCCGGAGGCGCGAAGTCCGCCGTATACACCGCCTGGCCTCTGGCGCGCTGGGACCCGTCGACCCGCGGTGTCCCTCGCCCGACCACCTGCCGCGGCCCCGCCGGCCACTGCTCGAGCGCGTCCTCCTCGACGACGATCCACTGCTCCGTGTAGCGGCCCTCGACCTCCTTTTCCGTCCGGATCAGCCTCGCCACGCGAGAATCGCCTCCTCGATCTTCGGGTACGCGCCGCAGCGGCACAGGTTGCCTGACATCGCATGCCTGACCTCGTCGGCCGTCGGCTCCGGCACCGCTTCGACGAGTGCCGCGGCCGAGACGATCTGCCCGGGCGTGCAGAAGCCACACTGGAGGGCGTCGGCGCGGACGAACGCATCGACGAGCGGATGGTCGGCGAGACCTTCGATCGTCGTCACCGAGCGGTCGCCGACCGTATGGGCGAGCGTGATGCAGGAGAGGACCGGGACGCCGTCGAGCTGCACCGTGCAGGCGCCGCAGTGGCCCTCGCCGCAGGCGATCTTCGTGCCGGTGAGCCCGACGTCGAGCCGCAGAACCTCGGCGAGGGTGCGCTCGACCGGCGCGTCCAGCCGCCGGCGGTGGCCGTTCACGGTGAGTACGAGCTCAGGCACCCTACGGCTCCTGGGCTCGCCGGTGGAAGGTGGCCGCTGGCCAAATGTCAGTGCCGCTCAAGCTACTCCTGGTTCCCGTTACGCCTCCGACGTTACGGCAAGGATGTCCGCTAGGTGGATGAGGCGAAACGTCATCCGCCCGACGCGGCGCTGGTCCTGCTCGTCCTCGACCTCCGGCAGCACGCGCCAGAGGTCGCGCGCCGCCGCGAGCAGATCTCGGATCCGCTCGACCTCGTCCCGATGTCCGTCGTGGTCGTAGCAGGCGTTCAGCGCGAGGCCGATGACGCCGACTGTGTCCGGCTGGCGGGTCCAAAGCAGCGGAGTCGCCATCGAGAGGTACTGGTGGATGCGCGCGAACGCCATCGGCTGCGAGAACGTGCCGCTGCCCTTCGGGCCCGTCGGCTCGAGTGGCGGCTCGCCGCTCGCAATCCGGTTCGCGTTGCCGGTGAGCATCTCCCGCAAGTCCCGCTCGTCGAAGCCGGACACCTTCGCCGTTCGCAGGGAGATCAGGAGCGAGCTCGGTTGCTGCCCGTACGGAAAGTCGGACGCGTAGACGATCTGCTCGGGCGAGAAGACGTGGAAGGCGCTGAGGAGGTCGATCGGGCTCCAGACGGACGTGTCGAAGAAGACTCCGGCCTTGCCCGCGAACCGCTCGGCGAGCGCCGGGAGGTCGGCGATGCCCGCGTGGGCGATGATCAGCTGGCCCTCCGGATACCGCTCGACCAGCGCCGCGAGCTCGCGCGCGATCGGCGGTAGCCCACGACCGCCGTGGATGAGGATCGGCACCCGCCGCTGCGCGGCGAGCCCGAAGATCGGGTCGAGCCGCTCGTCGTTCAGCAGGAACCGCTGCGCCCGGGGATGGAGCTTGATCCCGCGCGCGCCGAGGTCGAGGCAGCGCGTCGCCTCCTCGACCGGCTGCTCGGCCAGGTCGAGGCGGACGAATGGAATCATCCGTCCGCCCGAGCGCTGTGCGTACGCGAGCGTGCGGTCGTTGGCGGCGCGGAAGGCAGGATGCCGATCGGGCTCGTCGAGGCAGAACATGAAGCAGCGCGAGATCCCGTAGCGGTCCATCAACCGCTCGAGATCGCCGTACTCGCCGCGGAACCCGTCGATGTCGGTGCCGAGGTGGACATGAGCGTCGAAGATCTCGGCGTCGGCGGGAAGCTCGTCGCGGAGCGCCTTGTCGTATTCCGCGACGAGTGTCTCGGCTCTGGCGAGCTCCTCGTCCACGCCGCTGAGTCTACGCACGGGCCGGTACAGCGGCATGGGCCCCGGCAGCGGTAGCATCTCGCCCGCCTTGGCCGACGTCCTCATCAGCGCCGACACCCTCCGCTCGCCGGAGATGCGGCATGAGGTTCCCGTCGTCGTTCCGGACCCGTTCCTCTACGTCGAGCGGAACGGCGAGCGACACGTGGTCATCACGCCGTACGAGGTCGAGCGGGTCGAGGGCCTCGACGGCTTGAAGCCACACCCACTCGAAGCCTTCGGCTGGGACGAGCTCGTCGCTCAGGGCATGCCGATGGAGCAGGTGCAGCTGGAGACGTTCGTCCGGGCGGTCAAGGAGCTCGGCGTTCGCTCGGCGGTCGTGCCGTCCTCCTTCCCCATCGGTCTCGCGGATCGGCTCCGCGCCGAGGGGGTCGAGTTGACCCCCGACGACGAGGCGTTCGTCCAGCGCCGGCGCGTCAAGACGGAGCCGGAGCTCGAGGGGATCAGGCGTGCCCAGCGCGGCGCCGAGGCCGGTCTTGACGCGGCGCGCGACCTCTTCCGGCGCGCCGAGGAGAGGGACGGCGCCCTCACGGTGGACGGAGAGCCGCTCACGTCAGAGCGGGTGAAGCTCGCGATCCAGCAGGCGCTAACCGACCGCGATCTCCAGGCGGACGAGTTCATCGTCTCGCACGGGGCGCAGACGGCGATCGGACACGAGATGGGATCGGGTGAGATCAAGGCCGGCGAGCCGATCGTCATCGACCTCTGGCCCCGCGACCGAAAGTCGTCGTGCTATTCGGACATGACCCGGACCTTCGTGGTCGGCGAGCCGCCGGAGGAGCTCGTCGAGCAGCACCGGCTGGTCCACGAGGCGTTGCAGCGGTCGCTCGAGGCGGTCAAGCCCGGGATCCCAGGGCGCGACGTCTTCGTGCTCGTCTCCGAGCTCTTCCACGAAGCCGGCTACCCGACCGGGTTGCACAAGCCCGACGGCGAGGTGCTCGAGGACGGCTTCTTCCACGGCCTTGGCCACGGCGTCGGACTCGAAGTCCACGAGCAGCCGTGGCTGAGTCGCTACCCGGGTGAGCTGGTCGCGGGCGACGTGATCACGCTCGAGCCTGGCCTGTATCGCCACGGCTTCGGCGGCTGCCGCCTGGAGGACATCGTGCTCGTCACGAGCGACGGAGCCGAGCCGATCACGGACTATCCGTACGGCCTGAAGCCGTAATCGGCCCCGTTTCGAGCGGCCATAGTTCGTACTCCGATTGGGTAGGAGAAAGCCGTCCGTGCTTCCGCGGCGACGGGCCTGCCGCACTGGATCCGTGCCGGCGGCTGGGCCGGAATCGTGACGGCAGCGGTGGCATGGTACGCCTCCGCCGCACTACTCTTGGCCGCCATGAACGAGAACCGCACGATTCTCCCGGTCGGACGAGCCTTCTGGACGAGCGACCGATTCAGCTTCGGCCGTCGGAGGCGTCTGACCCACGCGCACGCGGCAAGGTAGCGAATGGCCGACGTCGCCGAGACACGACCGCACGCGATCGAGACGATCCTGCTCGAGGAACGGCGCTACCCGCCGCCGCCCGACTTCGCCGCGCAGGCCAACGCTCAGCCGGAGATCTATGAGCGCGACTTCGCGGAGTTCTGGGAGACGGAGGGCCGCGAGCGCGTGACGTGGTTCGAGCCGTTCGACGAGCTCCTCGAGTGGGAGCCGCCGTACGCGCAGTGGTACCTCGGCGGCAAGCTCAACGTCTGCTTCAACTGCGTCGACCGGCACGTCGAGGCCGGCGACGGCGGCAAGGTCGCGTACTACTGGGAGGGTGAGCCCGAGGACGAGCGCCGCGAGCTCACCTTCTCGGACCTCCA
>JBKOYZ010000076.1:0-4080 GCA_046725655.1 Actinomycetota bacterium | reverse complement strand
GGAGCAGCCGTCCTGCTCTTTGCCCTTGCCTGGCGCACCGGACAGTTGCTGCTGCCCGCTCGGACCACAGTCTGAAGGGGACGCCCCAGAGGTGGTTGATCGCGTTCTTGGCGGAGAGGAAGACACCCATCCCTCCCCAGTGCGCAGCGGCGAGGCCGAGGCCGAGCGCGAGCGCGTTCCCGTGCAGCGAGCCGTGCCTGAGCTGTGGCCCAATCACGGGGGCTGGCCCAGCGCGGAGTGGACGAGGTGGTCAATCCTTGGCGGTATCAATCGCCTGCCCGATGTGGGATTCTTCTCTGGCGTTCCGGTGAGGAGCGAAGCGATGGGTGTGTTGGGCAAGCTGAGGAAAGTCGGCAACTACGTGCGCAAAGGTTGGCAGTCGACCGGCCCCAACAGCTACTCCCAATACAAACGGGGGCGTGAGCGCCAGCGCAAGCAGGCAGAGTGGGGGCGTGAGGAAGCCGACCGTTCTGCTGAGCTGGGGCGCGAGGAGGTACGGCGGGGGCGTGAGTACGAAGAGCGCTATGCGGCCGAGCGTGCAGCCGAAAAGCCTCAAACGGAGCCGCCTCGGGACGACATGGGCAAGCCCGAATGATCCAGCCAGTTACGCAGCGATTTCATTTGCGAATAGGCTTCGGATGGCGGTCGGCGCGGCCGGGACCGAATCCGACCAGTCGCCCCTCAGGTTTTCACGAGCAGGCGGCAAGGGAGAAAGGTGCGCGTGATCATCGCCGCGTCCACCAGCGACGCCGGTCTGCCCGTGGATGACGTCGAAGAAGGCGACGCCGCCCACCCGCGCGCGCCGACAGATGCGGGCCACACCCTCCTGGAGTCGCGCATCTGCCTCCGCCGGTAGGCGGTCGCTCCCTTCGTGCAGAGCGGGGAGGGTGTCTCCGCGATCATCGTGCGCGAGCCGCTGCGTAGAACGAGGTGGTAGTCGAGGTCGTCCTCGCGTCGGTCGAACGTCACTCTGGCGATCCCACGTGAAGGAGCATCGTTCTGCAGCGCCTTTTTGCACGTTGCGGCTGAGACTGAAAGCTGAATGGCCGGTGGCTGAGCGCGCAGCGCGAGCCGTTAGAGCAAATCTGGCGGCGGCTCTAGAGCGATGCTCGAGGAGGGAGCGCTGGGCCGCGGCCGACGCGGCTCACGAACGCCCGAGTTCGGAGGCAGTTCCTCAAACCAATCGCCGCAACCGGACTCATGGCGCAAGAAGGGAAGAAGCGAGAGCAGGCGATGGCGCACGCCACGGGGTCGGCAACGCGGCGTGTCCGGGCTACTTGTGCTCGACAGCCGCAATGGCCTCGGCTTCGGTTCGGTAATCCTGCATTGAGACGACGCGCTCGTTCCGGAAGTGCATGACGGTCGCGGTCTCAGATGGCCAGTCGGGGCCCCCGATCTCGCTCGGGTGCGCGACGACGATCACAGCGTGCTCTCCGCCTTCCCGGAACTGCAAGTCGCCCTTGGCGAAGCCCTGCTCATACCGCTCGCGAAGCGTCTGCATGACGTCGTCTCGGCTATGGCAGTCCCATTCCCCGGGCTCGGTCGCATGCCATTCCACATTCCGGTCGAGGATTTCCTCGATCGTTTCGAAGTCGCCCTTGCGCCAAGCCTCCAAGCCCTCCCGCGCGATCTCGGCCGGCTTGCTGTTCATGTCCCCAGGATACGCCCACGCCGCAGCGGCCGCCGTCGAGGATGCACGGTCACGTCGAAAAGGGCCTGAGCGCGGACCGCCCGAAACTTCTGCCCAAACTTCTGTCCATCTGAACCGACCTGAGCCGAGCGGAGCCGACCTGGCCGAGCCGAGACCCGCCTAGCCGTGCGGGGCGGCCCTCGTCCTCAGACCTTGAAAACCGCTGGCGGCCGAAAGGTCGCCCGTGGGTTCGAATCCCACCCCCGCCGTTCGATCTGACTCGGAGCTCAGCTCAGCGCCGTCGGCGCCAGGCGGTCGCGGTGTCAAGCCATATCGAGATGTATTCCACCGCGAATACCCTGCACGCGGCGCGCGAACGTCAAGACAGGCGAGGTTTTTCCCCCGCAGCATCCTGAAACCGGTTGTACCCTCGCACCCGGGAAATCGAGAACAAGCGGGGGAACGAAATGGAGAAAGTCAACTTCGCCGGGCGCGCGGGTCGCTGGGCGTCCGCTCACTGGAAGACCGCGTTCTTCGGCTGGCTGGTGTTCGTCGCCGCAGCGATCTTCATCGGAACCGCCGTCGGCACGAACAAACTCGCCGACTCCGACGCCGGCGACGGCGAATCGGGCCGCGCGCAGAAGATGCTCGCGCAGGCCGACTTCAAGCAACCGGCAACTGAGTCGATCCTGATCCAGCAGCGGAAGCTGACCGCGAACGATCCTCGGTTCATCGCCGTAATCAAGGACGTCGCGGCGAAGATCGCGAAGGCAAAGGGCGTCACGAACGTGCGCTCGCCGCTGGGCTCGAGCGTCACGAGCAAGGGGGAGATCTCCGAGGACGCGCACTCGGCTCTCGTCCGCTTCGACATCAAGGGCAAGCCCGAGGACGCGCAGGACCACGTCCAGCCGGCCCTGAAGGCGACGGCCGCGCTGCAACGCGCCCATCCCAGCTTCATCGTCGAGGAGTTCGGGGATGCGAGCGCGCGCAAGGCGCTGAACGACACGCTCGGCTCGGACTTCAGCCGGGCGGAGAAGCTCGCGGTCCCGACCACCCTCGTAATCCTCCTCTTCGCCTTCGGATCGCTGGTCGCCGCAGGGGTCCCCGTGCTGCTCGCCTTCTCGGGCGTCCTGGCGGCGTTCGGGCTCTCGTCGCTCGTCAGCCACGCGATTCCCGCCTCCGACGCGACGCAGTCCGTGATTCTGCTCGTCGGGATGGCGGTCGGTGTCGACTACTCGCTCTTCTACCTCAAGCGCGAGCGCGAGGAACGCCGGCGGGGCATCGATCCGCACAACGCCCTCTTACGGACCGCGAGGACCTCCGGACAGGCGGTGCTGATCTCCGGCGTCACCGTCCTGATCGCGGTGGCGGGGATGATGGTCGTCGGCGACCCGACCTTCCGCTCGATCGGGATCGGGACGATGATCGTCGTCGCGGTGGCGATCATCGGCTCGCTCTCCGTGCTGCCGGCGCTGATGCACCGCCTCGGCGACAACGTCGAGCGAGGGCGGATCCCGTTCCTCAGCCGGATCAGCGCCAACACCGGCGAATCGCGGTTCTGGGGCGCGGTCCTGCGGCCGGTGATGCGTCATCCGCTGGTGTCGGTCGTGCTGTCCGCCGGCGCGCTGCTCATCCTCACGATCCCTGCGCTGACCGGCCTGAACACGAAGTTCCCGAGCGTCACCGATCTGCCGCCGTCGATCCCGATCGTGAAGACGTTCGACCGCGTCTCGAAGGCGTTCCCCGGCTCTCCGGTCCCGATAGTCGTCGCCGTCAAGGCGGACGACGTGACCAAGCCGGAGATCATGAACAAGGTCGCGGAGATGCGCGACGCCGGCCTGGCGACGGGGCAGTTCGCCCAGCCGGCTGACATCGCCGTCAGCCAGGACCACACGGTACTGCGGTTCACGATGCCGATCGCGACCGAGAACAGCCGCAGCAAGCTCGCCTACTCGGCGCTGTCAGACATGCGCAACCGGATCATCCCCGAGACGATCGGCACGGTGCCCGGCGTCGAGGTCGCCGTCACCGGCGAGACGGCCGGCAACCGCGACTTCAACGATCTGATGCGGACGCACATGCCGCTCGTCTTCGCATTCGTCCTCGGTCTCGCGTTCGTGCTGCTGCTAATGACGTTCCGGTCGATCGTCGTCCCGGTCAAGGCGATCCTGCTCAACCTGCTCTCGGTCGGGGCGAGCTACGGGATCCTCGTGCTCGTCTTTCAGCATCACTGGGCCGAGGGGATCCTGGACTTCAAGTCCAACGGCGGCATCGCCTCCTGGCTGCCGCTCTTCCTCTTCGTCCTTCTATTCGGCCTCTCGATGGACTACCACGTCTTCATCCTCAGCCGGATCAAGGAGCTCGTCGACCGCGGCATGAAGACGGAGGAGGCGGTCGAGCGCGGCATCCGGACCACGGCGGGCACGGTCACGAGCGCCGCGATCGTGATG
>JBKOYZ010000177.1:0-5613 GCA_046725655.1 Actinomycetota bacterium | reverse complement strand
CGGGATGGCTTCCGACGGGAACGTGAGCCTGAACCCCGGTTAGACGCGAGCATCGCGGTGCCGCGATCACCGAGAGGGCGTCAACTCCCTCGGCCTGGTCGGTCAGGCGCTGAAGTTAGCCACAGCGGTTCTCCCCCCGGTCCCCCAAGAAGGGCTCGTCCGCCTCGAGCGCCGAAGAGCAACTACCGCAGAGACTGACCGCTGTCCTCCCAAGGTGGAGCAGGTGCGAGAACACGTTCAGCGGGAGATGGGCGGAGCCGAGGTCCAGCATCAGCTTTCCGGTCACCACGTTTTGGGTCGGCGCCCCGCGCTGGGAGAACGTGTGCATCGGCGCCTGGATGCGCCGCAGACGCCGGATGTCGGCGAGCGCCCGGGCAACGGCGCGACGCTGGGCTCTGTCGAGCTTGCACGGCGCCGAGCTTCTTGGCGTGCTGGCCGTCGAGGTCGCGACAGGATGCCCGCCACTGTTGCCGCAGCCGGCCGCCATCAACCCGAGTACGGCGACGGCGACCGCGACAGCCCCCATCACCGCCGGCGGGTCACCGGCAGCCGGTAAGGGCAACCGCGACACCCTGGCCGAGCTTAGCGAGAGCTCGGGTTGCGCGCGCAGGCGCGTCTCGCTCGACCCGGGGACCGGGCGGAACGCTCTTCTTGGCCGCCCGCCCGGATGAAGAAACCCACGGGCTTTCGGGTCGATTACCGCAGGCACCGGCTCGCGGCGGCGCGTCTGCGCACGCCGCCGCGCCTCTTCAGCTAGCGACGGGCACCGCCGCGGGCAGCCGGTATGCAGGCTGCGTACCGTCGAAGCCCTTGAGCTCGAGCTCCTGCGGCTCGACGACCATTCCGCGCTCAGCCAGCCACGACGACATGCGCCGAAACGCCTCGTCGCTGAGGAGAATCTCACCGCCGGCCGCGGCCTGTTGCAGCCGAGCGGCAAGGTTTGTTGCCGGGCCGAGGACGCTGACGTTCGCTTCGTCGACGGAGCGCGAGACCACGGCGGGACCAACTGCGATGCCGATCCCGACCGGGAGATCCATGAGCGCTGCCTTGTCCCGGAGGGCCAGCGCTGCTTCGAGCGCGAGCACGGCATGGTCGAGGCGTGAACCGGCCGCGTTGAAGGTCGCCATCACCGCGTCGCCGGCGAACTTGTCGACGATGCCGCTCCGCCGGCCCACCTCCGCGGCGGCCCAACGATGCAGGGTCAACATGCGGTCCGCGAGCTCCTCCGGCGGGCTCGCCGATGCAAGGGGCGTGTACCCGCGGACGTCGGCGAACATCGAGGTCACGAGGCGCTCGCCGGCGGGAAGGACGGGAATCTCCGCGCCCGCCGCCTCAGGCTCCTCGGTGAGCGCCGGCACCTCCAGACCCAGTCGCGACGCCGCGGCTCGGGCCTCATCGCGAACTCGCGCGGCACCGGCCTCATGAGCATCGCCAATGCAGGACTCGAGCCACAGGCGCGCCGCGTCGCGGTCTCCCGTCTCCGCAGCTGCCTGGGCGGCGAGCGTGCGGGCCTGCCAGGTCCAGAGCCGCAGGTCCGAGTTTTCCAGCTCGCGCAGCGCACGCTCGAGTAGCGGCCGGGCCTCGATCGCGTTTCCAGAGGCGAGGAGGATGCGAGCTTCGGCGATCCCGAGTGCCGCCTCGGCCAGCTCGCTGGATGCCCGCTTGGCACGGCGCAGGAGCGCCAGTGCCTCGTCCCGGGCGCCGCCCGCGAGGAGTGCTTCCACCGCGACGGCGATCGTCTTCGGGAAGATCAGCAAGGCATCATGGGCTGCAACTCGGCGCCCCAGCTCGAGCGCCTCTTCGAAACGCGCCAGCGCAAGCGCGGTTCGCACGCGGGCCGGCGTGTCGTAGACAACGTCTTGGAGCTCGTCCGCGAGCGAAGGAGGTGGTAGCTCGGCTTCGGCCTCCGACGTGCGTCCGAGTTCGACGAGCGCCTCGCTCGCGGCGAGTCGGCTGCGCCACTCGAACTTCGGGGCGCCAAGGCTCTCGTGTCGTACCGTCGCCCGGCGCGCCTGCTCGAACGCCTCCCGAGGCTCGCCGAGCTCGATGAGAGCCCAACTTCGCGCGATCTCACCGCCGGCTGAGACCCAGGAGTGGAAAAGCACTCGCTCTTGCTTCTCCAGCACGTCCCCGAATCCGCCCGCGACGCTGTGCACGCGGTCCCAGATCTCGTTGTAGAGGATGTTCGAAGCGATGATCGCGTAGCCCTTGGCAAGCGCCTCGCGGAAGCATTGGTCCAGCAACGTGAACTCCCGTGCGGTCCCGTAGTACCCGAGCGCGGCGGTAGCGAGCGCCCAGACGCGCTCGAAGTCGGCGGACGCTTGCTCTGCAATCTCGACGGCGCGTTCTGCCGCCGCGAGGCATTGCTCGTATTCCAGCTGGAATGCGTGGATGCCTGCGATCCGCAGATACGCGAGAGCAAGCTCCGCCGAGGGTCCCTCGCGTTCCAGCGCCGCTCGCGCGTGCTCGTACTGCTCCATGGCGGCATCTGGCTGGTCGAGCTCCCACTGACTACGGCCCAGATGGATCCTCGCCTGCGCTGCCTCGATCGGGAAGCCGAGGTCGCTGAGCTGCCCGACGGCCTCGACGAGGAGCTGCTCGGCGGCCGCCGGCTCGCCGTTGTACCAGCGAAGGCGGCCCATGCGGGAGAGGAGGAGTGCGCGCTCATGCGGATCGGAGACATGCGGGAGGACGTGCTCGAGCAGTTCCGCCGCCTCCTTGAAAGCAACCGAGCGCTCGGCGTCGTCGGCGGCACGGAAACAGGCGCCCACGGCCTCGTTCGCCCGCCCAGCGTCCAGAAGGTGGCTTGCGACGGCCATGGCGCTTCCGCCCCTGCGCTCGAGTGCATCGGCGGCACGGGAATGGATCCGCTGCCGCTTCGGCAGGACCGTGTCGCTCCCGATCGCCTCCTGGGTGAGCGCGTGGCGCCAGCTGTAGCGATTACGCGTTTCTACATCCTCCTCGACCAGCTGTTGCGCGACTGCCTCCTCGAGGGCTGCAAGCACCGCTCCTTCGTCGGCCTCGGACACCTCGACGAGCAATCCGTAGTCGAACGAGCGGCCGAGAACCGCCGCCGCCCGCAGCACGTCGATGTGCACTGCGTCGAGCCGCGCGACGCGGAGGAGCACCGCTTCACGTACGGTTTCCGGCAGCCGCAGCGCGTCGAGCGGGCGTCGCTCCCACCCCGTGTCGGTTCGAACGATCTCGCGGCGGTCGACTGCCTCGCGCAAGAGCTCCTCGAGCACGAAGGGATTTCCCTCGGAGCGTGCGTGGACAAGCGACCCGAGCTCGGCGCTAACGCTCTCCGCGTCCAGGAGGGCGGCGATCATCTCGGTCACCTGCTCCGGCGTCATCGCAGCGACGGCGACCGTCTCGGCGAATCCCGTTCGCTGCCAGACCTGAACCATGCCCGTCAGCGGATGGCGCCGGTCGAGCTCGTCGCTTCTGTAGGTGGCAAGCAGCATCACCCGACTGTTCGCCAGCCGCCGCGCGACGTAGTCGAGCAATTGGCGCGTTGAGCTGTCGGCCCAATGGACGTCGTCGAGAACGAGAAGCAGCGCACGATCGCGAGCCCACAGCTCGAGGAGCGTGACAACCGACTCGAACAGCCGCAGCTTTGCCTGCGCGGGGTCCCCTGAGGCGGCGGGTCGACCGCCGTCCCCGAGCTGCGGGAAGAGCTGAGCAAGCTCCGTACCCATCGGTCCGAGCTCGGCTCGCACCTGCGCGAGGTCATGGTGTCCGAGCTGGTTTCCGATCGCCTCGACGAAGGGCAAGTACGGAAGCGACAGCTCCGCCTCCGAGCAACTCCCCCACAGCGCGCTGTACCCCAGCTTGCGCGCCCGGCGAGTCAACTCGATGGCGAGACGTGTCTTGCCGATCCCGGCCTCCCCGGCCACGAGGACGAATCGTCCGTCGCCTCGGTTGGCGGAGAGAAGCGCGTCCTCGAGCCGGGACAGCTCCTCCTGCCGGCCGACGAGCACGGGCGAGAGAACCCGCTGCATCCGACGATTGTCGCAAGGAGGCCTTAGGCCGGGAGAGCCAGGCGAGCCTCGACTTCGTCGCCGTGAATCTCAGGCGACGCGTGTCGGCTCCTTGGAGTGGGAAGCCGCCCGGGCGTTCTAGGCTGCCATCGAGGAGGCTCTTTCCTCGGTCGCGGGCGGGAGGCTACCGCGCGCCGGTGCTACCGTCAGTGCTGTTGCATGCTGCGCAGAGCCGCTCTCTTAGGGCGGCTCGCGCGTCATAAGGACGCTACCGCTGTCCGCTGCGATCGCCGCCGGGGCCGGAGCCTGCAACGCGGCGAGCAGAAGACCTGGTGATGTTGCACCGGGATGAAGCCGCCGCTGCACTCCTCGCAGAGGCCCGGGCTTTTCAGCTCGGCTTGGCGCTGACGTCGGTCCGCCGAGCGGCTCGGTCGTGCCCTCGTGGTCGCCGGTCAAAATAAGTACTGGCTTCCACCAATCTAGGTAACTCTGCAGATGTGCGCCCGACCTTGAGCTTTTAGCGTCCTCGACGGCCAACGAGCATCCAGCCATCGAGCATCCAATCGCTGAGTTCAACTGCGCGGTCGTCCGGCAGTCAATCTGGAACACCGCCTCCCCGGGGTCAGCGGCTAGGTGCGAAAGGAGGAATTCATGCGCTACGTGCTCATTGCTCTCGCGGTCGTCGGGGCCGCGACCTTCGCGCTTACGGCGACCGCATCGGGCGGAGGACGCAGCCCGGCCCAGCTCCAGCGGGCTGGCTGGGACTGCCTCAACCCAGCTGCTGCCTTCCCGGAGAACCCGAACGTCCACTGTTTCCCGCCGGGCAGACTAGAGGCAGTGGTCGCGGGGACCGCCGTGAGCGCACTGCTCGTCACGTTCGCAACTCCGGACGTGAACGCGGAGGAGGCGCCGTTCCTCGGCACCGAGCACATGCTTCGGGCCGACCACTTCCACAACCAGCCCTGTCCGACCGACCCGCCCGGCGGCCCGCCCGGCGAGATGCGCAGTCCGCCGCTCTACGAGTGGAGCTACCTCGGACCGCGGTTCGGCTGGGATTACTACATCTGCCACCACTTCGACAGCCCCTGGTGACCCAGGCCCAGAACGCGACCGGCGCCGGACGAGTTCCGGCTCCGGTCAGCGGCTGGACTCGGCCGGAAACGCGAGCAGGTCAGGGGTGAAAAGCCGCTAGAGGGCGCGGGGTCACCGGGACTTCGTCAAAAAGACCGCCCCCGTTTGCAGGGGTTTGCTGCGGTCACTGCGCGATCCAGGACACCGGCGTCGCCAGGCTAGACACGACTCCCGCGGATTTCGCGCCAACGGCTCGACCTGACTCGAATCGCGCCCGGTCGGACGAGAGGCGACGAGACTCGGGCGAAACCGCGCGTGTTCCCGTCTTTCCGATGACTACGTGGTCATCGCGCGACGCGGCGTCAAAAAATCGTCCGAGCCTCGCTCTAGGTGTCCGGAGGAGCGTCGAGTCGGAGGACGACCTCGTCCGTCTCCTCGTCGCGTCCGTGTGCGAAGGCACGAGCATCTCCGACGTGCGTGAAGCCGCACTTCTCGAGGACGCGGATGGACGCGGCGTTGTCGCTCGCCGCGCGGGCGTAGAGCGGACGGGCCATCTCGATCC
>JBKOYZ010000135.1:0-14552 GCA_046725655.1 Actinomycetota bacterium | reverse complement strand
GCTCGACCGGGCCTGCCTCTTCGCCTGCGGCCTCTCGACCGGGCTCGGAGCTGCGATCAACACGGCGAAGGTGGAGGCGGGCTCGACCTGCGCCGTCTTCGGCGCGGGGATGGTCGGCCTCGGCGCCGTCGCGGGGTGCCGCTACAGGGCGCCGACCGGATCGTCTGCGTCGACCTCTCGCAGGACCGGCTCGATCTGGCGCGCGGCCAGGGCGCGACGCACACGCTCGAAGGCGGGCCCGATGCCGTGCCGGAGATCCTCAAGCTGACCGGCGGCTTCGGCGCCGACTACACCTTCGAAGCGACCGGCAGCGTGCAGGTGATGCGCCAGGCGGTCGAGTCGGCCCGGATGGGCTGGGGGCTCGCCACGGTCTGCGGCGTCGCCGGCAAGGGGGAGACGCTCGAAGTCGTGCCCCGCTTCCTGATCACCGGGCGCCGCGTGGCGGGCTCGTCGTTCGGCGGCGTCAAGGGCCGCGATCAGGTCCCCCAGTTCGTCGACCGCTGGCTCGCAGGGGAGATCGACGTCGAGCCGTTCGTCTCCCACAAGCTGGCGCTCGACGAGGTCAACCGCGGCTTCGAGCTGATGGAGGCCCAGGACGGCATCCGCAGCGTGATCGACTTCCGGTAGCCATGTTTGCTTCTGGCGGCCGACTGGCGGACTCCGCGTTCGTCCGTGACCAACTCGGGTCTCCGACTCGGCGCCGTTCGGGCGCCATGTCACCGCACTCCGCAGCATCATCGACGGCTTGATTCCGACGGTCGGGCTTGACCCGGCGATCCATCACCGCCGACAATGACCCGCTGATGGTGCGCTTCGCCTCACTCCTGGCCCTGTTGGTCGCCGTCGCGGTCCTCTCGGCCGGGTGTGGCGGACAGTCGGCCGAGGAGAAGTACGCGAACGGTGTGTGCACGGACATCGGCAACTGGAAGGATCAGATCCAGACGTCCGTCAACGACGTGCGCGACCAGGTCCAGTCACCGGGGACGGGAACGCTTGCCGCCATCAGCGCAAATGTTCAGTCGGCCGTGGGTGCGACCAGGAATCTCGCGAGTGACTTGAAGTCACGGCCGGCGCCGGACACCGACGAGGGTGCCGAGGCGAAGCAGGACCTCGAGGCGCTCGGCTCCCAAGCCCAGGCGACGGTGACAAACGTGAAGCAGACCCTGGCGAACCTGCCGCAGAATGCGAATCTGAGCCAGATCGCGACCACGCTCGCCCCACTGGCAGGGTCGCTCCAGTCCCTCGCCGCGAAGACATCGAGCACGCTCGAGTCCGTCAAGTCGGCTGGATCGAAGATGAAGGACGCCTTCGAAAACTCCGACGCCTGCAAGAAGTTGAGCTGACGGACACGGCCGCGGCCGAGACGCGGCCCGCTCAGGCACGCGTCGGTTCGTCGAGCGCGGCGGCGAGCTGCGAGCGCGAGGTGATGCCGAGCTTCCGGTAGATGCTCGTGAGGTGGACCTCCACCGTTCTCTGGGTGACGAAGAGCGCCTGCGCTATCTCGCGGTTCGTAGGGCCTTCGGCGGCCATCTCGGCGACGCGCCGCTCGCTCGGGGTGAGCGACTCCACGCCGCTCAGCGCGACGCGCCGCGGGCGCGCGCCGGTCGCGAGGAGCTCGCGCTCGGCGCGTGCGGCGAGCGAGCCCGCGCCGCAGATCGTCGCCTGCTCGAGCCCCTGACGCAGCTGCTCGCGCGCCTCCGCGCGGCGGTTGGCCCGGCGCAACGCCGCGCCCAGCTCGGTGCGAGCCTTCGCGTGCTCGAGCCTCGCCGGGGAGGAGCTCAGAACCTCGGCCGCTTCCTCGAGCGACTCGAGCCCGCGCTCCCCGCCCTCGACCAGGCCCGCCGCTCGCAGGGCGGCGCCGAGCGCCCGCGGGGCACCCCACGCGCGTGCGAGTTCCACCTCTTCCTCCACGAGCGGGCCAGCCTCGTCCCGCCGGCCGAGCTGAAGCAGCGCGAGCGCCGCCGGTGAGCGCCATGCGATGAAGGCGGGGTTCCGGTGGCCGACCTCGTCGAATCGGCGTCCGGCCTCGAGCATCTCCTCGAGGCCGCCGGCCAGGTCTCCGCGCAGCAGCCGCAAGCGCCTGGCGCTGTCGCCGAGAAAAAGCGAGCGCGTGTCGCCGGGAGCGAGGTCGCCGGACCCGGCCCCGGCGAGGATGGCCGCGGCTTCGTCAAGCTTGCCCTGCTCCATCAGGGAGTCTGCGAGAAACGCTGCCGCGTGCCGCGCGAAGCGAGCCGTCGCGCCCCAGACCTCCCCTACGGCGAGGGCTTCGCGCGTCTCGGCCTCCACTTCGCCGAGGTCGCCGCGCCAGATCAGCGCGAGCGCACGGAAGACCTTGACCGCTCCGAAGGCGAGCGTCGAGCCGTGCCTGTGGGCCTCGGCGAGCGCGTCCTCGTAGACGACCAGGGCCTCGTCAAGGTCCGCCATCGCAAGTACCGTGCTCGTCGGGACGAAGCCGGCGCCGACCGCAGCGTCCTCGCGCAGGATCGTGCCGCCGGCGAGAGCGCGGCGCGCGAGCGGGACGACCTCCGCCGCCGACCTGCCCGCCCGCGCGTCGTGGTAGGCGAGCAGCGAGAGCAGCAGTTTCTCGCCCACGGTCTCGTCGCTGAGGTTGCTTCGGACGCGGTCGAGCCGCTCAGCCGCCTCCCCGTGGAGCCCGAGCGCAAAGAGGCCGTTCGTGATCAGGCCGGCCGCGAGGAGTCGCTCGAGCTCGGGGTTGGCTTCACCAAGCTCGTCGAGCGCGTCTCTGAACACGGCGACCGTCTCCTCGCTGCCAAGGATGAAGAGCTGGCGGCCGAGCAGAAGGGCAGCCTCGGCTCGCGCGACCGGCCCCTCAGCCAGCGCATGCGCCTCTCGCAGGTGCTCCACTGCGGGCTCGCCGCTCACGCGCGACTCGGCCGAGCCGAGCTCGAGAAACAGCGCGCCGCGCTCCCCGTCCGGCGGCGGCTCCTCGAGTGCACGACGGAGGTAGGCGACGGCGCTTTCCGAGGCACCGCGCGAGCCGGCGCGGCGGGCGGCGTCACGCAGCGTGGCGACGGCCTGTGGATCTGCGGCGGGCGGGCTGCGCAGGAGATGCGCGGCTACCCGCTCCGGTTCGGCACCTGTCTTGGCGAGGAGCCACGCTGCGCGCGCGTGGGCGTTCTGCCGCTCGGCCGCCGTGAGCTCCTCGTAGACCGCCGCCCGGATCAGCGGATGCACGAACTCGAGGGGCGTCTCGCCGCGCAGAATGTCGCCCCGCGCGAGGGCTGCGGCCGCCTCGGATGCTGCCTGCTCGTCGAGGCCTGCCAGCAGCGCGGCCTGGCGCGCGTCCACATCGTCGCCCAGGATCGCGACGGCGTGCGCGAGCGCGCTCGCCTCCGGCGGGAGCCCCGACAGGCGCAACGTGAGCGCGCGCGAGCCGGCCTGGGCCTCGAGCTCTCGAAGGCGCGGAATGTTCTCGTCGATCGGGGCCAGCCCCTCGGCGACGATCGCGTGCATGAGCTCGCGCAGGAGCAGCGGGTTCCCGCCCGTATCTTCACGGCAAGCTGCGCAGAACGCGTCCTCGGCATCGGACGACAGGGTCTCTCGCAGCAGCCGCGTGACGGCCCCCGTGCTGAGCGGAGCGGGCCGGATGACGGTGCCGAGCGGGTCGGAGACGATCCGGCCGACGAGGGAAGGATCATGTCCCGGCTCGGCCGGCCGGAGACCGACCACGAGCGAGAGATCGAGCTCCTCCATCCGTGGCAGCAGGTACGCGAGCCAGCGCAGGGAGGGAAGATCACACCAGTGCAGGTCGTCCAGCGCGAGCAGGAGCGGACGATGGGCGGCGACGTTCGCCGCCAGCCAGTACAGGCCGTGGAGCGTCGCCAGCGAGGCGTCCGCAGCCGGGTCCGCCTCGAACTGCGCCGGGTCGAAGAGCGGCTCCGCGAGGGCTGCAGCGCCGCTGAGCAGGCCTGCTCGCTCCTCTGCGGGCAGCGAGGCGAGGAACGGCTCGAAGAGCTGCCGCACCACGCCGTAGGAGAACGAGCGCTCGAGCTCGGAGCCGCGCCCGGAGAGGACCTCCGCCCCGGCCCTCTGCGCCAGCGCCTTCGCCTCCGCGATCAGGGCGGTCTTGCCGATGCCCGGCGGCCCCTCGATCGCGAGTAGGCGTCCGCCGTCGGCCGCTGCGACGACGGCCTCGAGCGCTGCGAGATCCGACTCGCGTTCGAGAAGCTCGCGCTGAACCAGGAGGCTTTGCTCGGTCACCTGCGTCGCGTGTCCCCGTGGGCGGTGTCGCCGCGTTTCCGGCCGTTCAGGAGTCTAGGTGTCGCCCGACAAAAGACTGGGGTTCGGACCTCGGTGGCGCCACGACGCGACACCCCTCCGCGCGCGGGCACGCTCGACCGATGGTCATCACAGAGAAAGCGAGGCCCACCTCATGAGCGCACAGACCTATCCACGCGTTGTGACGCCGGCTGACGAGCCCTACGCCTTGTCACTGTCGTCGCGGCGAGGTGTCGCGATCCTGCTCCTGCTCTCCCTCGTCCAGTTCATGGACGTTCTCGACGCCTCGATCCTCAACATCGCGCTGCCGTCGATCAAAAGCGACCTCGGCTTCAGCCAGCAAAGCCTGCAGTGGGTCGTCAACGGTTACATCCTCACCTACGGCGGCTTCCTGCTGCTCGGCGGCCGGATGGCCGACCTGCTCGGCCGCCGCCTCATGCTCGTCACCGGCTTGGTGGTGTTTGCCGGCTCGTCGCTGACCGGCGGCCTGGCGCACAGCGAATCGCTGCTGATCGGCGCGCGCTTCGCCCAGGGCATCGGAGCGGCCATGCTCTCGCCGGCCGCGTTGTCGAGCCTAACCAGCACGTTCCGCTCCACCCGTGACCGCAACACCGCTCTCGGCGTCTGGGCGGCCGTCTCGGGGATCGGCGGCGCCGCCGGCGTGCTCTTCGGCGGCCTGCTCACGGAGGGACCCGGCTGGCGCTGGGTGTTGTTCATCAATGTCCCGTTCAGCGCGATCGCCTTCGCCGGCGCCTTCGCTCTCCTCAAGCGCGAGCGGATGCGTTCAGCGCGGCTGGCGAACTTCGACGCCCTCGGAGCCTTCCTCGTGACGACCGGGATGCTGCTCTTGGTCTACACGCTCGTGAAGGCACCGGACGTCGGCTGGGGCACGGCGCGTACGATCGCCGGACTCGCCGGCTCCGCAGTGATCTTGGCGGCGTTCGTCGCCAACGAGCTCCGGGCGCGCAACCCGCTCGTCCCGCTGACGATCCTTCGTGTCAAGGGAGTTGCAGCCGCTGACGCCACGCAGATGGTTGCCTTGGCGGGCTTCCTGCCGATGTTCTTCTTCCTCACGCTCTACATGCAGACCGTGCTGCACTACTCGCCGATCCAGACCGGAATCGCCTACTTGCCGCTGACGGGCGGATTCATCATCGCCGCGAGCATCTCGTCCCAGCTGTTCGCACGCATCGGCACCAAGCCGGTCGTCGTTCTCGGCACGGTGATCGCAGCCGGCGGCCTTTATTGGCTCTCCCGCGTCTCGGTCGACGGCTCCTACCTGCCGGACATCCTGCCCGGCCTCCTGACCGTCTCGATCGGCATGGGCGGCGTCTTCACCGGTCTGACCACGGCCGCGAACGCCGGGGTCGACCAGGACAAGGCCGGGCTCGCCGCGGGGCTCCTCAACACCGGCCAGCAACTCGGTGCTGCGCTCGGCCTTGCGATTCTCTCGGCAATCGCCACCGCTCACACCACCTCGCTGCTGCACGCCGGTCACGGCCTCGCCCAGGCATCTACCGAGGGGTATCAGCGCGCCCTCCTCGTCGGCGCGGGCATCGTGCTCGCAGCGACGGTTGTCGCGTTCTTGACGCCCAACAGCCGGCAGACCACCCCGGTCGTCGAGGAAGAGCCGGCGCTCGATCTGGCTGCCTAGGAGGACGGGGGAGCCGCCACGCGCGGCTCCCCCGCCTCTGCTTTACTCCCGCCGGCAGCGCAGATCGACCAAGGAGCGGAGATGCCCGCAGCGTTCATGTCCATCCAGGAGTCCTTTGTGACCTATCCGGAGGGTATGACGCTTGCATCGCAGAACGCTCAACTTGGGGATCGTGGCGCATGTCGACGCCGGTAAGACGACACTCACGGAACGCCTGCTCTACGCCGCCGGCGTCATCGACGAGATCGGCAGCGTCGACGCCGGCACGACCCAGACGGACTCGCTAGCGCTCGAGCAACAGCGCGGCATCACGATCAAGGCGGCGGTCGTGTCGTTCGCGATCGACGACGCCACCGTCAACCTGATCGACACGCCGGGCCACCCGGACTTCATCGCCGAGGTGGAGCGAGTGCTGAGTGTGCTCGACGGCGCCGTGCTCGTGATCTCGGCCGTGGAAGGCGTGCAGCCGCAGACCCGCATCTTGATGCGCGCCTTGCAACGGTTGCGCGTTCCGACTCTCGTGTTCGTGAACAAGATCGACCGCCCCGGTGCCGGGTACGAGCGCGTGCTTCAGGCTGTCGCGGAGCGGCTGACGCCCGCGATCGTCCCGCTCGGCTCTGTCGCTGACCTGGGCACGCGCGCCGCCGAGTTCACTCCGTACGGCCCGGGCGACTCTGCTTTTGCGGCAACCCTCGCCTCCGCGCTTGCCGAACGGGACGAGGCGATCTTCGCCGCATACGTCGACGACGAGGCGACCCTCTCCTATAGCCGGCTTCTCGAGGAGCTCGCGGCCCAGACCCAGCGGGCGCTGGTGCACCCCGTCTTTTTCGGCTCGGCGATCACGGGAGCCGGCGTGGAGGCGCTGATGAGCGGCATCGCTGAGCTGCTGCCCGCCGTCGCGCGGGACGACGCCGGTCCGGTTTCGGGCCGCGTCTTCAAGATCGAACGCGGTCCGGCGGGCGAGAAGGTCGCGTACGTCCGCCTGTTCTCCGGCATCGTGCGAACCCGCGACCGCCTGCGGTTTGGCGACGACGCCGAGGGAAAGGTGACCGCCGTCGCCGTCTTCGACGACGGCTCGACCGTTCGGCGTCCGTCGGTGTTGGCAGGCGAGATCGGGAAGCTCTGGGGTCTCCGCGAGATCCAGGTCGGCGACGCGGTCGGGTACCCACGATCGGTTCCGGAGCAACATCATTTCGCGCCGCCGACGCTCGAGACGGTCGTCGTGCCGCGGAACGCCGCCGACAAGGGCGCGCTCCGCGTCGCGCTGGCCCAGCTTGCGGAGCAGGACCCGCTGATCGGCGTTCGACAGGACGGTGCCGGCCGAGCGCTAGCCGTCTGGCTCTACGGCGAGGTGCAGAAAGAAGTCCTCCAGGCGACGCTGGTGAATGATTTCGGCATCGACGTCGCCTTCGAGGAGACGACGACGATCTGCATCGAGAGGCCGGTCGGCACCGGTGCCGCGGTGGAGCGCCTACGCGAGCCGCCGAATCCGTTTCTCGCAACGGTCGGCCTGCGCGTCGGGCCGGCGCGCACCGGTTCGGGTGTGGCGTATCGGCTCGCTTCGCACGTGCCCGGGACGATGCCGCACGCGTTCTTCCGGGCCGTGGAGGAGACCGTGCGGGAGACGCTCCGGGAAGGCCTCTACGGCTGGCAGGTCACCGACTGCACGATCACCATGACCGACTCCGGCTACCTGCCGCGGCAAAGCCACGCCCACCAGGGCTTCGCCAAGGAGATGTCGAGCACCGGCGGTGACTTCCGCAAGCTGACGCCGCTGGTGCTGATCAGCGCGCTGAAGCAGGCCAGAACGGTGGTCTGCGAGCCGATCCATCGCTTCCACCTCGAGCTCCCGGAGGACACGCTGGCGGCGATCGTGCCCGCGCTCGGACGGTTACGTGCCGTCCCGCAAGCGCCGGTCATCCGGAACTCCTGGTGCACGCTGGAGGGCGACATTGCGGCGGCTCGCGTGCACGAGCTGCGGCTCGAGCTGCCGGCGTCGACGCGCGGCGAAGGCGTTCTGGAATCCGTGTTCGATCGCTTTGAACCGACCGACGGCCCGACTCCGAGTCGGGCGCGGTCGGACAACAACCCGCTCAACCGCGACGAATACCTCCTCCGCGTCGCTCGCCGCGTCCGTCTACCCGGCGAATGAGAACCGCCGACTCAACCCTTCTGGCCCACCGCGAGGCCGAACCCCGGGAGGAGCGGGAACCAGCAGGCGCGGGCGAAACCGGTCCCGGCGAGAAGGGTGCGGAACTCCTCGGGCGTCTTCCAGCCGATCCAACCCGGGTCGGCGAGCCTCCCGAGGGGTGCGCTGAGCGCGTTGAACCACGCCGGGCCCGGGTCGATCACGCAGTAGATCCCTCCGCGTCGCAGACACCGCAGGACGTTCGTCGCGGCGGCGGTTGGATCCGGGAAATGGTGGTGGGCGAGGGAGCTGTAGACGACGTCGAACTTGCCCGTGAAACGACGCGGAAGGTCGCCGACGTCCGCCTGGAAGAAGGCGCAGTTGTCGAGGCCTCGGCGGCGGGCGGACGCGTGTGCGGCGTTGACCATGCCCGCGGCCAGGTCGACGCCGACCACCTCGCCTCGCGGCACGAAGGATGCGACACGCCGGAGCTCGCGTCCGGGGCCGCAGCCGGCGTCGAGTACGCGTGAGTCCGGCGACAGGTACCCCCGGATCACCTCGAGCGCCTCGTCGAAGATCGGCGTCGAGAACGGCCGCACCAACGTCTCGTACAACCAGGCGAGGCGGTCGAACTCCTCGACGAGGTGGCCGTTCTGCGTCGGCCGGTCGAGCAAGACCGGGGCGGTGTGCCGGACCGAGAAATACGGTCCGAGCCCTCGTGGCCGGAGGCTCGCCGGCGGCTCCCCCTCGGGCGGGCCGACGACGCTGACACCGCGCCGTCTCAGCGCCTTCGCGGGATAGAGCACGCTCGCCGAGTACCACCAGAGCGCGCCGACGAGATGCGCCTGGGCCATCTGCGCCAAGCCGATCGGAGCGAGAGGCTTCAGGAGCGCGTCGAATCGAGGGGTCACCCTCGCGCACGATACGTTGATCTCGTCGGGCCTCGTAACAGACTGTTACAAGCGCATCTGGGTCGAGCTACGGCTTGCGCTTGGGCAAGTACCGGCGTGCCGGGACGTGGCGAACTTTGCAACAGACTGTTACTAGCACTCCTCGGCGCCTGATTCAGAGGAGCTCGGCTATGAGCGCCGCAGCGCGGGCTGCGCCGTCTCGCTCGACCGGCCGGTAGTCGACCGGCCGCCCGATGTCGTCGGCAATTGCCTCCGCGATCACCTCGGGCGTCGCGACCTCGAAGTCCATCGCGCGGCCGCCGCCGTAGCGCCCGAGCCGGTGGCGCACGTGAAAGTTCTGCTCGAAGTGGTGGCGCAGCGGGAAGTACAGGAACGGCCGCTGGTTCGCCGTCAGCTCCATGCACGTCGTCAACCCGCCCTGGACGACCGCGAGGTCGCAGGCTGCGAGGTGCCGGTAGAGGTCGTGGACGTACGCGCGCACCTCAAGCCCTTCGTGCTGCGGCAGCGTGGCCGGGTCGATCCTCGGCCCCGCGACGACCACCATCCGGAGGGCCGGAACCCGCCGCTTTGCCTCGGGAAACGCCTCGATCACGCGCCGCAGCAGGTGGCCGCCGACGCCGGAGCCACCCACGGTGACGATGCAGACCTGCTCGTCGGCGCGGTACCCGAGCTCAGCCCGCAGCGCCGAGCTGTCTGCGAACTCCGACGGGTCGAAGCCGGTGACGTAGCCGGCGAAGGAGTAGTGCTCGCGCGTCCAGTCGCGGATCAGCGGCAGCTCCGGCCCGAACGAGTCCGGAACGACGTCCTCTTCGTTGCCGACGTAGACGGCTCGGTCGCGAACGCGCGGGAACCGCGCGATGTGCTCGATCATCTCGGCGTTGTAGTCGGCGGTTAGGAACGCCTCGCGCTCGCCGCCGTCCGGCATCGGCAGCCACCCGACGAAGTCCGTCAGCCAGACGTAGGCGGCCTGCTTCTGCTCGGGGTTCTCGTGCAGGTAGTAGTCGAGCTCCCAGGCCTCGTCGCCGATCCAGAGGTCGTACTGCTCGTCGCGGACGACGTCGTGGAAGAGCATGAAGTTGGCGAGCAGGATCTCGTCCATCCGGCGGATCGCCTGGAAGCAGTGCAGGTCGTGCTCGGCCGACTCGCTCTCGATGTGGCCGGACTCGTTCGCAAGGTGCGCACTGGCCGGATGGATCCGCTCACGGCGGCCTTCAAGGACCGCCGTGACGGGATGCTGCGCCAGCCAGTCGATCTCCAGGTCGGGGTGGAGCTTGCGGAGCTCGTCGGCGATGGCCGCGTCGCGCTGCGCGTGGCCGAGGCCGATCGGCGAGGAGATGTACAGCGCCCGCTTGCGGCGCGACTTGCCGCGAACCCAGCGTGCGGGCGGCTTCGGCGGGACGGCGAAGCCGCGGATGAGGAGATTGACCTTGACCGGGTCACGAATGTGCGGCGCGTGCCCCGATCCGTCGAGCACGACGAGCTCGCCGCCAGTCTGGTCCGCGAGCGCCGCACCGCGCGTGAGGGACGTGATCGCATCGCCCTCACCGTGGATCACGAGCACCGGGCAGCGAACGCGTCGACAAAGCGCCTGGGCCTCTTCGGGGCTCAGGGCGGGCGCCTCCATCGTCGCAAGCATGACCTCGGCGTCCGTCTCGAGCCCCCAGCCGACGGCGTCCTCCATCGGCTTCGTCGAGTGCGGCTCCGTGAACATCTTCGAGATGAAGAACTCGACCCAGTCGCGGTAGTCGCGCAGCCAGTGGTAGCGGTTGTGCTTCGCCCACCCTTCGACTGTGTCGAACTCGCGCTCGAACTCGTAGACCGTGCGCTCGGGGAGCGGTGAGCCGCCGCCGGGGAAGTTCGGCCCGATGAAGACGGCGCCCTCCACGCGCTCCGGATGCTCGGCCGCCAAGAGCAGGCCCCGCTGGCCGCCGAGCGAGAACCCGATGATCACGGCGCGTTCCGTCTCCGTGGCGTCCATCACCGCGAGCGCGTCGGCCGCGAACTCGCGCTCACCGTACGCGGCTTCGTCCCGCGGTCTGTCGGAGCGGCCGTTGCCGCGTCCGTCGAACGTCACGACACGGCAGTGGCGCGCGAGGTAAGGGATCTGCATCTTCCAATGGCGCGAGTGGAGGAGCGACCACGTCGGCAGGAGGAGCACCGTCGAATCGCCCGTTCCGTAGACCTCGTAGTAGATGCGAACGCCGTCGCGCTCGACATAGCCGGACTCGTCCGGGTAGCGCGCCCGCGTCTGCTCCAGCGCGGGAGCGATCAGCTCGACAGCCACTGGTCGATCCACTCCAGGAGCTCGGCGTGGCCCGTTTCGACGCCGCCGAGGCGCTCGACGATCATGCCGACATTGAACGTGATCACGAGCGAGACGAGGGCTTCCAGCGGCATCTCGATCCCCAGCTCGCTGTGCGGCTCTTCGAACGCCTCGGTCAGCACTGCCCGCCACTCGGCGTTCACCCGCGCGAGTCGTTCGCGGACGTCGGGGTTGTTCCAGCCGAGCGCTTGCAGCTCGAGCCAGACCTTCTCGTAGGTCACGTCCTCGCTGACGAGGTAGCGCATCGCCGTCCGCCATTTCTCGACGAAGGGCAGGTCGGCCGCGTACAGGTCGCGCTGGCGCGCGATCAGCCGCTCGGTAAACCGCTCGAGCGCGCGCACCATCAGGTTCTCGTTCGAGCCGAAGTAGTAGTGGACGAGGCCGTGGTTGACACCGGCTTCGTCCGCCAGCCGCCTCGTGGTGATCCCCGCGTAGCCGACGTCGACGAGCAGCCGCTCGGCGGCGTCCAGGAGCGCCTCTTCCGCCGCCGAGCGAGTGCTCGTCTTCGTCAGCTGATTCATCAGCGGCGCCGCAGTAGGGTCAGCAGCCGCCGACCGGCGATCGCGAACGCCGTCACCGTCACGGCTCCGGCCGGCGCGAGCTGCACCACGCTTTCTTCGATCGGCAGACCCATGATGTGGCCCAGGATCACTGGAAGATCTCCGTGGTGCAATCGCCGCCCTGCAGACGCACCTCGTGCGCGCGCGCGGGGCCGTCGGGACGGTCGTGGAAGTCCACGAAGAAATCATGGTCGATCTCCATGCCGCCGTTCGGGTCGCAGTTCACCCGGAGGAGCCACGACCGGAGTTCGGGGTAGAACTGATTGTCCCAGGTGGAGAGCAACGAATTGGTGACGTAGAGGCGGCGCCCGTCGTAGGAGAGCTGCAGCATCTGCGGTCCCCCGTGCAACTCGCGGCCGGCGTCGGAGGGCTTGCCGAGCACGCCGCCGAGCCAGAGCCGGCCGGTCAGCTTGGGATTGCGGGGGTCGGAGACGTCGTACTGGCGCAGGTCGCCGTGCAGCCAGTTTCCGAAGTAGAGGAAGCGATCGTCCATCGAGAGGACGAGGTCACTCATGACCCCCGGCACGGGGAAGGGCCACCCCTCGAGCGGGACGCTCTCCACCTCGATGACCGGATCGGCGGCCCAGCCTCCGTTCTCCCGGTGGAAGTGCCACATTACGCTCGATAGCGCCGCCCCGACGAAGCCCTCCTCGGAGTCGGGGTCGTGGAGCCAGCGCACCTCGAACGGAAGCAGGCCCTTCTCGCCGAGATCCACGGTCTGCTCGTGCCTCCGCGCCTCGAGGTTCCAGAAATGGATGCGGTGGCCGTAGCGGCCGGCTTCGAGGTCTGCAGGGTCGAAGCCCGGCTCGTAGGCGTTCGGCTCCCCGAACTCGGACGAGACGAGCACGTTCTTGCGCGGCTGGTACCAGAAGTCGTAGTTGAAGGGCGGCTTCTCGCCGCCGTTCTCCCAGCGGCCTTTCAGCTCGAACGTCTTCGAGTCGAGCACCGCGAAGCCGCCCGAGCCCTTCCCGTCCGCGTCTCCGAGCATCGAGATGATGACATTGTCCCCCGGCATGCAGTGGACGGTATGTGGCCTCGTGTAGCCCGTCTTGGCAACGAGCTCCTCGGGCTCGATCACCTTCTCGATCGTCGGCCGGCGCGGGTCGTCGGCGACGTTGACGACGTGGATCCGCGACGACCGGAACCCGGGGATGATCAGGTGCGAGCGGTCTGGCCCGTGGCAGGCCGACGAGCAGCGGTTCCAGCCGAAGTGGTGGAGCTCGTCGCCATCGTTCGGCATCGGGAGCTCATGGATGATCCGACCCCTTTCGGTATCGACGACCGCGAGAAAGTCCGGCCCATCGACACCGGTGCCCGTCCGAAGGCAGACGAGGTAGAGGAACTCCTCGGGCGAAGCCTCGATCGCCTCCTGCGGCGAGCGGTGCAGCGAGCGAGAAGCGTTGTGCGACATGCGACCTCCTCTTGTGCGACGGGTGAGTCAAACGTCTAAGGCATTTGACTAAACCACTGATCCCTTGTCAAGACCCGTCGCCCAATGAAGGTGGCATTAAGCGTCGAATATCCGGAGAATGGCCCGCAACGTGAGCGAAACGCCCACGTCCCCGGACACCACGAGGCGCCGCGCTCAGGTTCGGGTCGGGGCGGTGCTCGCCCTCGCGGCGGTCGCCGCGTTCGTGATCTGGCTCCTCGTCCGTGGCGACGACGGCAAGACGCAGAAGCAAAGTCCGAGCAATGCGAGCGCGGTGTCCGAGGAGACGCTCCGCAGCCTCAGGAGCACCCTCGGGCGACCGATCTACTGGGCCGGGCCGCGTTCCGGAACAACGTACGAGCTGACGCAAACGCGGGGCGGCCGGGTCTTCATCCGGTACTTGCCCAAAGGGGTCGAGGTTGGCACGTCCAAGCCGTACTTGACCGTGGCCACCTACCGGGTCAAGGACGCCGTCGCGGCGACCGAGCGCGCCGCGCGGCAATCGGGCTCGGTGCGGGTGCAGGCGCGTGCGGGCGGGGTCGCCTTCTACCGAAAGGCCCGGCCCACCAACGTCTACCTCGCGTTTCCAGGATCCGGTGCCCAGGTCGAGGTCTTCGCGCCCTCGGGCAACGAGGCACGGCGGCTGGTGTCCAGCGGTCAGATCCAAGCGATCAGCGCTGCCGCCGGAGCGCGCACGGTGCGCGTCACGGCAGTCGCCACGTCGCCCGACAAGCTGAAGAAGCTCGCAGCCGCCCGCGGCCGACCCATCTATTGGGCAGGGACACGCCCGAGAACGACCTACGAGCTCACGAATGTCCCGGGAGGCCGCGTCTACATTCGCTACCTGCCCAGGGGGATTAAGGTCGGCGCCACGAAGCCGTACCTCACGGTCGCGACCTACCCGTTGGCTCGAGCGTTCGCGGACACGCGCGCGGCGGCGAACCGCTCCAACGCCGTGAAGGTCCCGATCAAGGGTGGGATCGCCTTCTACACGAAGGCCCGGCCGACGAGCGTTTACGTCGCGTTTCGCGGGGTGGACGAACAGATGGAGGTCTTTCACCCGTCTGCGCGGTCTGCCCGAGCTCTCGTCACGTCGGGCCGGATCCGCCCCGTTCCGTAGGGCTGGCGGGCCCGGCGCATGACGCTGTTCGTCGCCTGGGTCGTCTATCCGCTTCTAATTTCGGCGCTCTCGCTGGGCTGCGGGCTGCTGCTCGAGTGGGCGGCCGGCCGGCGTCTGCCGGGCGCGCTCGTGCTGCCGGCAGGCTTCTCGGTGCTCGTCATGGCCGCGTCGTTTACGACGATGTGGCC
>JBKOYZ010000068.1:0-22058 GCA_046725655.1 Actinomycetota bacterium | reverse complement strand
AAGACGCGGGGTCACGCTCTTCGTGGCCGGTTCACGAGCTCATCAGGTGGGTATCGAGAGGGTATGCACGACCCGGTCGAAAAGGTAAAAGAGGTCGTCACCGACGCCGCCCACCCCGTCGAGACGGCGAAGCACCTGGCGGAAGAAGCCGAGCAGGGACAGAGCCCTCGCACGCCCATCATCGCCTTGACGGGCGTGACGCTGGTCGTCGGCGTGGTCGTCGTGCTCCTGCTGGCGATCGCGCTGACGATCTACTTCGTCTACGGCGGCCGCTAGCCGCCGGCTCTCATCCGCGCCTTGTGCTCCCGCTTCAGCTGCTGGTAGTGCTCGAGCGCCTCGACCGAATCGACGTCGCCGAGCGTCGGATGATTCGGGACGAGACCCTGCGCCGCCTCGACTCCGAACCGCTTGGCCAGCACGGCCCCAAGCGCCTTGATCTTCATCTCGCCGAAGCCGGGCAGCGCTGAGATCCGCCGGCGCAGGTCCTGAGCGTCTTCGGCCTCGCGCCAGAGCCGCGCCGCGTCACCGCCGTAGACGTCCGCCACATGCTGCGCGAGCTCCTGGATGCGTCTCGCCATCGCGCCCGGGAAGCGATGGATCGCCGGTCTCTCGCGGAAAACCGCTTCGAGCTTCGCAGGGTCGGTGGCCGCGATCACGTTCGGATCGAGTGTCCCGAGCCGCTGCTTCAGCTTCAGCGGCCCGGAGAAGGCGGTCTGGACGGACACCTGCTGGTCGATGGCAAAGCCGACGAGGAGCGCGAAAGGATCCCGTGCCAGCAGCTCGTCGGCCGCGTCGTCACCGGTGAAGTGAAGTCGGTCGGGCTTCGTTGCGGTCGCCATGCGCACAGCCTAGCCCCAAGCTAGATCCACTCCGCCGCTCGCTCGGCGATCGCGACCGTCGAGAGGTGCGTGTTCGCACGCGGGATCGTCGGCATCACGGATGCATCTGCGACGTGGAGGTTCTCGAACCCGAGCACGCGTAGCCGCTCGTCGACGACGAGGCCGATCGCACACGTGCCGGTCGGGTGGAAGAACCCGCGAGCGCTCTGCCGCACATAGGTGCCGCCGTCCACCTCGGCGCCGGGTCGGAGCTCGGTCCCCGTATAACGCCTCGGAAGCTCGGCTCGGACAAAATCGCGCAGCGCCTCGAAGCCTTCGGCCAGAACGTCGGCATCTGCGTCGTCGCGCAGAAACCCGTGGTCGATTGCGAGCGGCGACTCCGGGTCGCGTGCCGTGAGCCGCACCGACCCTCGGGAGCGGGGCTTCATCGCGAAGACGGCCGCGCTGATCTCGTAGCCGGGGTCGATGGCGGGAAACATGAAGACGTCGCAGACTCCGGGTGGGCACGCGCTGCTGCGGTGCCGCACCGTCACGGCGGCCATCACCAGCGCGTGCTCGCGTTCGAAGTCCGCGGTTTCGGCCGTCAGGCGGTCGGTCGGCGCCCATTCCACCGCCGTGCCCACGTGGTCGGCCAGTCCCTCGCCGACGGGGAGCTCGGCGGCCAGCGGGATTCCATGTCCGGGAAGCTCCTCGCGAGGGCCGATGCCGCTGCGGAGCAAGATCCCCGGTGAACCGTAGGCGCCGGCGGTCACGACGACGGTGTCCGCCGCCAGCTCGCCAGTCGAGGTCGCGGCGCCCGTGGCCCGTCCCTCGGCCGTGACGACCCGATCGACGATCGTGTCGGCGCGAATGGTCAGGTTCGGCCGCGCGCGAGCCGCGTCCACGTACGCGAAGGCGGCGTTCCACCGCACCCCGCCCTTGGCGTTGACGACGTGGACGATGGCGTCGTCAGCGGCCGTGTCCCGGAAGGCACGGTGCCACGGCGACAGCTCGGCCTCGTCCTGCTCGCGCGCCTCCAGCGCGTGCTCGCCGCGGTCGAGATACGGCGCCAGCTCGGCGTGCGTCCAGCCCGGGCCCCACTCGTCGTAGTCGGACGGCGCTCCGCGGAGTAAGACGCACGCGTTGTGGGCGGAGCAGCCCGCGAGGATCCGCGCGCGTCGCTGCGAGCGGTCGTTCTCGTCGTCGCGCTTCCAGCAGTGGGAGTCGAGCGCAAGCTGCCTCGCGTCGAGGATGTCGGCCGGCCAGCGGCCGCCGGCGTACGGCCCGTAGTCGGGCCCGGCCTCGACGAGGCAGACGGTGCGGTCCGGGTTCTCGCTCAGCCGCGCCGCGAGCACGCAACCCGCCGGGCCGCCGCCAAGCACGAGCACGTCGAACCGCTCCACGCGCGAACCCTACGGCGACGTCTCGCCGTCGAGCCAACGCCGTGCCTCCTCGGACGAGCGCAGGCGAACGAGGCGCGCAGGAGGCACCTGGCCCGCGAGCGTCCATCGCTGCCGGAAGTGGCTGCGGATCGACCAGACGAAGAGCGACTCTCGCCCCCAGAGGGCGTTCTTCCAGCTCTCGCGGTTGCCGCTCCAGAGCTCGACGTCGTTGCGAATCCGGTGCCGCGTCCGCCGCCACAGGCGGCGCAGCTTCAGCGCCAGAGGGAGGTCGAGCCAGACGACGAGGTCGGCCTCGCGCATGACCAGGTCGCCCAGCTTCCATTCGTAGTTGCCGTCGATCACCCAGGCCTCGCGGTCCACGATCGGGCGAATGCGGTCACGGAACTCAGCCGGCGTCGGCTCGCTCCAGTTCGGCCCGTGGTGGAGGGCATCGAGCTCGACGTACGGCAGGTCGAGCTTGGCGGCGAGCTCGCGCGCGAACGTCGACTTGCCCGATCCGCTCGATCCTTTGACGTTGACGCGCTTCACGCCTCGAGCAGGTCGGCGCCGCTCTCCGGTCGCGGCCGACGAAAGGAGTAAGTCACGCGTCGAGGGCGGCGACGACGGCGGCAACGTTCTCGTCCCAGACCTGCTTCGGAGTCGGGGGCAGCACCTCGTCCCAGACGGCGGCGAAGCTGCCGATCAGCTGCGGAATCCGTGACGGCCTGGCCATGAACCACCAATGCAGGTGCTCGCCGCCGTCCCCCCACCGGCAGACGTGGACACGCCCGATCTCGCCGATTGTGCGCACGGCGCGCTCGACCCGCGCGAGCATCACCCCGAGATCGGCCGCAACCTCGTCCGGGAGGTCGCCGGGCTCGGCGTAGTGCTCGCGCGGCTCCAGCAACACGACGACCGGGAGCCCGCTCGGTGGGTCGATTGCATAGAGGCGCCAACGCTCGTTCGTCCACACGTACTCGTCGTCGGAGGCGGCGCACCTGCCGCAGTCCAAGCCGCCTTCACCGTGGCGCGGCCGCTCGCGCTCCTCGGGCGGCTGGAGCGGCCGCGGCCGCATCTCCCCTTCGAACGGAAACGTCTCCCACTCGCGCACCGGCGGCATCTGCAGCGCGTCGCGCGCACGGTCGTACAGCTGCTCGGGCGTCTCGGGCACGGCCGTGCCGATGCTAACGTCGCCGCGTGGAGTGGCCCGCGTCCTTCTACGCGCTCAAGCGCGGCGAGGGATGCGCGATGTGCGCGGAAGGCCGGCCCGACGAGACCGACTTCGGCGTCCGTTTCTTCGCCGGTGACGTCTCGGATGCGTACCTCCAGCGCGACGGGCGGCAGCGCGGCTACACGATCGTCATCTGGCGCGGCCGTCACGTCGCCGAGCCAACCGAGCTGTCGGCGGACGAGGCGTCGCGCTACTGGCTCGACGTCCTGCGGGTCGGCGGCGCCATCGAGCGCGTGCTCGAGCCGGTGAAGATGAACTACGAGGTCCTCGGGAACTCGCTGCCGCACCTCCACACGCACGTGATGCCACGCTATGCGGACGACCCGCGCCCGGGCTGGCCGTTCCCGCACCCGGAGCACCCGCCGCAGCCGCATCCCGAGGACGAGTTCCGCCGCGACGTGGACGCTCTCCGCTCGGCGGCAGCGGGCTAACCTGGGCCGCATGGATCCGCTGGCGGTGTTCGGCGCGGAGACGCGCGCGTGGTTCGAGGCTGCATTCGCCGAGCCGACGCCCGCGCAGGCGCTCGGCTGGCCGGCGATCGCGACGGGCAAGCACACGTTGATCCAAGCGCCGACGGGGTCGGGCAAGACCCTCGCGGCCTTCCTCTACGGGATCGACCGCCTGAGCCGGGAGCCGGGCCAGGGTCTGCGGCTGCTCTACGTCTCGCCGCTGAAGGCGCTCAACTACGACATCGAGCGCAACCTGCGCGGGCCGCTCGCCGGCCTGCGCTCTGAGCTCCGCGTCGCCGTTCGCACGGGCGACACCGCGCAGAAGGAACGGCAGCGGATGCTGCGCGAGCCGCCCGACATCCTGATCACCACGCCGGAGTCGCTGTTCCTGATGCTGACGTCGCAGGCGCGCGAGATCCTGACCGGGGTCGAAACGCTGATCCTGGACGAGGTGCACGCGGTCGCAGGCACCAAGCGTGGCGCCCACCTTGCGCTGTCGGTCGAGCGCCTCGACCGTCTCGTCGGGACACGTCAAGGGCCTGTCCCCGGACATGTCCAGCGGATCGGGTTGTCGGCGACGCAGCGCCCGCTCGAGGAAATCGGCCGCTTCGTCTCCGGCGGGCGAGAGATCCAGCTGGTCGACGCCGGGCGGGCCAAGGAGCTCGACCTCGAGATCGTCGTGCCGCTCGAGGACATGACAGTGCCCGAGGAGGGGTCGTTCAACTCCGTTTGGCCCTCGATCTACCCGAAGATTCTGGAGCTCGTTTCGCAACACCGCTCGACGATCGTCTTCGTCAACAACCGCCGCCTCGCCGAGCGCCTCGCGCTCCGGCTCAATGAGCTCGCGAACGACGACGCGGAGACGCCGCGGGAGGTCGCCCGCGCGCACCATGGCTCGCTCGCGCGCGAACAGCGCCTCGAGGTCGAGGAGCTGCTGAAGAAGGGCGAAATTCCGTGCCTCGTCGCCACGTCGTCGCTCGAGCTCGGGATCGACATGGGCGCCGTCGACCTCGTCATCCAGGTCGAGAGCCCGAAGTCGGTCGCGCGCGGGCTGCAGCGGGTCGGCCGCGCGGGCCACGAGCTCGGCGCCGTCTCGAAGGGGCGCATCTTCCCGAAGTTCCGGGCCGACCTGCTCGAGGCGGCGGTCGTCGCCCGCCGGATGCGCGAGGGCGCGATCGAGGAGACCGTTATTCCGCGCAACCCCCTCGACGTGCTCGCGCAGCAGATCGTCGCCGTCTGCGCCGACGAGGAGGTCGAGGTCGGCGAGCTGCACGAGCTCGTCCGAGGCGCCTATCCGTTTGCCGAGCTCTCGCGCGTCCAGCTCGAGAACGTGCTCGACATGCTTGCCGGCCGGTACCCGTCGGACGAGTTCGCGGAGCTGAGGCCGCGCGTGGTCTGGGACCGGACGGCCGGCGTCGTCCGAGGTCGTCAGGGCGCCCGGCGGCTCGCGGTCACCAACGCCGGCACGATCCCCGACCGCGGCCTCTTCGGCGTCCACCTCGTGGACGGTGGCGGGCGGGTCGGCGAGCTCGACGAGGAGATGGTCTACGAGGCCCGTGCCGGCCAGACCTTCCTGCTCGGCGCCTCGACCTGGCGGATCGAGGAGATCACGCGCGACCGTGTGCTGGTTTCGCCGGCGCCCGGTGCGCCGGGCGCGGTGCCGTTCTGGCGCGGCGAGGGCGTCGGGAGGCAGTACGAGCTGGGCGAGGCCGTCGGCGCCGTCTCGCGCGAGCTGTCGGCGCTGCCGGAGGCGAAGGCCAAGGCGAAGCTGCGGGACGAGCACGCGCTCGACGAGCGCGCGGCGGAGAACCTGCTCCAGTTCCTGAACGAGCAGGCCGCGGCAACCGGCGCGGTTCCGTCCGACCGCACGATCGTCGTCGAGCGCTTCCGTGACGAGATCGGCGACTGGCGGCTCTGCATCCTCACGCCCTTCGGGGCGCGGGTGCACGCGCCGTGGGCGCTCGCGCTCGCCGGCCGCGTGCGCGAGTCCCTCGGCCTCGACGCGCACGCGCTCTGGTCGGACGACGGGATCGCGATCCACCTTCCCGACGCCGACGCCGCCCCGCCGAGCGACCTCGTCCTGATCGCCCCTGACGAGATCGAGGACCTGGTCGTGAACGAGGTCGGGGACTCGGCGCTCTTCGGCGCCCGCTTCCGGGAGAACGCCGCCCGGGCCCTGCTGATACCGCGTCGCCGGCCTGACCAGCGAACGCCGCTGTGGCAGCAGCGCCTCAAGGCTCAGTCCCTACTGCAGGTGGCGCGCAAGTACCCGGCCTTCCCGGTCGTCCTCGAGACCTACCGCGAATGCCTCCAGGACGTCTTCGACCTGCCGTCGCTGAAGCGGCTTCTGCAGGGATTGCGGACGCGCCGGCTCGACCTCGTCGACGTCGAGACGGCGTCCGCCTCGCCCTACTCGGCGTCGCTGCTCTTCGACTACGTCGCCAACTACATGTACGAGGACGACACGCCGCCCGCGGAGCGGCGCGCCCAGGCGCTCTCGCTGGACCGTGAGCTGCTGCGCGAGCTGCTCGGCCAGGAGGAGCTCAGGGAGCTGCTCGACGCCGACGCTGTCGAGGAGGTCGAGGCGCAGCTGCGCGGCGACCCGCGGAATCCCGACGAGCTCCACGACCTGCTCCGTTTGCGGGGCGACCTCCGCGTCGGGGACTTCGACGAAGCCCAGGCCGCGGTGCTCGAGGCTGAGCGGCGCGCGGTCCGCGTTCGGATCGCGGGCGAGGAGCGGTTGATCGCAGCCGAGGACGCGGGCCGGTACCGCGACGGTCTGGGCGCCATGCCCCCGGCCGGGCTGCCGGACGTCTACCTCGAGGGCGGCGAGCGGCCACTGCGCGGGCTCGTCCTCCGCTACGCCAAGGGGCGCGGGCCGTTCACGACGGCCGAGGCAACGGCGCGCTTCGGCGTCGATGTCGAAGCCGTCCTGCGCGAGCTCGAGCGCGAGGAGCTGCTCGTGCGCGGCGAGCTGCGGCCGGGCGGAACCGAGCGCGAGTGGTGTGACCCGGACGTCCTTCGCCGTCTGCGTCGCGCCTCGCTGGCGGCACTGCGCAAGGAGGTCGAGCCGGCCGAACAGGCGGCGCTCGGCCGCTTCCTGCCGAGCTGGCACGGAATCGATCGGCGGGCGACGCTGCGCGAGGCGCTCGTGCCACTGCAGGCGCTGCCGCTCCCGGTCTCGCTCTGGGAGTCCGAAGTGCTGCCACGACGGGTCCCCGGTTATGCCCCTGCGCAGCTCGACCAGCTCTGCGCCTCGGGCGAGGCGGTCTGGGTCGGTGCCGGACTCGACCGCGTCGCGCTGTATTTCCGCGAAGACGCGCCGGTGCTCGGGCAAGTGTCGGCGGCAGAGCGGCCCGAGGGAGACGAGCACGATCGCCTGCGTGCGGCGCTCGAGCGCAGCGCGCTCTTCTGGTTCGACCTGCTCGCCGAGACCGGGCTCGAGACGGAGCAGGCGCTGCCTGCGCTATGGGACCTGGTCTGGGCGGGCGAGGTGACGAACGACGCCTGGCAGCCGCTCCGGGCCGGGCGCCGCTACGGCGTGGCGAGGCAGGAGCGACGACCGCGCCGCTTCTCGCGCCGCCGAGCCGTCGAGATCACGGCGACGCAGGGCCGCTGGTCGCGGACGGAGCGACTGTTCGGGGCACGTCAGGGGACTGTCCCCGGACAGGGCCCGGAAAGACGCGCGCTGGCGGAGCTGCTGCTCGAGCGGCAAGGGATCGTCACGCGCGACGGCGTCCGCGCTGAAGGTATCCCTGGCGGATACGGGGCCGTCTACGGCGAGCTGAAGGCACTCGAGACGCTGGGGCTTTGCCGGCGCGGCTACTTCGTCGAGGGCCTCGGTGGCGCCCAGTTCGCGCTCGGCGGCGCGGTCGAGCGCCTGCGTGAGCTACGACCCCGTGACGACGAGGAGCCCGATGCGCTCGTCCTCGCCGCCGCCGACCCGGCACAGCCCTACGGCGCGGCACTTCCATGGCCGAAACGCGAAGGGACCGGCCGAGCCCGCGAAGCCGGCACGGCCTCCAACGGGGCATCGCAAGCGACGCCCCGGGCGCGGGCCGCCCGCGTCGCTGGCGCCCACGTCGTCCTCCTCGGCGGCGAGGCGGCGCTCTACGTCGAGCGCAGCGGCCGCTCGCTCGTGCCGCTGCGGGATCCAGACGAGAGCTGGCTCAAGCCCGCGCTCGCCGCGCTGGTCGACCACGTCCGGACGCGGCGCGGCAAGAAGCGCCTCGCGGTCGAGCGCTTCGACGGCGACCCTGTGACCGAGAGCGACGTGATGCCGCTCCTGGTCGAGGCGGGCTTCCTCGCGGGGCCGCGTCGCGCCGTCCTGCGGCCGTAGAACAAGCCGGATCTCGTTTGAAAGAGTGGGTGCCGAGGGCATATAGACGCCGCTACTGGACCGACCAGGGGCCGGGGATTCAGCCGGCTCGAATGAGGGGTCACAGGAGGCGACGCATGAAACGACTTCTCGGAGGCGCCTTCGTGGCGTTCGTCGCGCTCGTGATGCTGGGCCTATTCATCGGCTCGGCGCGCGCGACAGTGCCGGAATGCAACGAGCCGACGGCGTTGTGTACCGAGCCCGTCGACTCGATCGGCTACGGAGGCGAGTACACCGGGCACGACGAGCCGTCGTTGCTCTTCTATTCGAACACACCAGGCTCGGGGAACTCGAGCCTCTACCGGCTGAAAGTGCCGAGCGACCCGAAAGTGCTGCCGAACCAGAGCGGCACCGCGGGGACGTGGAACTTCCAGCTCCATCCGGCATTCTGGCTCGGGATGGCGCTCTGCGACAACCAGTCTGGGCCACAGCCGTCGGCGACACCGTGCGTCCCGGACAGCGACACGAACATCTTCGACGGCACCGATCCGAGCAAGCCGGACTACATCGGCAATCATCCGGGGACGGCGTTTCTCGAGGTCCAGTTCTACCCGCCGGGCTGGGCTCCCTGGCCGCCCGGGGTCAGCTGCGATCCGACCCAGTGGTGTGCGGCGATGGCGATCTTCAGCTTCAACCTGAATCAGAACACCGGCGTGTCGAACAACGCGGCCTGCCTGAACACGGTCGGCATCGAGCCGGCGAACTTCGCGTTCATCACGAAGAGCGGCACGCCGCACGCGCCGCCCGGCCCGCTCGATCAAACCGGAGCGACCTTCACGCCGAGCGCGGCAACCGACCTGTTCATGAACTCCGGCGACGAACTGACCGTCGACATCCATGACGGAGCGGACGGGCTGACGGTGATCGTCCACGACCTGACGACCGGGCAGACCGGCTCGATGACCGCGAGCGCCGCCAACGGCTTCGCGCAGATCCTCTACCAGCCGGCGTCGGCGACGTGCAACGAGGCGCCGTACAGCTTCCGCCCGATGTACGCGACCTCGAGCGAGCACACCCGCGTCCCGTGGGCCGCGCACAGCTACAACGTGGCCTTCTCGGACGAGATCGGGCACTTCGAGTACTGCAGCGCCGTGACCGGGGAAGGCGGCGACTGTACGAGCAACAACGAGGGGACGCTCGACGGCGACGACACGGGCTGCTTCAGCGCCGCGTTCTCGCTGTTCGTCCCGATCGGAGGTTGTATCGCCACCGACAATGACTTCGACGGGACCTCGTACCAGCCGGTGTGGCCGGGGACGGATCCGAACCGCGGGCAGGACAAGAAGTACCACCCGACCCCGATCACGTTCACGAGTCCGGTGTTCAATGGGTCCCAGAACTATGATCGCATCGCCTTCGAGGCCGACCTGCCGCGGATCGAGGCGGCCGACTTCGGCGGCAATTGCGACCGGTTCACCGGTACGAACTGCGTCAACCCGCCGCCGGGGGCGAACTTCTACCCGATCTACTCGACCGGAACGTCGACGCAGAACGGGAATTCGAAGAGTCACTGCGTCTGGCAGTTCGGCGGGCCATACATCAAGGGCACGACGAACACGTTCGGCGGGAACTCGGCTGCCCAGTTCGGGCCGTTGCTCTTCAGCTTCTACCCAAACCCGAACCCTGCGATCAGGCTGCGGACGAACAACTTCCGCAGGATTCTCTCCTCGAACCCCTGCCCGGCGTAGCCGGCAGGCCGCTTGGAATGTCGAAGAGCGCCCCTTCGCGGGGCGCTCTTCGCATCAGCGGCTGGGCCGCGGAAGGATGACGCGCCGGGCGTTCGACCAGCGCATTGGACACGGCTTGCGCGGCAGGCAGTCGAGGCCGAGCACGATGCCTGAGACCTGGACGTAGTAACGACCGGGGCGCAACGTATGGCGAGTCTGCCAGCGGTAGCCGTTCGCCACCCGCGTCGGTCGCATCGACTCCTTCAGCCGGACGTTCGCTGCCACGAATGCCCCGCTCGGCTCGGTCGTCGGCTTGACCGCGACTGCTATCTGCCCGGGACCGAGCTCGGCCAGGGCGAAGACCGCCACGATGTGCCCGCGGTGGATCCCGACCGAGCGGAGGTACGGAGCTGGCGCCGCCGACGCGATGCTGACGAGAAGGGCCGCCGAAAGCACGGCCGCCGCCACGACCGACCGTCTAGCCATGCCGGGCCGGAGCTTAGCGCTACCGGCCTGCGCCGGCCGCACTGAGCCGGAAGTACGCTGGTCGAGTGCCCGAGGGAGATGCGCTCGCGCGTGCCGCTCGCCGCCTGCAGGCCCTGGTCGGCGAGCGCGTCGAGGTCGAGGCGCCGCACCCGCGGGCCGCGGTCAAGCGGGTCGCCGAGCGGCTCGACGGCCGGCTCCTCGTCGCCGTCGAAGCCGTCGGCAAGAACCTGCTTCTGCGGTTCGACGACGGAGTCGTCCTGCGCAGTCACCTGCGTATGTCGGGACGCTGGTCGGTTCGGCCGCGCGACGCGAGGCCGTACAGCAGCGGCCGCCCGTGGCTGGTCCTCCGCGGCAGCGAACGCGAGGCCGTGCTCTGGAACGGGCCGGTTCTCGAGCTCGACGATCGCGGCCTCCGACGGCTCGGGCCGGACATCCTCGCCCGACCGCCGGACCTCGAGACGATGCTCGCGAACTTCCGGCGGAACGCAGCCCGCACGATCGGTGAGGCGCTGCTCGACCAGCGCAACGTTGCCGGAATCGGCAACGCCTGGAAGGCCGAGGCGCTCTGGGAAGCACGCGTCTCGCCCTGGCGCCGAGTGGGGGACGTCTCGGATGACGAGCTCCGAAGCACGCTGGACGCAGCGCATCGGCTGATGTCGGCGTCGGCAGCCGGCGCGCGCGGGCCCCGCGCGGTCTACAGGCGCGCCGGCCGCCCGTGCACGCGCTGCGGAACCGCGATCCGCTCGCGCGGGCAAGGCGAAGACAACCGGACGGCGTACTGGTGCCCAACGTGCCAGAGGTAGGAGTGGAGCCGCGTAGCGCGTAACGGCAACTCGTGGCCGTGCGCGCTCCGCAGCTGCATCGCTCCCTTCGGCTGTTCGCTCTGGCGAGCTTCGCGCTCCTCTCGCAGGACGTCGAGGCCGGCGCCGAGGTCCCGTTCGCATTCGAAGCACACGACGGCGGCAAGCGGCCCCTGTACGAGTACCGGCCGCTCGTCGGTGCCTACGTCGAAGCACGCGCAGGCCGACTCGCGACGCTCCCCGACGCCCTCGCGGCGCTCGAGGAGCTGCAGCGCGAGCCGGCCGCGGCGATCTACGCGCGCGCCCATGCCGGCGGCGAGGAGAGCGCGAACGGTGCACTCGTGCAGACCGTCCTGCTCCCGCTCGTCGTTGCCACCGCAGAAAGGTGCGGCGGGTTCGACTGGAGCGACGAGGCTTTCGGGCGCGCCTACGCCGAGCTCGAGCGCTCGCTGTTCGGAAAGCGCCGCGCCTACGCCGCGGTGGCGCCGCTGGTTGGACTCGGCGCCGGAGCCCAGGTCGACCTCGGCCGGGGCATCCGCGTCCGCGTGGCGGCGGCCGGCGAGCTCGCGGCGCACTGGCCGGATGCAACGAGGCTCCTCCCGCCGGCCTTCGGCCGCGAGCCGGACAGGGTCTGCGTGCTCGAGCTCGACCGGCAGCTTCCGCGCAACGAGAACGAGCCGCCCGACGCTCCGGGCGAGCTCGCGGACGCGGTGTCGGCGCTGCGGCTCGCGACGGCGGCGCCGGTCGCGGTCGGCCCCGTGCTCTTCGAACGACTCGACTGGCGGCCGTACGGCATTCGCCCCGTGCTGCCAATCGCGGCGACGCAGCCGGCCGGTGAGCCGTCTCGCCTCGACCCGTTCCGCGGCAAGCTCGCATGCGACCTGCTCGCGCGGATCTCGGCGGCCGACGGAGATCCCGATTTGGCCGAGGCCCTCGACCGATGGGAGCTCTCGCTCTTCGCGTCGGAGCCGTTCCGGTCGGAGCAGCTCCGCGAGGCGCTCACTGCCCTGCTCGGCGGCGCCGACGGGCTCTGGGCGGCCACGGTGCGGACGGCGCTTCTCCTGGGCGAAACCGCCCGCGAGCGCGCCGACCAGCTCGAGCGGCTGCGCGGGCTCGGCGGCGGTGAGGTGGCGGGCGTCGCGACGGCAGACGCGGTGCGCCGAGCACTTGTCGAGACGCTCCTCCACGGGGACCGTGGCGCCCTCGTCGCTGCCCTCGACGAATCGCTGCTCGGCCTCCGCGCGCGACCGGCCGGCTTGTCGGCCGCCCTGGCTTCCTAGGCAGAGACGATCGCGTCGACGATCCAGGCGACGAAGAGCAGCGTGCCGAGGAGCACGCCGATCGCGATCCAGACCTTGACGCCCGGCGAGATGAACGTCCGCGTGTGCGCGCTCGCGCTCTCCAAATCGGGGAATGGATCGAGCCATGTCTCGCCCGCCATCAGTGCGCGCCGGCGCGTGAGCTGTCGTAGGTTTTGCCGGACCGAGTAGAGCAGGCTCTCGCGCTCGATCTCCGTCCGCTCGTCGCGGGCGATCGTGCCCTCGGCGAACTCGAGCACACGGCTGAGCCCATCCTCGTCGCGCCGCTTGAGCGCCGTTCGCCGCGCCTTGTCAAGCCGCCTGAGGGCCTCGTGTGCGTCGTTCTGCTCGTAGGCGGCCCGGGCGGCGGAGAGGCGGCTCTCGAAGTCGGCCACGATCCGAAAGTAACGCTTTCGGCACAGCTCCGACACGCTTTCGCGCGACCTCGGCGGCTAGGGTCGGCTCGTGGAAGAGGCAAGGGCCGTGATCCAGAGGCTGGCGCAGATCGAGGCCCTCGAACGCGAGGGAGCGCCGCCGCGGACCATACTCGGCGAGGTGCGCGAGCTCCTGCGCGAGGGAGAGGCATGGCTCGGGGCCGAACGCTGGGAGGACGACGTCGCATCGGAAGCGCTCGAGCGCTGCCGGCTTGCGTATGAGGCTGGAGTGATGCCTGTGGCCTAACTGCGTAGATAATCGGCGCGTGCCGCATCAACAGGTAATCGAGCACGTGATCCACTGGGACGACGTCGAGGGCAGGCACGGCGAGGCCGGCTCCATCAGCAGCCACTGGGCCGACCTCGGCAGCGCCGCCGGCAGCCAGAACGTCCGCCTTAACCGGATCCAGGTCGATCCCGGGAAGCGATCGACGCCGCTACACGCCGAGAACGACGAGGAGGAGATCTTCTTCGTGCTCGACGGCTCCGGGCTCGCGTGGCAACGCCAAGGCGACACCGACGAGACGTTCGAGGTCCGGGCCGGCGACTGCCTCGTGCACCTGGCGGGCGAGGAGGCACACACGCTCGTCGCGGGGCCCGATGGGCTCGACGTGCTCGCCTTCGGTGTGGGTCCGTACCCGCCGCTCACGTACTTCCCGCGGATCCAGATGATGCGCGTCGGCCCGGCGCTCGTCGACATCGACGGGAGGCATCAGTGGGACCTCGAGGGCTCCTTGCCCGACCCAGAGCTGCCGCCGCCGAGCCCGCGGCCACGCCGGATCGTCAACATCGACGAGGTCGAGCCGGAGTCGCAGGATCGAGGCAGCTTCGGCGAGACCTGGCACGCGATCGGACGGGCGGCCGGTTCCGTGCGCGCGGGGCTGAATTACGACATCGCCCTGCCCGGCAAGCTCAACTGCCCGCTGCACTGCCATTCGGCGGAGGAGGAGCTGTTCGTCGTCCTCGACGGCGAGGGCTTCTGCCTGCTCGGTGACGAGGAGTATCCGGTCAGGCGCGGGCACGTGATCGCCCGGCCGCCGGGAACGCGGATCGCTCATGCGTTCCGCGGCGGCGACGAAGAGCTGACCCTGCTCGCCTACGGCACGCGCGAGCCGAACGACATCGCCTACTACCCGCGCTCGAACAAGATTTTCTTCCGCGGGGTCGGGGTGATGACGCGGGTCGAGCAGCTCGATTACTGGGACGGCGAGGACGCCTAGCGGGCGCCGGGGCGGCCCGCCGAAGCGCGGCCGCACGGAAATAGCGAAAGTTTTTCCCGTCACGAGCGTCTTGTAGACGTGAGTGGCGGGCGGACGACAGAGCGGGAGGAGGTGCGCAGCCTGAGAACGAACCTCGCCGCGCTCCACGACCTCGCGCACGCAACTCAGGGCGCGCACGAGGGCGGCACGCTCCTCAACCGGATCTGCGCGAGCGTGGCGCAGACGTTCGGCCTCGCGCGCGCGGGCATCTCGCGCTACGTCGCCGAGACCGAGCAGCTGGAGCTGCTCGCCGCCCACGGCGTCGGCGCCAGCGAGGTTCGTCGGCTCCCCTCCGGGATCGACGACTGGAAGGCGATCAAACAAGCAGCCGAGACGCGCGACCTCGTGTTCATCGAGGACGTCCGCGCGGGAGAAGATCTGCCGCCGGGCGTCGCCGAGGACTACCGGGTCCGCGGCCTGCTCGTACTGCCGCTGATCAGCCAGGACCGCTGCATCGGCTTCCTGACCGCCGATCGCGGCGGCGAGCCGTTCGACCTCGACGAGACCGCGCAGGAGCTGCTCCGCACGATCGGCGCGCTCGTCGCCTCCTTCCTGGAGAACGCGCTCGTCCAGAAGGACCTCCGCCGGCTCGACCGGCTGAAGAGCAACTTCATCGCCCTCGCCTCGCACGAGCTGCGAACACCGGCCGCGGTCATCTACGGGATCAGCTCGACGCTGTTCCTGCGCGGCGAGGCGCTGACCGACGAACAGCTGGCCGACCTGCGCCGGGCGCTGTACGACCAGAGCGAGCGGATGCGGCAGCTCGTCGACCAGCTGCTCGACCTTTCGCGTCTCGAGGCGAAGGCGATCCAGATCCGACCCGAGCCGCTTCGCGTCCGCGAGCGGGTCGAGGCGCTCGTCGCCACGCTGGTTCCCGAGCATGCCGTCTCGATCGACGTGGACGTATCGGCCGAGCTCGAGGCGGTCGCCGATCTCGACGCCTTCGACCGGATCCTCTCGAACCTCCTCACGAACGCCTTCCGCCACGGCGAGGCCCCGGTCGTCGTCCAGGCCGAGCTCCGCGACCGCTTTTTCCGGTTGGCAGTCGAGGATCGCGGCCGCGGCGTCACACCGGACTTCGTGCCGCAATTGTTCGAGCGCTTCACCCGCAGTGAGCGCTCGCGCAACACCGTCCAGGGCGCCGGCCTCGGCCTCTCGATCGCCCAGTCGTACGCGCATGCGCACGGCGGCGACTTGATCTACAGGCCAGCCGAACCACACGGTGCACGGTTCGAACTCGTCCTACCGCGCGGTAACGTGACCGCGGATTAAGACAAAACCGCTGCATATTTCCCGATAAAGGGTTCGGCTACTATGGGACGAAAGAAGGGTCTCTAATGGGGCTGGCACGCCTGCTTCCGCGACCGGGTACCCGGGACGAAAATCCGAAAGGAGTGACGGTGGGGAGGGTCATCGCCTTCGCCAACCAGAAAGGCGGGGTCGCGAAGACGACCACCACGCTCAACCTCGGCGTCGCGTTCGCCGAGCACGGGATGCGCGTCCTGCTCGTCGACCTCGATCCGCAGGGCAACCTGACCATGAGCCAGGGACTGAATCCCGACGCGATCGAGCGCTCGATGTTCGACGTTCTCGTCCACCGTGTGCCGATCCAGGAAGTGATCCACGACACGGAGGTCGAGCTCGCCGTCTCCTCCATCGATCTCGCCGGAGCGGAGCTCGCGCTCTCCAGCATGATCGGCCGTGAGCGGGCGCTCGAGAAAGCGCTCGCGCCCGTGAAGGAGAACTACCACTACGTTCTGATCGACACGCCTCCGTCGCTCGGCCTGCTGACGATCAACGCGCTGGTCGCCTCGGACGGCGTCATCGTGCCGGTGCAGTGCGAGTACCTCTCGCTTCGAGGGCTCGTCCAGCTCGAGAACACCCTCTCGATGATCCGGGAGAACCTCAACCCTGACGTCGAGATCCAGGGGATCCTGCCGACGATGTACGACAACCGCACGCTGCACTCGCGCGAGGCGGTCGAGATCCTGCAGGAGAACTTCGGCGACCTCGTCTTCGGAACGAAGATCCGCAAGACGATTCGCTACGCCGAGGCCCCCGTCAAGGGCAGCTCGATCCTCAAGTACGACCCGTCAGGTAGCGCCGCGGAGGCCTACCGCGAGCTCGCAAAGGAGGTTCTCAATGGCTCGGCGCCGCGCCAGCATGCGTGAGGGGCCGCTCGCGGAGCTGTTCCGCGCGACCGAGGCTGCCCAGCGGCAGGCCGAGAAGGGCGAGGAAGAGGCGCCGGCCGAGGCCGAGGGCCGCGCGCAGGCGAAGGAGCCGCAGGAAGAGACCGTCGAGCACGTCCCCGAGTTCGCGCGGCCGCGCGAGGAGTCGACGCCGACGCCCGTCGCCGCGGCGCCGGAGGCCGTACCCGAGCCGACGCCGGAGCCCGAGCCGATGAAGCTCGAGCCGGTTCCCGACCCCCCGCCGGTCCTCCAGCCGATGCCGGAGCCGCCGCCGCGCCTCCACCGCGTTCCGCGGGGGGAGAGCGCCGCCTACCTGGCGGTGATCAAGGTCGTCGGCGTCGGCGGCGCCGGCTTGAATGCGATCGACCGGATGATGGACGCCGGCCTCGCCCAGGTCGAGTTCGTCGCCGTCAACACCGACATCCAGCAGCTGCGGATGAGCGACGCGCCGATGAAGATCCATATCGGGCGCGATCTCACCGAAGGTCTGGGTTCCGGCGCCGACCCGGATCTCGGCCGCAGCGCCGCCGAGGAGGCCTACGACCAGATTAAGAGCGCGCTCCGCGGCGCGGACATGGTCTTCGTGACCGCTGGTGAGGGCGGCGGCACGGGCTCCGGAGCCGCGCCGGTGATCGCCAGGATCGGGCGGGAGCTCGGAGCGCTCACCGTCGGGATCGTGACGATGCCGTTCCGCTTCGAGGGGACGCGACGCCGTAGCACTGCCGAGGTCGGCGTCGACGAGCTCCGGCGCAACTGCGACACCGTCGTCATGATCCCGAACGAGCGTCTGCTCGAGGTGCTCGACAAGTCGACTTCCATGCTCGACGCGTTCCGGATCGCCGACGACGTGCTGCGCCAGGGCGTCCAGGGGATCTGCGACCTGATCACCTTGCCCGGGCTGATCAACCTCGACTTCGCGGACGTGCGGACGATCATGAAGGACGCCGGGACAGCGCTGATGGGAATCGGGTTCTCGACCAGCGAGAACCGCGCCCGCGAGGCCGCCGAGCGTGCGCTTCGCTCCCCGCTGATCGACCAGCAGATCGTGGGCGCGAGAGGAATCCTGCTCTCGATCGCAGGCGGCGACGACTTGTCGCTGTACGAGGTCAACGAGGCCGCCGAGGTGGTCCGCCAGGCATCGACCGACGACACGAACATCATCTTCGGGGCGACGGTCGACGAGCGGCTCACCGGCCAGATCTGGGTCACCGTGATCGCGACGGGCTTCGGGACCGCTGCCGCCCGCACGCGCGTGTTCGGCGAGCGGCCGCTGCGCGAGGACGCGCTCGAGCCGCCAAGCTTCCTACAGACGTAGGCAATAGCTTCGTCGTGTTGGCCGCATCGCGGTCGCGGGTCTAGCGGGCTCGCCGCCGTGTCGGCGAGCCCTCTTTTTGCGGGCGGTCGCAAGCGCCGCCCTTGTACAGACGTAGGCAATAGCTTCGTCGTGTTGGCCGCATCGCGGTCGCGGGGTCTAGCGGGCTCGTCGCGGCTATCTGACGCAGGTCTGCGGGTGCCGGCCCGCAAAGGCCGCCAGCGCTCGGCGTGTGTTCACGTGGAAGCGAAGCTGGATGTCGCCGGCGGCCGGCGCCCGCAGCCGGATCATCGAATCCGCACCCGGGTCGAGACACCCCGCGGTGGCCATCCAGTAGGGGGAGTAGCGGATCGCGAGCCGGTAGATCCCCGCCGCGCCGACCCGCACCGTCACCCGCGTCTGGGTCAGCGCGACGACGCGCGCCGGCGCCGGGCCGGTGATAAGCGGGCGAGGCGAGGGGACGGCATAGATCGTGATGTGCGGGCTCCACATCACAGGGCGAAGCCCGGACCGTCCGCTCTGGAGCAGCGCCGCCTCCTTGCGGGCGCTGTAGTCGGGCTGAGCGTCGGTGAGAACGACGTAGCGGATGCCGAGCGAACGCAGCCACGCCAGGTAACGCCGGGGCGCGAGTCCCTCGTCGTCGTAGAGGACGCGGTTCTGCGGGAAGTCGTTCTGGCGGAACCAACCGCGCGCGAGCGGCACTCCGGCGCGCGGGAGGTAGACAGCGTCCCAATGCCCTGTGGTGTCGACCGCCTCAACGCGATACGAGAGCCGCAGGTGCTGGTGCAGGTACTTGATCGCCGGCTGCCAGTAAGCCCGCGACGCCGCCGGATCGTCCTCGCTCTTGACGAAGCTGAACGCGAGCGGCGTTACGTTCCATGACAACACGAGCGGCAGGACCGCGAAGGCAACCGGGAGCGGCCGCCAGCGCCGGAGCGAGAAGGCCAGCACCATCATCGGGAAGGCGACGAACCGCAGCCGCGCCACGTTCTCGCCGAGCGCCGACGGGATCGCGAAGACGCTGATGCAGCCCAGCATGTAGACGAGGAAAAACCAGAGCAGCACCCGTGCCCCGTCGACGCGCCACGTCAGCGCCGCGCCGGCGACGCAGAAGGTGCACGCCGCGGCCAGCTCCTGCCACGAGAACGGGTAACGGCCGCCGTCGGGGAACAGGCGCCAAAGCGCAGCCTCCGTCACGAGCATCGCGACGACGAACGCGGCCGGGACCACGAACTTGCGCCCCTCGCGCCACCGCGCCACGCCGATGCCGACGAGGACGAGTGTCAGGAGCAGGAACGCGAGCGGGCTCGCCGCGACCGTCAACGCCGCAAGCGCGCCGAACCGCCAGCGCGCGCCCGCCTGCAAAGCCCAGAGCGAAAGCAGCGCGAACGCCGCGCCGAGGACGAACGGGAACGCCCCCGAGAGGACGACGCCCGCCCAGAGGACCGCGAACGTGCAGCTGGACCACCGCGCCGTCGTCCCCCATTCCCGGAGAAGGATGAAGGCGAAGGCGAGCGCGGCCATCGCGACCGACGCGACGGCGAGCAGCTTGATGCCGAGAAGCGCCGCGAGCGGGTAGTAGATGAGGCTGTAGGTGACGAAGCTGTAGCGGCCTGCGTACCAGAAGTTGTTCCAGAGGGCGAAGCCGTGCTGGAGGAACGCGGTGCGCTGGTACGCGTGCGCGGCGAAGTCGGCGCCGGGCGGACCGAGCCAGACGAGGAGCGAAGCGAGAATCGCGGCCGTCCCGGCGCAGAGCACCGCTTCGCGCGCGACCGGAGTCGGGCGGCCGTCCACTACCGTGGACGATAGCTGCGGAGGGCGGATCTCCCGGCCGGTTTCCGATTCGGGCGCGGTTACGCTTCGAAGGTGAGAGGAGCGATCGCCGCGGGCCATCCGCTTACCGCCGAAGTCGGCGCTGACGTGCTGCGAGAAGGCGGAAATGCCGCGGACGCCTGCGTTGCCGCCGCGTTCGCCTCCTGGGTGGCCGAGAGCCCGCTCACCGGCCCCGGCGCCGGCGGCTTCCTTCTCGTCCACCGGGCCCGCGACCGGTCGGAGCGTCTGCTCGATTTTTTCGCTGCTGTCCCGGGCCGCGGCCGCCCAGGCGGGGCAGTCGGCGAGATGGAAGAAGTCGACGTCGAGTTCGACCGCGACACGTCGCAGGTCTTCCGGATCGGCGCCGCCTCGTGCGCCGTCCCCGGCGCGATCGCCGGCCTGGAGGCGGCTCACCGTGCGTACTGCACGCTCCCGTGGCGCCGGCTGATCGAGCCCGCGGTCGCGGCGGCGCGGCAGGGCTTCGAGCTCACGCGTCCGCAGGCGTACCTCCACGCCATCCTCGACCTGATCCTCCGCCACACCGACGCCGGCCGCCAGATCTACGGCCCGAGCGGCACGCGCCTCGTCGCCGGCGACCGGATCGTCATGGACGACCTCGCCTCCACGCTCGAAAGGCTCGCGGACGAGGGAGCCGAGGCGTTCTACCGAGGCGAGCTGGGGCGGCGGGTCGTCGACCATGTGCAGGCCGAGGGCGGGGCGCTTACGCGGGAAGACCTGCGCGAGTACCGCGTCATCTCGCGCAGGCCGATCCGCGTCGCCTTCGACGGCCACGAGTTCGTGTCGAATCCGCCGCCGTCCTCGGGCGGGATCCTGATCGGCTACGCGCTGCTACTGCTGGCACGCCTCGGCGTCGCGGGACCGGCTGGCAGCGCAGAGGCGATCGCACAACTCGTCGAGGTGATGCGCGAGCAGACGCGCGCCCGGGGCGGGAGCTTCGCTGGCGATCTCTACCGCGGGGGCCTTGTGCGCCGGCTGTATGCAGAGCCGAACGTTGCAGCCGCGGTCGAGCGTATCCGCGCGAGCGAGGCCGGCCGCCGCGAGCCTGCCGGCGTCTCCGGCACCACGCACATCTCGGTCGTCGACGCCGACGGCAACGGAGCCTCGCTCACTGCCTCGAACGGCTCGGGCTCAGGGACGATCGTGCCTGGCACCGGCATTCACCTGAACAACATGCTCGGCGAGTACGACCTCAACCCTGTCCGGCGAGAAGACCGCCGCACGCTGAGCGGCAAGCGGCTGACCAGCATGATGGCGCCGTCTCTCGTGCTCGAAGGCGAGCGGCCCCGGCTCGTCGTCGGCAGCGCGGGCTCGGTGCGGCTGCGCGGCGCGATCCTGCAGATCGTCCTCAACGTCGCGGCGCACGGCATGTCGGTCGACGATGCGATCGAGCACCCGCGCGTCCATCTCGAAGAGCCGCACGTCCACTGCGAGGGCGGCTCGGATCCCGCCGAGCTCGACCGGCTCGAGGCGTGGGGGTACGAGCTTGTCCGCTGGCGCCGGCGGAATCTCTACTTCGGCGGCGCCTCGGCGGTCGAGTTCCGCGCAGACGGGGCACTCTCCGCTGCGGGTGATCCACGCCGGGGCGGACACGGCATCGTCGTATGAACGGGGTCGTCGTCAGGCGCGCGACTCCGGGGGACGCCGCTTCGCTCGTCGAGCTCGGGCGGGCCGTCAGCTCGGAGCCCGAGGGATGGCTGATCACGGACGGCGACTGGCGCGACCTCGCGGACGAGCGACGCTATCTCCGCGCCGTCCGACGCTCGCCGCACGCGGCCGTCTTCGTGGCGGAGATCCCGGCCGGCGTCGTGGGCCGCCTGTCTGTCGCCCGCGACACGCATCCCGCCAGCCGGCACGTCGCCGACGTCGGGCTGATGGTCGCCGCCGGCCACAGGCGCCGCGGAATCGGCAGCGCCCTGCTCGACCAGGCCGTCGAATGGGCGCGCGAGGCGGGGATCGAAAAGCTCGAGCTCCACGTCTTTCCGTACAACGAGCCCGCGATCCGGCTCTACGAGCGGTTCGGCTTCGAGCGCGAGGGGTTGCGGCGGGCCCATTACCGCCGCAGAGGTGAGCTTGTCGACGCGGTGCTGATGGCCTACCACGTGCGCTGATCGACTCGAGGGAGGGAACGGGCGCGCGGCCTTGAAGTCTCTCCGCCGTGGCTATCGTCGCGGCGCTCTGCGAAGCGATCGACGCTCGTCCCTACATGCGGGGCCACGGCGCACGCGTCGGTGCGCTCGCCGAGGCGGTCGCGATCCGGTTCGGCTGGAGCGGCGAGCGGCTCCTGCGCATGCGCGTGGGAGCACGGCTCCACGATCTCGGGAAGCTCGCGGTCGCCGACGACGTGTGGGAAAAGCCGGACCGGCTCACCGAGCGTGAGTTCGGCGAGATCCGCCGGCACCCGGCAGCCGGAGCCCGCTTGCTCGCGCGTCACCCGGACTTCCGTTTCACGATCCCGTACGTGCTCTTCCACCACGAGCGCTGGGACGGGCGGGGATATCCGTCCGGCAAGGCCGGTCACCGGA
>JBKOYZ010000090.1:0-19700 GCA_046725655.1 Actinomycetota bacterium | reverse complement strand
TCGTCGAGGTCGGTCCGCAGCTCGCCGAGGTCCCGCCCCTCGCGGAAGTAGGCGCGGATCCGCTCCTCGTAGCGCCGGCGCTCGCCGACGATCTCGTCGCGGCGCTCGCCCTCGAGGTAGCGCCACTCCTGCACGAAGACGGTCGCGACGTCGAGCTGGTCGGCGACGATTCGGAGGTGCGATCTCAGCGCGAGGCGGATCTTCTCGGTCGCCGGGAGGTCGTCCGGGATCGCATCGAGCCCCGCGTGGAAGGCCCGCGCCCCCTCGGCCATCGTCTCGTACAGCAGGTCCTGTTTCGAGGCGATGTGCGCGTACAGCGAGCCCTTCTGCACGCCCATCGCCTCGGCCAGGTCGCCGATCGACGTCCCGTGATAACCCTTTTGCGCGAACAGGCGCGCGGCCTGCCGCGTCAGCTCGGATCGTCGTGCCGACATCGAGGAAGCTCGACTAACTCTCGCCGAAGCTTGTAATCATCCGGCTCCGCCCACAACTGAACATTGTCCATGACTGGCTAGGGCGGACCGAAAGGGGAGAGGATCGTGAGGAAGGCATTACTCGTCACGGCTGCAGCCGTGACCGCGCTCGGGATCGCGGCGATGGCAGCCGCGGGGCCCGCGCGCACGAAACCGACGACATTCGTCGTCGTCTACAACGCCGGCGCCTCGCCGGCGGCCGCGCACGCGGCGATCAAGGCTGCGGGTGGCAGGCTCGCGCACGAGAACAGGGACGTCGGGGTCGCAACCGTCGTCTCGACGAACCCGCGCTTCGTCCTCGACGCGTCGAGCTCCTCGGCGCTCGTCGGCGCTGCGCACAACATGCCGATCGGCCACGTGCCTGCGACGAAGCCGCGGGCGGCGCCGAAGAAGTTCGACCTCGAGAAGCTCCAGACGCTGCGGAAGCCGCTCAAGGGCTACCGGCAGCGCATCCAGCGCTTTCACCACGAGCGGGCGGAGCCGCTAGCGCCGCTGCAGTGGGACATGCAGATGATCCACGCGACGACGGACGGGTCGTACGCGGAGCAGCAGGGCAAGAAGAAGGTCCTCGTCGGGATCATCGACACCGGCGTCGACGGGACCCATCCCGACATCGCGCCGAACTTCAACAGCCGGCTGAGCCGGAACTTCACCACCGACATCACGTCGGTCCCGCCGAACCTCGGCGGCGACGGGCCCTGTGAGTTCCCGAGCTGCAAGGACCCGGCGAACCACGACGACAACGGCCACGGCACCCACGTCGCCAGCGAGATCGGCTCGCCGATCAACGGCCTGGGGATGGCCGGGATCGCGCCGCGAGTCTCGCTCGTGAACCTGCGCGCCGGTCAGGACTCCGGCTACTTCTTCCTGCAGGCGAGCGTCGACGCGCTCACCTACGCGGGCGACCACGGCATCGACGTCGTGAACATGAGCTACTACATCGACCCCTGGCTGTTCAACTGCCCGGCGAGCGCTCCGGCGCCCGAGGACTCCGCGACGTCTCGCGCCGAGCAGCAGACGATCATCACGGCGACGCAGCGGGCGCTCGACTACGCGCATTCGCACGGCGTGACGCTGATCGCGGCCGCCGGTAACGGCCATATGGACGAGGGGCATCCGACCACCGACGACACGAGCCCCGACTTTCCGTCCAACGCTCCGTACCACCGGACGGTCACGAACGCGTGCCTCGACCTGCCGACCGAGGGCAACAACGTGATGAGCATCAGCTCGATCGGCCCGACGAAGCGGAAGGCCGACTACTCGAACTTCGGCCTCGAGCAGATCACGGTGGCGGCTCCTGGCGGATTCTTCCGCGACGATCCGTGGGATCCGTCCCTTGCGGGCCCGCCCCTCGGAACGAACAATCCGCAGAGCCTCGCGGCGGGCATTCCGAACGAGATCCTCGCCGCCTACCCGAAGAACGTCGCCGAGGCTGAAGGCACGCTGAACCCAGACGGCACGCCGAACACGCCGTTCGTCGTCCGCGACTGCAACAGCAAGGGCACCTGCGCCTACTACCAGTGGATCCAGGGCACGTCGATGGCCTCGCCGCACGCCGTCGGCGTCGCCGCCCTGATCATCGCGGAGTACGGCAAGACGCACCACGGCCGGTTCGGGCTCGACCCGGCGAAGGTGGAGCAGATCCTCCGCCAGACCGCGACCGACACGCCGTGCCCGGAGCCGCGGCTGCACAGCTACACGGATAAGGGCCGATCGACGAGCTTCAACGCCCTATGCGAGGGCACGACCGAGCTCAACGGCTTCTACGGCGACGGAATCGTGGATGCGCTTCGCGCCGTCGAGGGTGGCAAGCACGACCACGGTCACAAGCACGGCAAGCGCTAGCCAAGTCGACGCTTGGCGCTTCAGAGGGGGCCGGAAAACGGCCCCCTCTCCGCGTCCGGGCCTTGTTAACCTAACGACCGTTCGGTTCGAAAACCAGGTCTGGAGACGGGCATGACGGAAGCGGAGTTCCTCGAGTACGTGCAGGGTGGCGGCCAGGTCGAGACGGACGACTGGATGCCGGACGAGTACCGGGCGAAGCTGATCAAGTTCATCGAGATGCACGGCAACTCGGAGCTGATGGGCGTCCTGCCCGAGCGCGAGTGGATCCTGCGCGCTCCGACGCTGCAGCGGAAGCTGGCTCTGACCGCGAAGGTGCAGGACGAGGTCGGCCATTCGCAGCTGATCTACCGCGTCGTCGAGGACCTCGGCAAGCCGCGGGAGCAGTGCCTCGCGGACCTGATCTCGGGCAAGTCGAAGTTCCACAACGTCTTTCACTACCCGACGAAGACGTGGGGTGACGTCGGCGTGATCGCCTGGCTCGTCGACGCTGCGGCGATCATCAGCCAGAAGGCGCTCCTGAAGTGCTCGTACGCGCCCTACGCGCGGATCATGAAGAAGATCTGCTGGGAGGAGTCGTTCCACATCCTCCACGGCCGCGACGTCGTGCTGACGATGATGCTCGGCACCGACGAGCAGCGCGACGTCGTCCAGGAGGCCCTTGACCGCTGGTGGGGGCCGCTGATGCAGTTCCACGGCAACCCGATCCCGAAGGACGAGGATCCGATGTACCACTGGCGGATCAAGTCGCAGGGGAACGAGGAGGCGCGGCAGCAGTTCCTCGACGGCTACGTGCCGCAGATCTGGGAGCTCGGCCTGACGGTCCCGGACCCGAAGCTGCGCAAGCGAGACGACGGCGTCTGGGAGTACACGGAGCCGGACTGGGACGAGCTGAAGCACGTCGTCACCGGCCACGGGCCGAAGACGGCGGAGCGGCTCGAGCTGCGGCGCGCAACGCGCGAGGAGACGGAGTGGGTTCGCCGGGCCGTGCTCGCCGAAGCCGCGTGACCCGGTGGTTTGTGATCTAGATCACTTGTTTCGGACCGAGGCGTGATCTACGAGGTCTTCAGGCAAGAGCGAAAAGGCCAGGCGTTCGCGCACGCCGGCTCGATCGAGGCGCCGAACGAGGACTTCGCCGAGTGGTACGCCCGCGAGCAGTACGGACGCCGCGGCGAGTCGACGGCCTTGTGGATTGCGCCGCGCGAGTCCCTGCACGAGATCGAGGACTTCGTCGACGAGCTGGGGCGCAACTACCACCGCGTCGACGGCTACCCCTTGAAGCAGAAGCTCAAGGAGGCACGTGAACGCGCAGACGCTGCTCGAGATCGCTGACGACGAGCTGATTCTCGGCTGGCGCAACTCCGAGTGGACCGGGATCGCGCCGATGCTCGAGGAGGACGTCGCCTTCTCGTCGATCGCGCAGAACGAGATCGGGCACGCACGCGCCCTCTACGAGCTGGCGGCGCGCGAGCTCGGCGCGACGGCGGACGAGCTCGCCTTCGACCGCCGGCCCGACGAGTACCGCTGCTCGAAGCTCGTCCAGCTCCGGCTCGTCCCGGACTGGGCGGGCACGATCGCGCGTCACCACCTGTACGAGACTGCCGACGCCGAGCGGCTCGCTGTGCTCAAGGCCTCGGACGACCCGGAGGTCGCCGGCCTCGCCGCCAAGATCGACCGCGAGGAGGTCTACCACCGCATGCACGCGCAGATGTGGTTCGACCGCCTCAGGGACGAGCCCCGCTTCACAGCGGCGCTCGACGACCTACGGCCGCTGCTGGACGACCGCGAGCCGACGCCGGAGCTCGCGGACCTCTGGGAGGAGATGACGATGGTGCGGCGCTCCGTCGTGGGGGCGACGTGGTAACGGAGCAGCAGGTCTGGGACGCGCTCGCCGAGATTCCGGATCCCGAGATCCCGGTGATCTCGCTCGTCGAGCTCGGCGTCGTCAGGGACGTCGAGGTCGAAGACGGTCGCGTCCGGGTCGAGTTCACGCCAACGTTCCTCGGCTGCCCCGCGCTCGAGGTGATGCGCGACGCGATGCTGGAGCGGATCACCGCGCTGGGCGCCGAGCCGGAGGTGCGGGTGATCACCGACGACTCCTGGTCGACGGACCGGATCACTCCGGAAGGCCGCGAGAAGCTACGGGCGAGCGGCTTTGCGCCGCCGGCCCCCCGGTCGCCCGGCGGCCCGCAGCTCGTGCAGCTGCAGTCGAACGCCTTCCGCTGCCCTTACTGCGGCTCGCGGGACACCGCGCTCGAGAACATCTTCGGCCCCACGCCCTGCCGCTCGGTTCGCTACTGCCGCAGCTGCCGGCAGCCGTTCGAGCAGTTCAAGACGATCTAGGCCCCTCGATGCCGCGGGCGGTCTCGGGGGCGCGATCAAGAGCGCTCCCCGGCAGCGGCTCGCCTTCCTCCAGCACCTCGAAGAAGACGACCAGGCCCAGGATCGTCGCTGCGGCGCCGGCCCAGATCGCCACGGAAACCGCGAGACGCGTCGGCGTCGCCGGGAACGCCGAGAGAACGACCCCGTGAAAGAGAGCCGGGATCGTGCTGAGACCGACCGCGAGGGCGAGCAGCCCGAGCCCGCCGCCCGCGAAGGCGCGCGCGTTCGGGCTGCCGAACGCGAGCAGGCCGATCCCGGCAAGCACGAACACGAGCTCGTTGGCACCCTCGATCAGGTGGCCGCCGTTCGCGCTCGCGCTGAGCGCAAAGGCGGCTGCGACGGCGATCGTCGCAGCGGCCGAGAGCGCGCCGAGGAGCATCGTCGCGCGGCGGAGCCGGCTCCGCCTTCCGCGCACGAGGACCAGGGCGACCGCGAGCGCGAACGGCACGCCGAGCGCGAGCCAAGGCCAGGGCCGGGGACGCGGAACGCGCCAGATCTCACCCGTCAGGGCGGCGCGGTGCCCGTCGACGACGAGCGGTACCCGCCAGCTGCCGCGCCTGACATCCGGCGGCAGGCCGCGCAGGCTCGCCGTGTGGAAGACGATCGTGCGGCCGCGCGAGTGCACGACCCACGTCGGCGCCTTCGTCGCCTGGCGCTGCGGCCGTTTCAGCAGTCCGCTTGCCGCCGACGTCGGCGAGGCCGCGTTGACGAGCACTCCGGCGGACGAGAGACGGATGAACGGCTCGCGTAGGTAGCCGATCGCCATCACGGTGTGTCCGGGACGCACCGTCAAACGGAGCGCACGATCGGTTTTGTAGATGCGGACCGAGAGCGCGCTCGCGAGACCGCGCAGCGGCGCCGCCGAGGCGCGATAGTCCTCCGCCACCGAGCCCGAGTGAAGGTGGGCGTCGGCCGTCTGCGCGGGCGCCAGCCAAACGGCGAGCGCGACGAGTACGGCTAGGCCTGCGCGGCGCATCGCCTGTGAAGCGTAGGGCCGCCCGGCCAGCGCCGGGCGGCCCTATCGTCGGTCAGTGAATCGCGTGGGGAGCGGCCCGCCAGAGCTCGCTCTGAAGCGTCTTGGCCGCTGCAGCGGGGGTCGCAGCCCGAGCCGCGGCTGCGGCACCGAAGGGGACCGTTTGCTGGCAGACGGTGCCGGCCGCCGGCAGCGCCAGCGTCTCGATGTAGGCGTTGACCGCGTCGTCGATGCACGCGGAGTTGCCGCCGTAGGCCGTGTGGCCGTCGCCGCGCATCGTCAGCAGCCTGACGTTGCCGAGCTCCGCCGCGGTCCGGAGGCCGCCGCGGTACGGAGTCGCCGGGTCGTACTTCGTCCCGACCTCGAGCACCGTGGGCGCCGAGTTCGACGCCCGGAACGGCCCGCGGTAGACGTCGTTCGGCTGGACGTTGTAGAGGCCGTAGTTCAACTCGACATAGCCCGCGTTCCACCACGCGTGGTCGAACAGGCCCCACGAGTGGTTGCCGGCGTCGAGATAGAGGCCGACACCGCGCTCGTAGCGCTGGTCGAGGGCGGTGATCAGGAAGTAACGGTCGAGTCCCGGGTCGTACGTCCCATCGGGATTCCGCGCGTAGAAGAAGTCGGCCAGCTGCCGGAACCCGGTCCCGTCGCCGGCCTTCGCCTGCTGGAGCGCGTCGACGAGCAGCGGCCAGAGCTGCTTCGCGTACATCGCGAGCACCGCCCCCGCGTCGATGTCGTCCCCGTCGACCGGACGCGGGTCGGCTCCGGTCGCGGGCAGCGGATGAGCGTTGGCGGTGTCGACGAGGTCGTCGAACGCCGCCCACGGGTCGGCGCCGCCGAAGCCGCAGAACGCCTGGTTCGCGGCGCACGCCTGGAAGAAGCGTCCCAGGGCCCGCTCGAAGGCGGCCGACTGCTCGCGCAGGTTCTCCATCGGTTCGTTCGCCCATCCCTTCACGTCCACAGCGCCGTCGAGCACCATCGCGCGGTACCGGTTCGGGAAGAGGCTTGCGTACGTCGAGCCGAGAAACGTGCCGTACGAAAAGCCGAAGTAGTTCAGCTTCGACTCGCCCATCGCCGCTCGGACGCGGTCCATGTCGCGGGCGGTGTTCTCGGTCGAGAGGTAGCGGAGAACGCTTCCGTTGAGCGCCTTGCAGCGGTTGATGTAGGCCTTGTCCTTGGCGATCAGCGCGCCGACGTCGAGGTTGAACGGCGTCACGAACGGCTGCGAGTAGATGCCCTCCGTCTCCTGGTTGGCCTTGCAGTCGACCGAGGGCTCGGTGTGCCCGACGCCGCGCGGGTCGACGCCGACGATGTCGAAGCGGTCGTTGACCGCGCCGAACAGGTCTCGCCCGATCGCATGGATCGTGTCGACAGCGGTGCCGCCCGGGCCGCCGAAGTTGACGAAGAGCGCGCCGATCCGGTGCGCCTGGTCCTGGGCGGGCAGCCGGATGATCGCGAGGTTGAAGGTCGGCCCGTTCGGGTGGCGATAGTCGCGGGGAACCTTCAGGCTCGAGCACTGGTAGCCGTCACCGCAGTCCTGCCAAACGAGCTGTGTCTGGTGGTGGCTCGGACGGCCGTTCGAACGGTGGGCGGTCGGCCGTGCCGCGGCGGTCGAAACAGCCACAGCCAGCACCACTCCCACCGCGAGGATCGCCCGTCCCCATCGGTGTCGCATGGACATGCACATCCCTCCTCGTTTTGCGGGTCGAGTCCCGCCGCCCCCCGGAGCCGGACCCGTGCGTCAGTGGACGCGCGGCGGTCTTACCACGGTCGCCGAAGTCGTGTCAAAGGACACGCTGGCCGGCTACTCCGAGACAGAAACGTTGAAGCTCGGGTACCGCGGCGTCAGCAGGTACGCGTAGGCGCCCGTTTGCTGCTCGTACCGAAGCGCGAACGCCGCGAAGTTCCGCAGCCCCTCGGGGACGCGGCCCAGGATCAGTGCGACGAACCAGCTGAAGATCGCGAGCGCGCGCGAGAGGTAGCCCAGGATCCCGGAGACGATGAACGCCGGGATCGCAAGGATGAGGCGGAAGGCGACCGTCCAGCGGTTCTGGCGCTCGGGCGGGTCGACCTCGAGGTCGATCGGGTAACCGGGCTGTCCGCCGAAGCCCGGGAACGGGTCGGCGATCAGCAGGATGTAGGCGTACACGTGCGTCTGATAGCGGAGGTACGTGGCGAGAAAGTTGTGCAGGCCCTCGGGCGACTCGGCTCTGAAGAGCGTCGCGAACCAGTTCGCGATCGAGGCGAGCGCGGCCACGATCCCCCACAGAGCCCACCAGATGATGTGCGGAATCGCGAGGATGAGCCGGAGGAAGACGGTCAACCGGTTCCGCTGCAGGTCGTCGTTGACGACGAGTCTGACCGGGTGGCGCTGTTGCGCGGACAGCTGCTGGGCGTCCTCGATGCGCGGATCCTAAACCGGCGTCAGCGCCCGTGGAAGCGCGGCTCGCGTTTCTCGAGGAAGGCGGCGACGCCCTCGCGGAAGTCCTCGGTCTGGGTCGCCGCGGTCTGCAGCTGCGCTTCCCATTCGAGCTGGTCGCCCAGGCTCGCGGTCGCAGCGCGGCCGAGGAGGCGCTTCGTCATCCCGATCGCGCGCGTCGGCAGCGCAGCGAGCTCGGCCGCGACCGCGGCGGCGCGTGCCGTCAGTGTCTCCGCGTCGACGACCTCTGAGACCACGCCCCACTCGTGGGCCTCGGCCGCCGTCAGCCGGCGCCCGGAGCAAAGCCACTCGAACGCTCGCGCCTCCCCGAGGAGACGCGTGATGAAGTAGGTCCCGCCGGAATCCGGGACGAGGCCGATGTTGATGAACGCCGGGACGAACGTCGCCTGGTCCGACGCGATGCGCAGGTCGCAGGCGCACGCCAGCGAGAGGCCCGCTCCCGCCGCGGGACCGTTGACGGCCGCGAGCACGGGTTTCTCGAGCGCGCGGAGCGCGGTGATGGTGCGGTGGTAGTTGGCGCGGAGCCGGCTGCCGATGTCGCCCGCGCCCTCGCGGAACTCGCCCAGGTCCTGGCCGACGCAGAAGCCGCGTCCCGCACCTGTGATCACGACTGCGCGTACGTCGTCGTCCGCCGCCTCCTTGAACGCAGCGCCGAGCGCCCGGTGCATCGCGTTGTTGAGCGCGTTCAGGACGTCCGGCCGGTTGAGGGTGATCGTAAGAACCGCGCCCTCGCGGGCGGTCTCGACTTCTGCCATGCGGCGAGCCTAAATGACGCTCCGCGAGCCCGTGCGACGTTGCTAGCTTGGCCCGACGTGGCCGAGCTGACCTTCATCGACGCGGTGCCCCGCCCCGGTCGCGACTCGAACGGCGAGACCGGGGGCGCGCCGAGCGATGAAGAGGCCCTCGACGCGTACTCGCGCGCGGTGATCGCCGTCGCCGAGCGGCTGACGCCCTCGGTCGCCAACCTCCGCGTCTCACGTCGCGTCCGGGGAGGACGCGTCCTCGACGGCGGCGGCAGCGCCGTCGTCATCACACCCGACGGTTTCATGCTCACCTCGGCACACGTCGTCGACCGGACGACCGGCAAGGGCCGCGCCTCGTTCGTGGACGGCCGCGAGCTCGGCTTCGAGCTCGTCGGCTCCGACCCGCTGTCCGACCTCGCGCTGCTCCGCGCCTACGCCCCCGATCTCACCGCGGCCGAGCTCGGCGACGCCGAGCATCTGCGCGTCGGCCAGCTGGTCGTTGCGATCGGAAACCCGAACGGTTTCGCGGGCTCGGTGACCGCCGGGGTCGTCTCCGCGCTCGGACGCTCGCTCCCGACCCGTCAGGGCCGTGTCGTCGACAACGTCATCCAGACCGACGCGGCGCTGAACCCGGGCAATTCCGGCGGCGCGCTCGCCGACGGCCGTGGGCGCGTGATCGGCGTCAACACGGCAGTCGCAGGTGTCGGGCTCGGACTGGCCGTTCCGATCAACGACGCGACCCGAACGATTGTTGCCGCCCTTATGACGGAGGGCCGGTTCCGCCGCGCCTACCTCGGCATCGCGGGCGGCGCCCGGCCGCTCCCACCCCGCCTGGCCGCGCAGCTTCGACGGAGCGCCGGCGTGGAGGTGGTCGAGGTCGTCGAGGGCAGCCCGGCCGCGCACGCGGGCCTCCGCGCCGAGGATCTGATCGTCGAGCTCGACGGGACGCCGGTCGAGGCTGTCGACGACATCCAGCGCGTGATGGTCGCCGACCTGATCGGCTCGACAATCCGCGCCCGCGTGATCCGCGAGGGGACCGAGCTCGAGCTCGAGCTCACCCCCGTCGAGCTCGTCAGCTAGCAGACGCCTTCGCTACCGTCCCGGCTGCATATCGCGCGGGAGGGATGAGAAGGCAGATGAGGCGACGGGTACTCGTGATCGGAGCAGCCGCGGTGGTGCTCGTCCTCGCTGCCGGCGCCGGTGGTCTCTACGCCTACGACTCGACGCGGTCGGACGTGATCGCCCACGGCGTGACCGCGGGCGGGATCGACGTCGGCGGACTGAGCGCACGCTCGGCGCGGGACGTCCTTCGGCGCAGCCTCCAGGCGAAGATCGCCAAGGAGATCGTCATCGAATGGCGCAACCGGCGCTGGACGCTGCGCGCAAACGAGATCGACGCGCGCCTGAACGCACAGCGCATGGTGAGCGAGGCGCTCCAACAGAGCCGTCAGGGCAACTTTTTCGCGCGCGCCTGGCGCGACCTTCGCGGCGACAAGGTTCGCGCGGCGGTGCCCCCGCGCGTCGCCTTCTCGCCGGAGAAGGTCGACCGCGCAATCGAGCGGATCGCGAAGCAGGTCGACTACGAGCCCACCAGCGCGCGCATGGATCCCGACGGCATCTCGCTCAACGTGACGCCGTCGCGCGAGGGCCTGGCCGTGCAGAAGCGGTTTCTCAAGTTCCGGCTCCTCCGCGAGCTGCGGAATCCGGAATCGCTCCACGTCGTGCTCCTGCCGACGCGGAGGCTGCGACCGCACCTCAGCCTCGCGCGCCTGGCCGTCAAGAACTCGACCTTCATCACGATCGACCGCTCGCACTTCACGCTCAGGCTGTGGAAGAAGCTCAAGCTCGTTCACAGCTACACGATCGCCGTCGGCCAGCAGGGGCTCGAGACGCCGGCGGGGCAGTACACGATCGACGACAAGCAGGTGAACCCGTCCTGGCACGTCCCGAACAGCGCCTGGGCGGGCGCGCTCGCCGGCCGTGTCATCCCGCCCGGGCCCGACGACCCGATCAAGGCGCGCTGGCTCGGCTTCTACAACGGCGCCGGCATCCACGGCACCGACGAGCTCTCGTCGCTCGGCACGGCCGCCTCGCACGGCTGCATCCGCATGTCGATCCCGGACGTGGAGCAGCTGTACGACGTGGTGCCGCTGCACACGCCGATCTACGTCGGATAGCCCGGCGAAGTCCGCCTCGCGCTGCGCGCGAGGCATGACGACTTCGTGAACCCGGCGAAGTCCGCCTCGCGCGCAGCGCGAGGCATGACGACTTCGTCGGGTTAAGCGATTACTCGCTTGCGCACTGGTCGCGACGGGCAAAGCCCGCCGCTCCGCGTTCGTTGGCGGCATCGACGAGCACTTCGGGCGGAACTCCTGGCCGCCGCCGAAACCGAGACGTCCGGGGACAGCCCCCGCCATGACCGACACGGCCGCGGCTGCCGCCGACGCGCTCCCGAGACTTAGTAACAGACTGTTACTTGGACGGTTGGGCTGAGGCCACGCTTTTGGTCGGGAAGAAACGGCCGTTCGTGACGTGCCCTTCTTTGCAACAGACTGTTGCTTAGCGACCGCGGAATTCGGGCTCGCGCTTCTCGGTGAACGCGGTCAGGCCTTCGCGGGAATCCTCAGAGGCGAACGCGAGGTAGAGCGCGCGGCGCTCGGCCTCGACGCCGGCTTGGAGCGTCGTCTCGTAGGCGCGATCGACGCACTCCTTAGCCAGCCGTGTCGCGACCGGGCCCTTGGCCGCGATGTCGCGGGCGACGCGCTTCGCCTCCTCGAGCCAGGCTTCGCGCGCAACGACGCGTGAGACCAACCCGGCGCGTAAGGCCTCGTCCGCCGTCAGCCGCCGCCCGCTAAGGATCACGTCCATCGCCAGCGCCTTGCCGACCGCCCGAGTCAGGCGCTGGGTTCCGCCGGCGCCGGGGATGATCCCGAGCGCCGTCTCCGGCTGGCCGAACTGCGCCGTCTCGGAGGCGACGATCAGGTCGCACGACATGGCCAGCTCGCAACCGCCGCCGAGGCAGAAGCCGCAGACCGCAGCGACGAGCGGCGTCCACAGCGAGCGGATCGCATCCCAGCGTTCGACGCGACGCTGGTAGTAGAGGTCGATCGCCGAGGACTGCGCGAGTTCGCCGATGTCGGCGCCCGCGGCGAAGGTGTGCTCGCTGCCCCCGAGGACGATGCACCGCACCGCCTCGTCGCGGTCGAGCTCGGACAACCGCGCCACGAGCTCGTCCATCAACTCGTCCGAGAGCGCGTTCAGGGCCTCCGGCCGGTTGAGCAGGGCAACGGCGACCGGGTCGTCGCGCTCGACGAGGACGAGCGTCATCGGGCGGGATCTTGCCAGCGAAGGGCCGGCGGGGAGGAGGCGCGAACGCCCGCTTCTGGTGCGCTGGGCGCGGGCGTGCTGAGAGCGTGAGCCGCCTCAGGGGCGGTTCAGGAACCCCTCCACGCCTTCCCTCGCCTCGTCGCCGAGCATCGACAGCGACAGCCAGTCGCGGGCATGGCCGATCGTCTCGTGCCAGGAGATGTCGCGCCACCAGTTCAGCTGCTGCTTCGTGTAGCGGAGCGTCTGCGGCAGCTTCACAGCCAGCCGCTCGACGTAGTAGTCGACCGCTTCGTCGAGCTCCGCGGCGGGTACCGCCCGGTTCACGAGCCCCCACTCCTCGGCCTGCTTCGCCGGAATCTCGTCGCAGAGGAGCAGGATCTCGCGCGCCCGCCGGTCGCCGACGAAAATCGGCAGCCACTGCGTCGCGCCGCCGGCCGGCACCGAGCCGTGCTCGGGGCCGACGTGCCGGATGAACGCGTCGTCGACCATGACCGCCAGGTCGCAGGCCATCTGCAGCTCGTTGCCGCCGCCGACGGCGATCCCGTTCACCCGCGCGACCGTCGGCTTACCGACCTCGCGCAGCCTGTCGTGCATGTCCTTGAACGCGCCGAACCACTTCCAGTATTCGCGCGGGTTGTCGAGCAGGTCGGCGCCCCAGGACTTCAGATCGGCGCCGACGCAGAAGGCGCGCCCGTTGCCCGTGACGACCACGACCCGGATGTCGTCGTCCCAGGACGCGTCCTCGCAGGCACGCGCGAGCTCCCGCAGCATGCGAAAGTCGAAGGCGTTCAGGACCTCGGGGCGGTTCAGCGTGATCGTCGCTCTTGGCGGCGTCTTCTCGTAGACGATCCGCTCGAAGCCGAGCTCCTCGGGCGGGAGCGGTTTCGGCGCAACCGGCTGGCGTTCCGTCACGAGACGTCCGCGAACAGCACGTGGAAGTGGCCGCCCATCTCCATCGCGTCCTTGCCGGTCGCCATGAACTCCTCGGTCCGAGCGGCCTCCTTGAACGCGTCGCGGTCAGGGAACTCCCACTCGGCGTAGTACGCGTAAGCCGGTTCCCCCATCGGCGCGCCGAAGACCTTGCCGTGGCGGAAGGTCCCCCCCGGCACCTTCCGGCAGAGCTCCGCGTGCTGCTCGTACCGCTCGGGATCCGGCTCGCTCTCGTAGAGCATGAAGACCCTGACCATGCAGCAATCCCCCTTTCGTCGAACGGAGCGGAGCCTAACTTCAGTAGCCGCGACCGGGCGCGATGGCGGTTTGGTAGAAGGCGGCAGCAGCCGCTGACTTACTGCGGCGGCCGTGTGGCTGCGGACACGAAATCAACCGCAAGGGGGGAACGCATGAGACGCCCCAGCGTCCGGCCTCGGCGAGCAGGAGCCATTCGGCTGCTGGTCCTCTCCGGGCTGTCAGTCCTCGCGTTGACGCTCACATCGAGCGGCTTCGCAGTCGTCCACCTCGACGGCCAGTCGACGGGCCTGCGCGATTTCGACGCGCGCGCCAAGGTCGCGCCGACGGCCGCGCAGCTCAAGGCCGCGAGAGCAATACGCGGCTGGGTGTCCTGGAGCTCGCACGGCGCACCGGCCTCGGTCATCCACTACGGCGGCTACCTGGCCACCGGGATCAAGGCGTCGTCCGCAGCGGCCGCCGCCCGGAGCTGGCTCGCCGCACACAAGCAGCTTTTCCGGCTCAAGTCGGTATCGCACCTGCGCCTTGACACGGCTGCTCCGTTGCGGGGCAGCCGGGTCCACGCCGTCGTCTTCCGCCAGACATTCGGCGGCGTCGTCTCGGCGGACGGCTTCGCGACCGTGACGGTCGTCCGCGCCAAGCACAGCTGGAAGGTCGTGTACGCGTCGTCGAACCTGACGCCCGACGCTGCCGTGACCGGCAACCGCGTGCTCCAGCCGGTCGCCGCGTGGCGGCACGCGGCGAGAGGGGCCGGAGCCCAAGTCGGCCAGATCACGCTGCTCGGCACGACCGCGAACGGGTCGCTCGGCCTTGACGCCGCGGGCTTCAGCGGCCTGCAGACGGTCAAGCCGACCGTGTTCGGCACACCACGTGAGGGTGCGATTCGCGCCTACGACACGACGGTGACGAAGACACTCGTCGGCGCGCAGAGCTCGTACCGTGTGATCGTCGACGCGGCCACCGGCAAGCTGCTCTACCGGCAGAACCTCGTCGACAACGTGGCGGACGGCCCGACGTGGCTCGCCTTCACGAACACACCGCCGTTCAACCCGATGAACGCGTACCCGTGGAACTACCCGAGCACGGACACGCGGGAGCTCTACTGCTGGACGGCCACCGCCGGCTGCACGCACGTGGCCTCCGACAACCCCGCGACGACGGTCGACCCGCTCGGAGTCGCGTCGAAGTTCCCGTGGGACGTGCAGCTCGACTCGGCCGGCAACGACCTCGGCACCACGCAGACGACCGGCAACAACGTCGACGACGCGCGGCTCTGGAGCGGTACGCACGGCGCGTTCGGCAATCCGCTGCTCTTCCGGCCCACCAGCGCGACGCGTGACTACCAGCCCGCGTTCACGAACGCCTGGTTCAACTCCGGTTGTAATCCGGCTCTCGTGTCCGATCCGGTCAACAACCCCGCCGCGAACGACATCGAGGCGGCGACGGTCAACCTCTTCGTCGGCCACAACGTCATGCACGACTACTCGTACTACCTCGGGTTCGACGAGGGACATCGGAATTCGCAGCAGTACAACAACGGCGTCACAATGATCGACCCGTTCCCGACTCCCGGCGCACCGTTCGTGCAGCCGCTCGCCAACGACGGCCTGAACGGCAACGCCCAAGCCGGAGCGGCCACGGGTAGCCGCGACAACGCGAACATGGGCACCGGTGCCGACGGCACCCATGCGCAGACGAACATGTTCCTCTGGCAGTCGCTCGCCGCGTCGTTCTACGCGCCGTGCGTCGATGGTGACTACGACTTCAGCGTCTACGGCCACGAGTTCGGCCACATGATCGAGAACCGAATGATCGGCAAGGGCGTCGGCGCCCGCCAGGGCACCCACGCCGGCGCGATGGGAGAGGCGTTCGGCGACTTCGACGCGCTCGAGGTCATGAACGCGCTGCACGTTGCCCCGGTGCCCGGCTCCGACCGCTACACCGAGGGTGCGTACGTGACGGGCAACCCGTACAACGGGATCCGCGACTTCCTCGCGGGCCGTCCGATGGGCGGGCAGTTCCCGCTGCCGGGACAGAATCCCGACACCGACCCGCTGAACTACGGCGACTACGGCTTCGACCTCGCTGGGACGGGCACCCCGCCGCGCGAGGGCGAGGTGCACGCCGACGGTGAGATCTGGATCGCCGTGCAGATCGACCTGCGCGACCTCTTCCTCGCCCGGTATCCCTCGAGCGGGCCGGCGGAGGACGTCGCGTGCGTCCGCGGGCAGCTGGCCGCGTCGTCGTGCGCGGGCGACCGGCGCTGGATCCAGGACTACTACGACGCGATGGTGATGATGCCGCGCAACCCGACGATGGCCCAGGCGCGCGACGCGATGCTCGCCGCCGACGTGGGCCGCTTCGGCGGGGCGAACCAGGACCTGCTCTGGCAGGGCTTCGCGCTGCGCGGCTTCGGCCAGTTCCAGAACACGAACGGCAACTCTGACGTGGAGCCGACGCCCGCCTTCTCGTCTCCGCTCGCCGACAACGCGACGCTGAACTTCTTCGCCGACAACAAGGGAAACACGCTCGTTCCCGTGAACGCGAAGATCTACGTGGGCGACTACCAGGCCCGCGTGACGCAGATCGCGGACACCGACCCGTCCACCGTCCCGAGTGCCACGCCCGGCACGAACAATCTCGACCACACGGCGCAGTTCATGCCGAACGCCGACAACCCGCGCTGGAACTCCTACAACTTCATCGCGGTCGCGCCCGGCTTCGGGGCCGTGCGGTTCAACGTCCGCGACCTGCAACCCGGAGAGGTTCGGAACATCACGATCCACTTCGCGCCCAACTTCGCCTCGTCGTCGCAGACCGCGACGATCAGCGGCGACGCCCTTGGGACGAACACGGACCTCGCGAACGTCCAAGACGACAACGAGGCCACGAACGACGGCCAGACCGGTGCGAGCGCCGTCGGCCGCTGGTTCGTGATCGCGCTCGGTGACGTCAATCCGAACGGCAACCTGATCAAGCGGCTCGGCGTCTCCGCGCAGCTGGTGCTCGGCAACAACCGGTTCACCGCACTCCGCTCGTTCGACGCCTACGCTTGCCGCGCCGGGAAGGTCGCCGCGAACCCGACCTGCGACGGGTCGATCGACGCGGGCTGGACGAAGATCGTCTCGTCCGCATCCGACGCGTTCCCGTCCGTCAACCCACGACCGGTCGCTCCTGACCTGACGCTGCGGTACTTCGACGCTAACCCGCAGGCCCTGGCGACGCACATCAAGTTCGTCGTCACGAACAACCAGTGCACGGGCCAGGCCTCGTACCACGGCGACCAGGACAACGACCCGAACAACAACGCCGACTGCAATGCGAGCGTGCGCGCAAATGAGGTGCACGTCGCCGAGGTCCAGGTGTTCGGGCAGAACCCGACCGTCGACGGCACGAAGGTCACAACCGGGTAGCAAGAGGAGTAGCAACGACAACGCGAGAGGGCCGGCCGCGCCGGCCCTCTCCGTGTCCGGAGGCCCTGCGATGCTGGCCCGTCGTGAACGTGCTCGTCGTCCTGCTCGCGATCGTGGCCGGGGTGGCCGGCTCCGTGCAGGTCGCAGTGATGTCGAAGCTCGGCGACCGGGTCGGCGTGCTCGGCGCGCTCGCCTGGGCCACGACACTCACGGCGGTGCTCGCGCTCGCGCTGCTGCTCGTTGCTCGGCAGGGCCTCGGCGAGCTCACGGCAGCCGCGAGGCAGCCGGCCTGGCTCTGGAGCGGCGCGCTGATGAGCCTGATCATCGTCCTTGCGATCACCGTCGCCGGCTCCAGGATCGGCGTGATCGCGACCGTCGCGGTGCTCATCGCCGGGCAGTTCGCGGCCGGCGCGGCGATCGATCACTGGGGGCTGCTCGGCGCGGAGCGGATCGGCGTCGGCTGGTTGCGCGTACTCGGCATCGTCCTGCTCGGACTCGGTGCGGCCTTGACGCTGAAGCGGTAGAGCATCCGGGACGACGGGCACGACCTCTCTCGTTGTGAGAGAAGTGAGCCAGAAGGCGAAGACCTGGACCGCCCTCTGGGTCGTCTACATCATCTGGGGCTCGACCTACCTTGGCATCGAGCTCGCCGGCGAGACGATGCCGCCGCTCTTCGCGGCTGGGATCCGCTTCATGATCGCGGCGACCCTGATCGGCGGGATCGTCGTCTGGCGCCGCGGCCGAAGTGCGCTGCGGCTGACGCGCGCGGAGCTCGCCTCGGCGGCCCTGATCGGGCTCCTGTTGCCGGGCGGGAACTCGCTCCTCTTCATCGCCGAGCGCGAGGTTCCGATCGGCCTCGCCTCGCTGATCATCGCCTCGATTCCGCTGTGGGTGGTCCTGTTTCGCCTCGTCGTCGGCGAGCGGCCGGACCTGGTATCGGTCATCAGCCTGCTCGTCGGCTTCGGAGGAATCGCGCTGCTCGTACGCCCCGGCGGCGGCTCGGGCTCGCTCGTCTACCTGCTGGTCACCGTCGCGGCGGCGTTTCTGTGGGCGTTCGGCTCCTTTCTCTCGCCGCGGCTGCCGGTGCCGAAGGACGCCTTCGCGGCAACGGCGGTCGAGATGCTCTGCGGAGGGATCGTGCTGACGGCGATCGCGCTCGTCGTCTACAGCCCCCAGGAGCTGGATCCCGCCAATTACTCGGCCCGCTCGATCTTCGGTCTCTGGTACCTGATCGTCTTCGGCTCGGTCGTCGGCTACAGCGCGTATGCCTGGCTGCTCGCCAACGCTCCGATCGGCCAGGTGTCGACGTACGCGTACGTGAACCCGGTGGTCGCGATCGGGCTCGGCGCCCTCGTGCTCGACGAGGCGATCACAGTGCGGATCATCGTCGGCGCGCTGCTGATCCTCGCCTCGGTCGCGATCGTCGTCCGGCGTGAGGCAGCCGAGGTCGGGCGCGAGGGCCAGTCGTTCTCCGGCGGCGTCGCGGAGCCGGGCCTAGAGGCCGACGATGTCGTCAGGGCGGACCGGAACGCGGCTCAGATCGCGACCCGTGGCGTCCCGGAGCGCTGAGACGATCGCGGCGGTCGAGACGACCGTCGGCGGCTCGCCGACCCCCTTGACGCCGTAGGGCGCATCGGGCTCCGGCTCCTCGACCAGCACCGCGTCGACCTGGGGCATGTCGAGCGTGGTCGGAATCAGGTAGTCGGTGAAATTCGCATTTGTGATCAGGCCGTCGCGGGTCTGGATTTCCTCCATGAGCGCGAGCCCCAGCCCCTGGGCGGTACCGCCCTCGATCTGCCCGTAGACGGCCTGCGGGTTGACAGCCTTGCCGACGTCCTGGGCGGTGCCCACCCAGACGACGCGTGTGAGCCCGAGCTCGACGTCGACCTCCGCCACGACGCGCATCGCGGCGCAGACGTAGGCGACGTGGGCGCCGTCGCCGGTCACCTGGCCCGTCTCCGGATCAAGCGGCATGGTCGGGCGGTGGCGGTACGTGCGCTCGACGTCGATCGAGTCGCCAGGCGCGAGGCCGCCGCGGCGCGCCAGCTCCTCCCTGGCGGCCAGCGATGCGAGCCGGACCGCGCCGGCCGCCATCCACGTCATCCGCGAGGCGGAGGCAGACCCGGCCGAGCCGACCGATCCCGTCGTCGCGGGCCCGAGCACGACGTCATCGACCTCGAGCTCAGTCCGTGCGGTCTGCAGGATCACGTTGGTCGCGCCCTGGCCGACCTCAGCGGCGGCGCAATCGACCTCCGCGTGCAGCGCGCCTTCGGCGTCGGCGTAGAGGCGAACGCGCGCCGCGGTCGAGTCGTCGAACCCTTCGGAGTAGCAGACGTTCTTGAAGCCGACCGCGAAGCCCATGCCTCGCCTGATCCCCTGGCCGCGCGTCGTGTTGCCCGACCCGCCCGGGAGGCGGAGAACGTCGCGCGGAAGCTCCTCCGGCTCCGGGACCGGCAGCTCCGCGCAGCGGCGGATCACCTCCGCGACCGGGAACGAGCCGGTGACCTTCTGCCCGGTCGGCAGCGAATCGCCGCGCGCAAGCGCATTGCGTAGGCGGAGGTCGACCGGGTCGACCCCGAGCGCTTGCGCGAGCTTGTCCATCTGCGCCTCGTGAGCGAAGCAGCTCTGGACCGCGCCGAAGCCGCGCATGGCCCCGCACGGCGGGTTGTTCGTGTAGACCGAGGTGCACTCGACGTGAGCGTTTGCGACCGCGTACGGGCCGCAGGCGAACGAGGCGGCGTTCGCAGTGACCGCGGCGGAGCTGGAGGCGTACGCGCCGCCGTCGAGCAGGATCCGTGCCGTGACGTTGACGAGCTTGCCGTCGCGGCTCGCGTGGTGCTCCATCCAGATCTTCGCCGGGTGGCGATGGATGTGGCCGACGAAGGACTCCTCGCGGTTGTAGACCATCTTCACGGGGCG
>JBKOYZ010000223.1:0-13202 GCA_046725655.1 Actinomycetota bacterium | reverse complement strand
CGCAGGATCCACGGGATGTAGGCGATGTCGGCGAGCCCGTAGTCGCGGCCGCTCAGGAACGGATGCGCCTCGAGCGCGGCGTCGAGCTCGGCGAGCCGCTGGTCGAGCGCCGACGAGTCTCCGCGGCGCAGCGCGTAGTAGTCGTCGCCGAGTCGCACGGCGAAACGGTCGATCCAGAGCCGCGCCAGCGCGCGCTCGGCCGGATCGCGCGGCCACAGCGGCGGCTCCGGATACCGCTCCTCCAGGTACTCCATGATCACCGGCGACTCCGGCAGCACGAAACCGCCGTCCTCCTCCAGCACCGGCACCCTGCCGCTCGGGTTCTTGGTGTAGAGCCAGGCCGGCCGGTCGCCGAGGTCGATCTCCACCGTCTCGTAGGCGACGCCCTTCTCCGCGAGCACGATCCGCACGCGGGCGCAGTACGGGCAGCGCGGTGCGTCGTAGAGGATCACGAGCGCGAGATCACGTGGGCGCCGGCCTCGGCCGCGGCCTCGTACCCGTGGCCGGCGCCGCTCAGGCCCATCAGCCCGGCGATCTCCTCCACGAGCTCGGTCGCCGGCGGCAGCGCTTCCGGAGCGGCGCCGGTGCGAGCGACCTCGCGGAACCGCCTCGGGTCCGCGCCCGTCAGCCGCGCGACGACGGTCGGGTTCGCGCCGAGCGCGATTGCGTCGCCCGGCGGCAGGGGCTTGTAGTACTCCGGCACGGACATGTACTCGTCGACCACCGAGCCGCGCTCGAAGAGGACGTAGCGGACGACTGCACCATCCTCGACGCCGATCGCGACCGCCACCGCGCCGGTGGCGTTCGAGAGCTCGCTCCCGAGGCGCCGCAACACCGACGGGTCGCGGTCGCTGAGCTCGTCGTAGACGGCGATCCAGCCGTTTCGCGGTTCGGTGACGACGCTTCCCGCCGAGCGGCCGAACCTGGGGACGTATTTCTGCACGGCCTTCTCGACCGCGTCGGCGTCGTCCGTCTGCACGTGGACGGAGCCGAAGGACTCGCCGGGCGGTGCAGCACTCGCTCGTTCCAGCACCTTCGGCAGCGGCGCGTACATCCGGAGCGCATCGGTGCGGAAGCCGAGCCGCTCGTAGGTCGCACGCGCGGCAGTGTTGTCGTGTCCGACGTCGAGCACGACCACCTTCGCGCCCTGGTTGCCGAGCCGCTCAACGACCGCGCGGACCAGCTCTCGCGCCGCGCCCTGGCGGCGGGATCCCGGAGCGACGTAGAGGTCGCTGAGCTCGCCGATGCCCGGGTGGTCGTCCATGCCGGCGAGCGCGAAGCCGATGACCTCGCCGCCGTCGTCCTCGGCCAACAGGGCGAGATGCTTCTCGATGTAGTCGACGAGCTCGTTCAGCTCGTGCTCGATGTCGACCGGCATGTCCGGCGGGGGTGGCAGCTCGCGCATGAACTGCTCGTAGAGCTTCCGCAGCGTCTGGAGATCGTCCTTGGTCGCTTCGCGAATGGTCATGCGGGAGGCGCCGTCCGGAGGCCGGTGAGGAGATAGTGGGCGCTGAGGTTCTGGAACGGGTCGAGCCTCTCGGCGAACGCCCGCACCTCGGCGATCGTCAGCTTCCGTCCCGCGAAGTAGAACGTCGAGACCGCCTTGACGAGCCCGAGGTCGCCGGCGGGCCACGCGCGCGGGCGCGCGAGGTGGCGCGCGAGGAACCAGTCCGCGCTCCACTCGCCGAGCCCTCGCAATGCGGTCAGCGTCGCCTTCACCTCGTCGTCCGGCAGATTACGCAGCGCCGCGAAGTCCACGTCGGCGCGGGCGACGCCGAGCACGTATTCCGCCTTGCGGCGGGAGAAGCCGAGCTCGGTCAACTCCTCTTCGCGCGCCTCCGCGACCCGCTCCCGGGCCGGGAACGAGTACGCGCGCACGGCGCGCTCGCCGAAGCGCTCGACGAACCGGTTGCGGATCGCGAAGGCGGCGAAGAGCGAGACCTGCTGCGCCGTGATCGCGGTGACAAGCGTCTCGAACGGGTCGGGTGCGAGCGGCGGGCGGAGGCCCGCGAGTCTCGAGACGAGCTCGCCGAGAACGCCGTCGCTCGTCGCCCAGGCGTAGAAGGGCGCGAGCTGGAACTCGGCTCCCAGCAGCTCCAGCGCGACCGGTTCCGTCTCCTCGTCGAGCGGCTCGACGTCGGCTCCGCCGGGAGCGGCCTCGATTCGGATCTCGCGGCCGTCGACGACCCGGTGGAGGCCGCCCTCGTACCAGAGGTTCGCCAGGTCGGGGCCGAACACGCGGTAGCGCTCGGTCGAGAGCTCGAAGTCGTACGGCTCCGGCAGCGGGAGGAGGGTCAACGAAGGCGCTCGCTTGCGACGCCGTTTAGAGGACGCGCGGGCTTTGCCCGTGCGTCCGGATAATCCCGGCCGGTATCGCTTGTCCGTTCGGCGCTCAACTGCGCCTTCTAGGCGAGCGCGCGACTGACGTCGTGGAAGTCGTCGAACGGCTCGTACGCCACGCCCTTCTCGTCCAGGTAGTGCGCGAGGCTGTCGCGGGCGAAGATGCGGTCGGCCGCCTGTGCCGCGCACCGGTCGGAGTACCCGTCGCCGACGTAGATGACATATTCGGCGCCGTGGAGGTCGGCGCGTTTGCACGGCTCGCCGCACGTGCCGCAGGACTCGCCGTTGCGGAAGCTGCCGCGCCAGCCCTCAGGGTGCCACTCGACCTCGTTCGCGCGAACCTCGAGCGGAAGACCCTCGCGCGCGAGAATCGGCTCGATCAGCTGGCGGAAGTTACTGGAGACGATGACCGGCCAGTGCTCCTGCGCGAACTCGCTGAACCCGGGCCGCAGCTCGATGTTGTCGACCAGCCACGCCTGCACCTCGTCGAGCGGCGTCTTGATCGACTCGGCATCGCGGCGGATCTCCTCGTGCAGCGTGATCTCGCCGCGCTTGAGGGCGGCCGCGGCGTCCAGGTAGACCTGCCAGTCACCGAACTCGCCGAGCGCGACGATCAGCGTGTCCTCGACGGTGGCGGTCCCGTCCCAGTCGACGACGATCATCCGCGGAATGCTAGGAGGCGGCACGCTGCTCGCGCCGCGAGCTAGCCCACCAGCTCCTTGAACGCCGGCTCTTCGCGGATCGGGTCGAAGTCGGAGTCTTCGGCGGCGAAGGAGCGGAAGCGCTCGCTCCGGTCGATCGCGAGGCGGAGGTGCTCGATCGCGTCGGCCGTCCGCCCCGCGAGGCTCTCGCAGCACGCGACGTTGTAGGCGAGGTTGGCGTACCCCGGGTGGGTTTCGACCAGTCCGCGTCCGCGGTCGGCAGCCTCGGCGTACTGGCCTGACTCGTAGAGGGGGTTCAGCGGGGCCCAGACTTCATAGCCCTGGGGCTCGTATGCCTCTCCGGGGGTGCCGCCGACCGCAACGATCGTCGTGCCCGGCTCCTCGGCGAACGCGGTCCGCTTGACGCCGGGGCTGGCGAAGACGAACGTGCCGGCGGGCGCGTCCACGTGCTCACCGTCTAACTCGAACCGCGCTCGGCCGTGCTGGACGAGGTAGAGCTCTTCGTTCTCGCCCGCCTCGTCGTGCTCGTTGATGATCCGGTCGCCTGCCTCGCGGCCCGTCCATGTGTTGACGCCGAACGAGGTGATGCCGAAGTGGTGCCGCACCGGGCGCGAGGGACAGCGGCCGTCGCTGATCTCGTCGATCTCGTCAAGGTGCGCCACTGCGAAACCGCTCATCGGACCTCCTGTAGATCGTGGTCGTTACCGACGGCCGGTCAGAAGTGGGACGTCAGCCCGGCGCCGCTCGCGTCCCCATCGACGGCGACCGCGTCGGCGCCCTCCTGCGCGTTCTCGTACCAGGAGTAAGCGTACTTGCCGTCGTCGAGGTCCTTCGCGAACTTCGACAGCCTCAGCGGGTGGAACGTGTCGCACATGACCGCGAGCTCGGTCGTCTCGTGCATGCCGATCGACTTCTCCGCCAGGCCGGGCTGCGGCCCGTGCGGCAGACCCGAGGGGTGCAGCGTGATCGACCCGACGTCGACCCCCCTGCGCGAGCCGAAGTTGCCGGAGACGTAATAGATCATCTCCTCCGACTGCAGGTTCGAGTGGTGGTAGGGGATCGGCACCGCCAGCGGGTCGAAGTCGAGCTTGCGCGGGCAGAACGAGCAGATGACGAAGTTCTGACCCTGGAACGTCTGGTGCGACGGGGGCGGCTGGTGGATCCGCCCCGTGATCGGCTCGAAGTCGTGGATCGAGAACGTCCACGGGTAGAGGTAGCCGTCCCAGCCGACGACGTCGAAGGGGTGGTAGTCGAGGACGTAGGTCTGGTAGCCGCCGCGCACGCGCACCTTCACCGGGAACTCGCCCTTCTCGCGGTGCGTGTTCAGCTCCGCCGGGGGGTGGATGTCGCGGTGGTAGTAGGGCGCGCCCTCGAGCAGCTGACCGTCCTGGTTGCGGTAGCGGCGCGGGATCTCGATGAGGCCGGGCGTCTCGAAGACCAGGTAGCGCTGCTCGCCCTCCGGCCGGAAGCGGTACGTCGTGCCGCGCGGGATGACGACGTAGTCGCCGTCCTTGTAGGGCACCTCGCCGAAGATCGTCTCCAGCGTCCCCGAGCCCTCGTGGACGAAGATCGCCTCGTCGCCCTCGCCGTTGCGGAAGAAGTAGTCCGCGTGCTCGGAGGGGCGGCAGAGCGAGATCTCCACGTCGTCGTTCCACATCAGCAGGCGCCGGCCGGTGATCTCGTCGCCCTCGGCGTCGATGTCCTTGGTGTGGAAGTGCCGGTGCGCGTGGGCGTCGGGGACCCACTCCTCGCGCTCGATCTCCTCGAAGTCGCCGAGCTCCATCACCCGGCAGGGCGACTGGAGGTGGTAGAGGATCGACTCGTTCCCGACGAAGCCTTCGAGCCCCATGACCTCCTCGGTCAGGAGCGCCCCGTTGTCGCGGAACTGAATATGCCGCTTGCGGGGAACGGTTCCGAGCTGCTGGTAGAACGGCATATTCAGAAACCTAGTCCCGTGCCAGACTTCAGTCTGGCTCGGGCGCACCATTCCCGCTTGCGCGGAACGGTGCCGAGCTGCTGGTAGAACGGCATCGAGTAGAGGATAGTGGCCGACCTAGCGAGGCCGCCAGGCCGGGTAGATCCCATCCTTGATCGCGCCGGGGGCGACGGGCGAGAAGGCGCTGCCGTCGCGATTGACGACTGCGATCCCGCTCGGGGAGTACGTCGTGCCGAGCAGGATCCGCGAGCCGTCGGGCGACCAGCTGGGGTACGTGTCGTAGGGAGGCGAGTCGTCGGGCCATTCCCCAGCCGGATGCAACTTGTGGGGCGACGACCCGTCGGCGTTCATGATCCAGAGCACGGGGCCGCGCATCCAGACGATCTGCCGGCCGTCCGGCGACCAGGCCGGCGCCCAGTCGTCGTCGTTGGCCGGCCGCGTCAGCTGCCGCCTGCGGGTGCCGCTCGCGGAGATCGCGTACACGCAGGTGTGAAGCGCGTCCTGGACGCAACGGGCGGCGAAGGCGATCTGCCGGGCATTGGGCGACCAGCTGGGAGCGCCGCCGGCGACGCCGCGGCGCCTCACCGGGCGCGCGTGCGTCCCGTCGGGACGGACGAGCCAGATCCCCGGCGGCCTCGCAGTCGAGGCGTACGCGATCAGCGAGCCCTTGGGTGACCAGGCCGGATCCGCGTCCTTCGACCCGCCGCGGGTCAGGCGCCTGAGGCCGCGGCCATCCGCGTTCACGACCCAGAGCTTTCCTACGGCCCGTCTGTCGGTGACGAAGACGATCCGCCTTCCGTCCGGCGACCACGCCGGGAACGAGTCGTAGGCCTTCGTGCGTGTGAGCCTGCGCATCTCGCTGCCGTCGAGCCGCGCCGTCCACACGTCGAAGGCGCCTCCCTGCGGGCTGACGAACGCCATCCGCGGCGGTTTGGCGCTCTGGACAGCAGCAGCGGAGGCAGAGCCGGCAACAAGTAGTGCCGCCAGGAGCGCGGGCGAGCGTGCCATGGCTCGCTATTTTTCCCCCGCCGGGTGAGGACGAACCGTCGAAATTGGCGCCGGTTGCGGCAGCTAGGCCGCGGGCCGGTAGAACGGGTTTTGATTGACGCGCGCCGGGAAGCCGCGAGGAGATGAACGAGCCAGAAGGCGAGCCGGACGAACGGTCTCGATCCACGGACGACGTGGAAGTCGCCGTCATCGGCGCCGGCCAGGCAGGGCTGGCCATCGGCTACTTCCTCGCCCGCCAGGGGCGCCGCTTCGCGATCTTCGAACGCGCCGCTGAGATCGCGCCCGCCTGGCGCGAGCGTTGGGACTCGCTCACGCTCTTCACGCCCCGGCGCTACAGCGCTCTGCCCGGGCTTCCCTTCCCGGGCGATCCCGACGGCTATCCGACCCGGGACGAGGTGATCGCCTACCTCGAGCGCTATGCCGCGAGCTTCCAGATGCCGATCGAGCTGAACAGCGAGGTCACGAAGCTCGACAGAGGCGAGGACGGGCGCTTCCGCCTCGAGCTCGACGGACGGACGGTCACCGCCGACCAGGTCGTGGTCGCGACGGGTCCCTTCCAGACGCCGTACATGCCGAAGCTGGCTGAACGGCTTGCCGACGATGTCTTCCAGACGCACGCCGTTGGCTACCGCAGGCCGGACGAGGTGCCGCCCGGGACAGTCCTCGTCGTCGGTGGGGGGAACACCGGCTTCCAGATCGCGAAGGAGCTCGCGGCCACGCACAAGGTGGTGCTCTCGATCGGCTCGCGCCAGACGCCGCTGCCCCAGCGCCCGCTCGGGCGCGACCTCTTCTGGTGGCTCACGAAAGCGGGAATCCTCGACAAGACCGTCGAGTCGCGTCTAGGCCGGAAGCTGAGCACGCGCGAGACGCTGATCGGCTCGAGCGCACGTGAGCTCAAGCGGCGCTACGGGGTCGAGCTGAAACCGCGCGCGCTCGACGCCGACGGCCGCACTGTGCGCTTCGAGAATGGCAGCGAGCTCGAGGTCGACGCCGTCATCTGGGCGACGGGCTACCGCCCTGACTACTCGTGGATCAAGCTGCCCGTCTTCGATGACGACGGTCGCGTGCGCCACCGCCGCGGCGTCACCGATATCCCGGGGCTCTATTTCCTGGGCCTCACCTGGCAATACACGCGCGGGTCCGCGCTGATCGGCTGGGTAAAGGACGACGCCGAGTTCATCGCCGAGCGAATCGCGGATTACCAGGAATCGAAAGCGAGCCAGCCCGCGCGCCCACTGGTCGGCGCGCGCGCGTCCGCTGAAGCTCGCCCAGGCGAAAGGAGCTGACCATGCACGACCCGAGCTCCGATAGTCACGGCCAAGTCGCCGAACTGCCGCACGAAACGGAGGGTTTGCCGGAGGCACAGAGGACGGAGCTGGTCGAGCTCGCCGACGGCGACGAATTCGAGCTCGAGATCACGCCCGTCAAGAAGCGGATCGGCGATTCCACCGTGCGGATGCTGACCTACAACGGCTCCGTCCCCGGCCCGACGCTGAAGGTCGGGCAGGGCTCGACCATCACGGTCCACGTCACCAACCACGGCGACCTCGAGGCAACCGTGCACTGGCACGGTCTGCGGCTCGAGAACCGCTACGACGGGACGCACGACACGCAGGCGCCGATCCCGGTTGGGGAGACCTTCACCTACCAGGTGCACGTGCCCGACCCCGGTGCGTACTGGTACCACCCGCACATCCGCGAGGACTACGGCCAAGAGATGGGGCTCTACGGGAACATCCTCGTTACTCCTAGCGAGCCCGACCACTGGCCGCCGGTCAACCGCGAGCTGCTGCTCACGCTCGACGACATCCTGATCGAGGACGGGCGGATCGCCCCGTTCGGTCCACAGACGACTCACGCGGCGATGGGCCGCTTCGGCAACGTGATGTTGGTCTCGGGTGAGCCGGACCTCTCGCTCGAAGCCACGCGGGGCGAGGTCGTGCGCATCTACTTCACCAACACCGCCAACACGCGTGTCTTCAACGTCGCGGTGCCGGGCGCGCAGATGAAGCTGGTCGGCGGCGACAGCGGCCATTACGAGCACGAGGAGCGTGTCGACGAGGTGCTCCTTGCCCCGTCCGAGCGCGTCGTCGTCGATGTGCTCTTCGCTGAGGCTGGGGACCTCGAGCTCGAGCATCGAACGCCCGACCGCACCTACCGCCTCGCCTCGATCAGCGTTGCGGACGCGCAACCGGAGTCCTCGTACGTAGATGAATTCGCACGCCTGCAAACCAATCGCGACATGGCCGAGCTACGCAAGCGCATCGAGCCGTTCCTGAAGGCGCCGCCCGACAAGACGCTCTCGTTCGTGGCGGAAATGGAGCTGGGCCAAGCCGCGGGGGACACGACCTACACCTGTCCCATGCATCCCGAGGTGACGAGCGAGAAGCCCGACCGCTGCCCGAAGTGCGGCATGAAGCTGGTGCCGGCGAACTTGGTCGAGGCCGAGGGTGGGCACGGCCACGAGCACCACCACGGACACGGTCACCACGGACACAGTCACGAGCACGAGGGCCACGGCCGCCACGGCCATGGGCTCGAGGGCGCCGCGGAGGAGGAGCAACAAGCCGGCCCTGGCGGCCACGCACACGGCGATCGGCATCACGGGAAGCACCACGGCGGCCACCATCGCGACGACAAGCCGGAGCATCCTCACGACACGGCGCAGGGAATCGAGTGGGAAGACGACATGGTCGAGGTCAACCGGATGACGACGCCGGCGAACATGAGGTGGAAGCTCGTCGACAGAGAGACCGGCGCGGAGAACGCACAGATCGACTGGACGTTCCACGTCGGCGACCAGGTGAAGCTGCGCCTGGTCAACGAGCTGGACTCGGATCATCCGATGCCGCATCCGTTCCACGTCCACGGGGCGGGCCGCTTCGTAGTTCTTGCCCGCGACGATGTCGTGGAGCCGAACCTCGTCTGGAAGGACACCGTCCTCGTCCGCACCGGCGAGACGGTCGACATCCTGCTCGAGGTGACGAACCCTGGCCGCTGGATGGCCCACTGCCACATCGCCGAGCATCACGAGAGCGGGATGATGTTCAGCTTCGACGCAGTGCCCTGAGCAGTGCCGAGAGCTCGGGCCAATCGCTCGGGCGGATGGTCCCGTAGACGAATCGCCGATCCCGCTCGAGCTATGACCGCGGAGTGGTGGACGCCGCAGGCGAAGCCGGCCGTCCGAGGTTCAGCTACTTCCCGTTCCGGAGGCGGGGTCCGCGCGAGGCGGGCGTCCATCGATGATGTACTCCCATCCCGGCTGCCACTCGAAAGGTGACTTGACGCACTCGATGAGCGAGGCCCCTTCGATCAGGTGGTCCAAGGCCCAGCGGTTCGCGCTGTGCGCAATGACGAGCACCCGGCCGTCGTAGTCGCGCACCAGATCGTCGAGGAAGTCGTGCGTCCGGCGGACGACGTCCATGTAGCTCTCGCCGCCGGGAAACGGCACCTCGATTCGCTCGAGGCGGGTCGCCTCGATCTGCTCGACCGGAACGCCGTTCAACGCGCCGTAGTCGCATTCCCGCAATCTCGCGTCGCGGTGGATTGGAATCCCCGAACTGGCGAAGGCGATCTCGGCAGTCTCGATCGCACGGCGCAGGTCGGAACAGAACACCGCCGCGATGCCGTTGTTCCGCCGTCGTTCGCCTAGCTCGCGAGCGAGGCGGCGCCCGGACCTCGACAGCTCCCCGGGCAGCCAGCCGGTCGCGATTCCGCGCTCGTTGTCGACCGTGAGTGCGTGGGTCTCGTAGACGAGCTCGATCACGCGGCTTCGACCGCGAGATCGGCGAGCCGCTCACCGATCGCCGGGGCGAACTTGAAGCCGTGGCCCGAGCAGGGGGAGCCGACGACGATCCGGCCGCGGCGCTCAAGAATGAACGTCTCGTCGCGCGTCGTCGTGTACATGCAGGTTTCCGCCTCGACCGGGTCTGGATCGGCGAGCCGGTAGGTGCCGCGGGCCCACTCCGTAATCCGCTCGATCAGCTGCGGCTCCGGCTCGCCCGGGACGTTCGGATCGGCCTCGGGGCCGGAGTGGTGGGCTCCGACTTTGAGCCCGTACTTCGGATCCGCGAGCGAATACATCTCGTGCGTGTGTCGCTGCGGCTTGAAGGAGACGACGGAGGGGACCGGGCCGTTGCTTTCCGGTCGGAAGTAGCAGAGCGTCTCGCGGGTCACGCGCACGGGCAGCCGCGGGTCGACGAGCTCGTTCACCCAGGAGCCGGCGGTGACGACGACCGCGTCGGCGTCAATCTCGTTGGGCGTCACGCGCGTCTCCTCATGTACGTCGAGGTCACGGGCGAAGGCGGCGAGCGCCTTGTCGGCGCGGACGATGCCGGCCTCCGGCTGCAGCATCGCGAACGACCCCTCGGGGACATGGATCGGGTAGCGCCGCTCGGCCCGCTCGCGCTCGAGCCGCTCCCACGGCACGCCCAGCGCCTCGAGCGTCGGCGCCGTGCTCTCCTCGAGCGTGCGGACGATCTCTACGAGGCCGTTCAGCTCCAGCAGCGTCTCGCCGGTCTCCGCCTCGAGCTCGCGCCAGAGCCCGAGCGACTCCTGCGCCAGCCGCACGTACTCCTCCTCGGCGTACGCGAGCCGGAAGATGCGCGAGCGGCCGTGGCTCGAGCCGTGCTCGTGGCCGATCCGGAATTGCTCGTAGACGACCGGCTGGTGCCCCCGGCGCCGGAGCGCGCGCGCGGCGGCGAGGCCCATCACGCCCGCTCCGATGACGGCGACCTTCACCCGGCGGCGGCCGCCTAATCGCCGAGCAACGAGCTCGCGCGCGCGAGAGAGTAGAAGGCGAGGTACCCGACGACGAGAAACGAAGTGAACGCGAGGCTGATGGCGATCGGCTTCGGGTGGGCGAGGGGGTCGACCAGCGCCTGCCCCAGCTCGGCGGCGAGCGAGCCCGGCCGCACGAACACGTCCCACGAGTTCCAGCGCAGGACGCGGCCGACGTAGACGCCGACCGAGCTCAGGCCGAGGACGGCGAGGACGAAGAGCCAGGAGTTACGCGCGCCGACGCTGCGGCGGACGATGGCATGCAGCAGGTAGAGCGAGACGAACCCGAGCAAGAGCCCCGTCAACGCCGTGGTCCCGATCAGCACTCCGTCGTACCAGAACCCCTTGCCCGACACGCCTTCCAGGTATCTGAAGTCGGTGACGATGTAGGGGGCGTTGGGGAAGAAGAGCAGCCAGAGCAGTCCCAGGCCGACGAGCGTCACGGCCCCGGCGCTGCGCACGTGCCGGTCGTAGAGGAGCAGCGCGAGCCCGAGCGGGATCCAGGCGAGGAACAGGTTCCACAAGAGAGCGATGTGGTCGCCGGTATGCGTGTAGGCGACGCGGAACGCGACGAGGGCGACCACGAACGCCGAGAGTGTCGCGAGCGCCGCGAGAACGACCAGCCGACGGTCGCTGAAGGAGGTGCGCAGGCGCTCGATCATCCTCCGAGATTACCGCGGCGGAGTTGGTTGTGGGCCGATCACGTTCCTGAGCACGCCGATTCCCTCGACCTCGAGCTCGACGACGTCGCCGGGCTGCAGCCAGCGATTGTCACCGTGCTCGAGGATGCAGCCGGTGCCGACGGTGCCCGAGCCGAGGACGTCACCCGGCAGGAGCCTCGTGTTGGCTGACGCGCGGGCGACGATCGACTCCCACGAGTGGTACATGTCGCCGAGGTTCCCGCGGGAGCGTTCCTCGCCGTTCACGCGCGCGACCATCTCCAGCCGCAGGTCGCCGAGCTCGTCCGGCGTCACGACCACCGGCCCGAGCGAGGTGGCGAAGTCCTTGCCCTTCGCCGGGCCGAGCCCGACCTTCATTTCCTGGCGCTGCACGTCGCGCGCGGACCAGTCGTTCATGATCGTGAAGCCTCCGATCACGCCCGCGCCGGTTGCATCGCCGATGACGGCCGCAACCTCCAGCTCGTAGTCGAGCTCCTGTGAGCCCTCGGGGTACGCGATCTCGTCCTCCGGGCCGTAGATCGCCGCGGGGTTGGAGAAGTAGAAGACCGGCTGCTCGTACCACTCGGCCGGCACGCCGGGGCGGCCTGTTACGCGGGCTGCGTTGCGGACGTGCTCCTCGAAGGCGTAGAAGTCGCGCACCGACGGCGGGCGGGGGACAGGGGCGAGGAGCCGCACATCATCGAGCGCGTACTCGTCGTGCTCACGGGCGGCGCCGCCGCCGGTGAAGAAGGCGGCGAGGCTCTGGGTAGCGAGGTGGACGACACGGTTGCCCTCGATCAGCCCGACCCAACCGCGGATTGTGCGCGCGTTCGGCGTGAAGACGCACAGCCTCACGGTTCGGTGTGGACGATCACATCGGCGATCTCGGGCAGCTCGCCGCGGATTCGCTCCTCGACCTCGCTTGCGTGCCGATGCGCGTCGGCGAGCGGCGTCGAGGGGTCGAGACCGAGCGTAAGGAAGGCGATGAGGCCCTCGTCGGTGTCGAGGAAGCGGAGCTCGCGCGGGGGCGAGCCCGTGTCTGCGCGAACGATTCGCTCCACGACTCCGGCATCGTGGTCGACGCTCGTTCCCGCCGCCGGCTCGGCGAGCGGCTCCAGATGGGTCTGCACCGACGAGACCTCCGGAAGCGACTCGGAGATCGCCCGCTCGACCTCGGTGGCGACGGCGTGGGCCTCTTCGAGCGGCAGGTCGCCCGGCAGCTTCAGGTGCAGCGAGACCTCGGCGCCGTCGTCGGTCGTCAGCACCGACAGGTTGTGGATCTCGCGCACGCTCGGGACACGCTGGGCGGCGGCGAGGGCCCGCTCGCGGAGGGCGGCCTCGTCCTCGCGCGGTTCGACGTGGACGACGACGTCGCTCTGCGGCAGCGCCTGGTGCACGGCCGCCTCGACCGCGTCCGCGGCTGCATGGCCCTGGCCGACCGCGGCGCCAGGCGGCACGGCGATGACGACATCGGCAAACTGGCGCCCGGCTGCCTGGCGCATCCGCAGCCGGCGGAGCTCGACGGCAGGCTCGAGCGTCCGGATCGCCTCGCGCGCCGTCTGATGCGCCTCCGAGGGGACGCGGTCCATCAGGACGTCGACGTTCCGGCGCATCAGGCGGGCGGCCGCGGCCAGCACAAGGACCGCGACGAAAAGGGCGGCGGCCGAGTCGGCCTCCTGCCAGCCGGCCCGGACGCCGAGCAGCCCGGCGAACACGGCGAGCGAGCCGGCCAGGTCGCTCGCGAAGTGGACGGCGTTCGCCTCGAGTGCCGACGAGCTGTAGCGCCTGCCCGCGCGCCAGGAGACCAGCAGGCGGCTC
>JBKOYZ010000190.1:0-12578 GCA_046725655.1 Actinomycetota bacterium | reverse complement strand
GGCCGGCTGGGCCGGTCGGGCCGTTGGGACCCGGCGGCCAGGCGATCGGGATCTCACCGTTTCGGAGGCGACCGGTACGGAGCTTCAGGTCGCGCCGCGTCTCGCGTGAGCCGCGTGTCTCGATGCAGCCGTGAAGCTGTGTCGCTCGCCGCGGCTTCGCTGCGGCGGCGGCGTGGGCATCGACGACTACGGCTGGGAGGAGCGCCGCGGTCCCGGCGATCGCGAGTAACACGAAGCGAACGAACATCGGGCTGAGACGCAAACGGGCCCCCTCGGAGAGGGACCGCTCATACCAGAAGCAAACGACGACCAGGCCGACGGCGCGAGCCCCACCTGGAGACCCACGAAACCGCTTCTCGGGCATGCATGAGCGACAGCACCCCAACGTTGCTACACGGCCGCCGCGTGGACGACGGTCGAGCCGGAGGACCGCAGACCCCTCACCCCTTGGGGCTCCGGCTCACCATTCACATGCCTTGCAACCCGTGGTCCGACACCGCCCCCGACGCGAGGTTTACGGACTCCTTACCTGGTCAGCGCGAAGCCAAGAAGCCGTGCGCGCGCGGCAGCGCCGGGGCCGGCCCCGCTAGCCGCTTTCGTTGCCATTCTCGTCCTTACCGGCACCGCTTCGCAGTAGGCGGAACGTCGCCGCCGCGGCGGCAAAGCCGACGATCGTGGCAGCGATAAGCGACTTCACACGCGAGGGCTGGCCGCCACGGGCGCGCTCGATCCCGGCGTCCTCGAGAGGTCCCATCTGGCGCTCCTGCCCACGCGGTCGCGCTCTCAATCCCGGATCCGGGGACGACGCCCGGCTTGGGTGGGCGGTGTTTATCGGGATCGCGGCGGGGGCATCCCGGGGCCGACCGGAGGTGAAACCGTGCTTCTGCTGATCGTGCTGGCACTCATCATCGCCCTCTTCGTGGGGCTCGGATTCGTCGTCAAGTGGCTGTTCATCATCGCCATCGTGGCGGCGCTCATCTGGGTGATCGCGTTCTTCATGCGCGGGGCGCGCGCCTAGCCTGGACGTCGACTCAGCCAACACCGTCGCCGCCTGCGGCCATGAGGTTGCAGGCGGCGGCTCCATGGGAATCGAAATTGCATGCCGGAAGCAGTCGTCCACGTGGAGCGGGTGGAGGCCCACAAGACGCGGTCAGGGAACACGCGCTTCGTCCTGATCGACGACAGCGGGCGCGAATACACCACGTTCAAGGAGCCGATCGCGCGACAGGCGCTCGCGGCTGAGGGTAAGCGGGCCCGGATCGAGTTCCACGAGACGCAGAGCGGCAATTTCACCAACGTCTACGTCGACGCGGTCGAGATCGTCCCGGACGCGCCGGCGGAAGCCGATGCGGACGAGGAGCGAGCCGACGAAGTCGCCTGGCGGACGGCGGTCGAAGCAGCGCCTTACGTGTTGAGCGGCGACGCCGTCGAGCGCGAGGTGCCACCGGAAGAGCTGTTCGAGAAGCTGAAGCCGCTGAAGGACCTGGTGGCCGACGACATCCGCCCGGACGACGCGGAGGAGTCGCCCGAGTAGCGACCGGCTCGAGCGGGTCAGGGGCCGCGCGTGCGCGGATGCGCTACTCGTGCGCCTCCCGCTCGCGGGCCTCGGCGTCTGCCTTGGTCTTGTCCACGGTGCCGTCGGGATGCTCGGGAGGCGAGTAGAGCGAGTAGAGCTTCACGTCGCCGGCCCCGGTGTTCACGACGTTGTGCCAGATGCCCGCGGGGATGATCACCGCCCAGTCGGCCTCGACGTCGTGCGTCTCGCCGACTCGATCCTTCGTCTCACCGAGCTCGACGCGGGCGTTTCCCTCCTCTATTCGAAGGAACTGGTCGTTGTCGGGGTGCGCCTCGAGGCCGATGTCCTCTCCGGGGCCGAGCCGCATCACAGTCAGCTGCGTGTGCTCGCCGGTGAACTTCACCGTCCGGAACGTCGTGTTCTCGACCGTCACCTCTTCGATGTCGCCGACCCAACCCAGCATCGCGACTCCTCCTCTCTCGCCCCCGCGTCGAGCGGTGCGTGTCCCGGGAAGGATTCCAGCAAACGTGCGGGTGCAAGGACGCACAGGGAGCGGCATCTGTCTCTCCGAGGCGCCGGCGGCGAGGGGCTAACGGCATGAGACCGCTTCCGGCGCCTCGTTTTCGGCCGGGACCCCTGTGGCTGCGGCCGGCACAGAGGCCCCGGCCGTCCCACGGTACAGGTCTAAAAAGCCCGAACGAATCCGCGCAAGGTTTCGATCGAAGCGGCGTCCATACCTATGGGCCGGCGATGCGGCGGCCGGCCCCCGCTCGTTCTCCGCGAAGCTGCGCGCTGTAGGGACCGCGGCCCGTGACGCACGCGGCTCCGCAGCGCGCGCCCAGGGCCAGAGCGTCGCCCGGCGCGAGGCCCTCGCCGAGCCCGAAGGTGAAGCCCGCAGCGAAGGAGTCGCCGGCGCCGTAGGCGTCCACCGCAGGACCGGGCAGCGGGGCCGCCGCCCAGCGGCTCGTGCTCCCGTCAGCAGTCTGCAGCGCGCCTCCGGCTGACCCGGCCGTCTGCGCGACGAGGCGCGGCGGCGGGTCGAGCTCTCCGGGCACGTAGCGCTCGCCGGGGTCGCTGCCGCTCGCAACGAGCGCGTCGAGGAGAACGCCGGCCTCCGCGAGCACCTCCTTCCCACGAATCGAGGCGACCAGCGTTCGCGCCTGCCGCGCCTCGCGCAGCGCTGCGGCGTCACCCGCCGTGAAGTAGACGGCGTCCGTCCGCGCGAGTTCTTCCCACGGAAGCGGATCCGAGCCGTGCGGGCCGAGCCGCGACCCGATCACGGTGATCGTACGCTCCGCCTTCGCATCCACGTGGACGAAAGCGCGCCGTTGGGCCTGGTCCCGCCAGCCGCACGCGACGCGGAGGCCGAGGCGCTCGAGGCCCTCCTTCGCGCTGTGACCGAGCTCGTCGTCTCCGAGGGCGGTCAGGAAGAGGCAGTCGCCCGCGAGCCGCGCGAGCTGGACGGCGGCCACGGCGCCGCCGCCGCCCGGCTCCTCCCACGTCTCGAGGGCGTGCACGATCTCGCCGGGATGCGGCAGTCGCTCGACGCGCGCGAACTCGATCCACTCGACGTGCCCGACGACGGCGACGCGCATCGCGGCGAGTTTACGGCGCGCGTAGAAGGGAGTACGCCTCAGGCTCGATGCCAGCGGCTTTCCATCTCGGGATAAGACGGCCGCACCGGCGAAGCCGGCACGGCCTCGATGCGGCATCGCAAGCGACGCCGCCTCTGGGACGACGCGCAGACAGGCGATGTCGCTGTGGCGAGATCGACCGGGTTTGGCGGCCGCACCGGCGAAGCCGGCACGGCCTTTCGAGCGGCATCGCAAGCGACGCCTTAGCATCGAGGGATGGCCGCATCGATCCGGGTCGGCGTCTGCTCCTGGGCCGACGAGACGCTGACGAAGTTCTGGTACCCGAAAGGTGTCTCCTCGGGCGAGGAGCGCCTGCGCTACTACGCGGAGCGCTTCGACACCGTCGAAGCCAACTCGACCTACTACCGCCTGCCCGATCCGGCCGTGGTCGAGAAGTGGGTCGAGCGGACGCCGGAGCGGTTCACGATGCACGTGAAGGCCTTCGGAGTGATGACGCGGCACCCGGTCAAGGTCGACCAGCTCCCGACCGACCTGCGCGACGTGCCGACGGACGCCCGCGGGCGCGTCGAGCGGCCGCCGCGGGAGTACCGGGCGGAGGTGTTCAGGCGGTTCCACGAGGCGCTCGAGCCGCTCCGCTCGGCCGGAAAGCTCGGCGGGATCCTGATGCAGTTCCCCTCGTACTTCGTCTACAAGCCGTATTCGCTCGAGTACCTCGAGTGGTCGAAGGAGCAGCTCGGCGGCGACGAGATGCTGGTCGAGTTCCGGCACGCAAGCTGGCTCGACGAGGAACATCGCGCCGACACGTTGCGGTTCCTCGAGGAGCACGGCCTCACATACGTGACCGTCGACGCGCCCGAGACCGGGGGCAGGAACGTCCTCCCCACGGTCGTGGGGGTGACGAGCTCCACGGTCTACGTCCGCTTCCACGGGCGTAACGCGGAAACGTGGAACAAGCGGACCGGCAGCGCTGCAGAGCGGTTCGACTACCTGTACTCAGAAGACGAGCTGCGGGAGTGGGTGCCGCAGTTGAAGGAGCTGGCCGGAGAGAGCCAGACGGTGTACGCGATGTTCAACAACAACGGCCGCTCGACGATGCCCCCGACGGCCCCGCTCGAGGCGAAGGAGAACGAAAAGGATGGCTATGTCGCCCAGGCGCCCACGAACGCGCAGATGCTGAAGCGGCTGCTCGGCGCTTGACTCCGTCGGCAAGTAACAGTCTGTTACTAAGTCCTGGAGCGAGGTCGACCTGGAGCGAGGTCAACCTGCAGCGGCGGTCGATAGCATCGGCGCCCGCTGATGCTGCCCTGGGCAATTGATTTCGTCGGCCGCGTCGAGGAGCCAGCGGCTTCGCTTGCGATGCCGCTTGGAGGCCGTGGTGGCTTTGCCGCCACGGCCGGGTAACCACATGACGCTGCCCTGGTCCGTTGAGTTCGCCGGCCGCCTCGAGGAGCACACCCTCGAGAGCGAGGTCTTGCAGGGCAACCCGCTCGGCGACCCGCACGTCCGTCCGCTCTGGGTCTACGTCCCGCCGGGTTACGACGAGGAGCCCGCGCGGCGCTACCCGTCGATCTACCTGATCCAGGGCCTCACCGGGCAGCTGGACATGTGGCGGAACCGCTCGGCGTTCCGGAAGAACCCGACCGAGCTGATGGACGAGTTGTTCGCCTCCGGCGAGGCGCCGCACGCGATCCTCGTCTGGGTCGACTGCTGGACGTCGCTCGGCGGCAGCCAGTTTCTCGACTCGCCCGGCACAGGTCGCTACCACACGTATCTCTGCGACGAGGTCGTGCCGTGGGTCGATGAGCGCTACCGGACGGTCGCCGACGCCGCCAACCGGGGCATCGCCGGCAAGTCCAGCGGTGGCTACGGCGCGATGGTGACGCCGATGCTGCGCCCCGACCTCTTTCGCGGCTTTGTCACCCATGCCGGCGACGCACTCTTCGAGACCTGCTACCTGCCGGACTTCCGAGTCTCCGCCCGCGCCTTGCGCGACTCCTACGACGGCTCCTTCGAGCGGTTCTGGGAGGACTTCCGCTCTCGCCCCGCCCTCTCGAAGAAGACCGACCACGTGCTGCTGAACGACTGGTGCATGGCCGCCTGCTACTCAGCGGACGAGGACGGCACCGTGCAGCTCCCGTACGAGCCGCTGACCGGGCAGCTCAGGCCGGAGATCTGGGAGCGTTGGCTCGCGTGGGACCCGGTGCGGATGGCCGACCGCTACGCCGATGCGCTCCGCTCGCAACGCGCGATCTACATCGACGCCGGCAACCGCGACGACATCTACCTCGACCTCGGCGCCGAGGCGTTCCGGAGAGCGCTCGAGCGGATCGGCGTCACCGACGTCCACTTCGAGCTCTTCGACGGGACGCACATGGGGATCGAGTACCGGTACCCGCTCGGCGTCAAGTACCTGGCCGAGCGGCTGGCCGAGTGATCGCCGCGCCGCCGCCTCTCATCTGCCTCGACCCCGGGCACGGAACGCCGCCGGCGGTGGGACTGCAGACCGAGCCGATCGGGCCCGGGTCGCGGACGATGAAGATCAAGGACGGCGGCGGCGCGTCGGGCGAAGCGGCGGTCGCGCTCGCGATCGCGCGCAAGACGCGAACGCTGCTGCTCCGGCGCGACTACCGCGTCGCGATGACCCGCACCGGGCCTGTCTTCAGGTACGGAAACGGCGGCAACATCGCACGGGCGCAGTTCTGCAACCGCCGCCGTGCCGCCCTGATGATCCGGATCCACGCCGACGGCTCCGCCAACACGGCGCTGCACGGATTCCAGACGCTGTACCCGGCCTGGCACCGCGCCTGGACGGACGACATCTACACCCAGAGTCTGCACGCCGCTCGCACGGTCCAGGCCGCCGCCGTTCGCGCCACCGGCGCCGCGAACCTCGGCCTGACGCCTCGAGGGGACCTGACCGGCTTCAACTGGGCGAACGTGCCCGCGATCCTGGTCGAGACCGGCTACCTATCGAATCCGAACGAGCGCCGGCTGCTGCGGTCGAGTGCGTACCAGCAACGGGTTGCCCGCGGACTCGCGGCCGGCGCGGCCGCGTTCAGCCCTCCTCGGTAGGGCCGCCCATCTCTCGGGCGGCTGCGCGCCCGCGCTCGTGCACGGCGGCGCGCTTCGCGTCCACGGTCAGCTCCGCTTCGTCGACGTGCGTCTCGCCCGACTCGAACTCGTCCCGCTCGGCGACGAGCGGCTTCGACTCGTCGAGCTTGCGCCGCAGCTCGTCGGCGCGCGGGTCCGGCGCCGGCGCCCGCGCCGACCTGCGGCGCAGCGCCCGGTACGCCATCCCGGCCGCGCCCACGGCGCCCGCGATCCAGGCCGTCCGGTTCCTCACCTGCGCGATGCTACTCTTCCGCGGCTTCCTGCCTCACCGTCGCGCCGTCGATCCCGAAGCGGCGCCCGCAGGCGAGGCCGATTCAGACCGTGGGAAGGAGTGATTCGGGAACCGTGATCGACTACGAAATCTTGCTCATGCTCGACCCGGCGCTGCCGGAGGAGCGCCAGACCGAAATCGTCACACGCGTGCGCGAGAACATCGAGCGCGCCGGCGGGCGCTGGGACGGCCACGACGTCTGGGGTCGGCGCCGGCTTGCCTACGAGATCGACCACAAGTCGGAGGGCGACTACCACCTGGTGACGTTCGCGTCCGAGCCCGAGGCGCTGGAGGAGGTCTCACGCGTGCTCAAGATCACCGACGGCGTCATGCGGCACCTGGCCGTCCGGCGGACGGCGGCGACGAGTCCCTCCGGGGCAATAGGCAGGATCGAGGCGACCAGGCAGGATTCGGAAGAGCAAACAACCCCGGTCGGGTGAGGAGGAATCAGATGGCTGCCAATATCAACAGAGTCGTGCTCGTCGGGAATCTGACGCGCGATCCGGAGCTCCGGCACACGCCGAGCGGGACCGCCGTCTGCAGCCTGCGGCTCGCCGTCAACACGCGCCGCAAGGACGCCGCCACCGGCGAATGGACGGAGAAGCCGAACTACTTCGACGTCACCGTCTGGGGCAACCAGGGCGAGAGCTGCGCGCAGTACCTCTCGAAGGGCCGCCCCGTCGCCGTCGACGGGCGCCTCGAATGGCGTGAGTGGGACGCGCAGGACGGCACCAAGCGGCAGGCGGTGGAGATCATCGCCGACAGCGTCCAGTTCCTCGGCGGCCGAGGCGAGGGCGGCGAGGGCCAGCCACAGTTCGTCCCGGCAGGCGCCGCACAGCAGGCGGAGAACGCCGACTTCGGCGCGGCCGACGACGACATTCCCTTCTAAGATGGCGACCCCCTACCGCCCGTCGCGCACCCTCTGGCGCGCTGCAAACCGTCGTCTCGCCGCGTCCTCAGTCGCGCCCGTAGCCTCCGGCTACGAACGCTCCCTGCGTCCTTGCGAGACGTGGTTTTCACGGCCAGAGAGCACGAGCCGGTCGGCAGGTGATCGCTGATGGCACAGAAGGAACGTCAGCAGCGCCGTCGCGGCGGCCCCGCCGCGAGCCCGATCCGCAAGAAGAACTGCTGGTTCTGCCGGCAGAAGATCGACGAGGTCGACTACAAGGACGCGAACCAGCTGCGCCGGTACGTCTCCGAGAAGGGGAAGATCCGCTCGCGGCGGATCACCGGCGCCTGCCGCCGCCACCAGCGCCAGGTCGCCGTCGCGGTCAAGCGGGCGCGCGAGATGGCGCTGCTGCCCTACGTTGCCGAGGGACGCGAGGAGCGCGAGGGCGGCCGCCGCGACCGAGGGGATCGCGACCGCGACCGCGAGCGATAACGTGGCGATGCAGGTCATCCTCCGCCAAGACGTCGAGAAGATCGGGCTGCGCGGCGAGGTCGTCGACGTCGCCGCCGGTTACGCACGCAACTTCCTGCTGCCGCGCCGGCTCGCCGAGCCGGCGACGCCCGGCCGCGTCGCCGAGCTCGAGAAGCTCGCCGCGAGTCGCGCTCAGCACGAGGCGCAGAACTTCGAGCAGGCGCAGGAGCTCGCGCAGAAGCTCGAGGGCGCCGAGCTCCGCTTCGACGTCCAGGCCGGCGAGACCGGCACGCTGTTCGGCTCCGTCACCGCGACGGACATCGCCGAGCGTGTCTGGCAGGAGCAGCGGGTGCGGATCGACCGGCGCAAGCTCGAGCTGCCGGAGTCGATCAAGCGGATCGGCCGCTACCAGGTCCCGGTCGAGCTGTTCACGGACGTGACGGCGACGCTGCGGCTCGCGGTCGTGCCTGAGGGCGGCGAACTGCCACCGGAGGAGGAGCTGCAAGCGCTCGACGAGGCGGCCGCGGCCGAGGAGGCGGCTGCGGCGGCCGAGGCCGACGAGGCGCGTGAGGCCGAGGCGGCTGCGACCGAAGTCGCCGTGGCCGAGGCCGAGGCCGAGGCGGAAGAACAGGTCTCGGCTGACGTCCGCCCTGGCATCACGCCCGCCGACGCAGGCGAGACGCCTGTGGAAGCCCGCGCCGAGGTGGGTTCGGAAGCCGGTCCCGAGCCGACGCAGCAGTAGCCTTTCCCCAGCGCTTTCCACGGGCTGGGGACGGCGGTACGAATTTCCCGCTCCTAGCGGCCGATCTGCCCACAGATCTGTCCGGACGATCTGCGAACATGTGTTCTATTGTGCCTGCAGATCGCCGGGAACCGCCTAGTAGGAACACGCCCTTTATGCACAGCCCTTCCAATGCGGCCGCGTCCGGGTTTGACTACCCCGCGGTGGCCCAGATCGCCCAGTTCGCCCAGGTGTCGCACCCTTCGCCGGCCGCCCCGGTTCCGCCCCAGAACCTCGAGGCCGAGGAGTCCGTCCTCGGCGCGATGATGATCTCCCCCGGGGCGATCGGGGCGGTCAGCGAGGTGCTCGACGCCTCGGACTTCTATAGGGAGAGCCACGCCAGGATCTACCGTGCCGCGGTCGCCCTCTACGCCAAGGGCGAGCCGGTCGACGCGATCACGCTCGTCGACGAGCTCGAGGAGCGCGGCGAGCTCGACGAGGTCGGCGGCAAGGTCCGGATCCACGAGCTGGCTGCACTCGTGCCTGCGAGCGCCAACGCCGGCCACTACGCGCGGATCGTCCGCGAGATGGCCACTCTCCGCGGGCTGATCCGCGCCGGCGGCGAGATCTCTCAGCTCGGCTGGGACAGGCCCGGCGAGGCCGGCGACCTCGTCGACCGCGCCGAGCAGGTCGTCTTCGAGCTGTCGCAGGCACGAGTCACCGGCGAGTTCTCCCACATCGACGAGCTCCTGAAGGAGGGCTTCGAGCGCATCACGGCCCTCTACGAGGCCGGCGCCGACATTACCGGTGTCCCCTCCGGGTTCCGCGACCTCGATCGGCTGACGTCGGGCTTCCAGCCCGGCAATCTGATCATCGCCGCGGCCCGTCCCTCCATGGGTAAGTCGGCGCTCGGCCTCTGTATGGCGGCGAACCTCGCCGTCCGCCACGCGACGCCCGTCGCGATCTTCACGCTCGAGATGTCGAAGTCCGAGGTGACGCAACGCCTCATGTGCAGCGAGGCGAAGGTCGAGTCGAACCGCCTGCGGACCGGCAAGCTCGGCCCCGACGACTGGCCGCGCCTGACGACGGCATGCGACAAGCTCGCCAAGGCGCCTATCTACGTCGACGACACCGGCTCGATCACGATGATGGAGATCCGCTCGAAGGCGCGCCGCCTGAAGACGCGCGAGCCGACCCTCGGTCTGATCGTCGTCGACTACCTCCAGCTGATGACGTCCGGCGCGACAGTCGAGAACCGCGTCCAGGAGGTCTCTCAGATCTCGCGCAACCTGAAGGTGCTCGCCCGCGACCTCGACGTCCCGATCCTGGCCATGTCGCAGCTCTCCCGGGCGGTCGAGCAGCGGCACGACAAGCGGCCGATCCTGTCCGACCTGCGCGAGTCGGGCTCGATCGAGCAGGACGCCGACCTCGTCATGTTCATCTACCGGGACGAGTACTACAACGAGGATTCCGACCAGCAGGGGCTCGCGGAGGTGATCCTGGCCAAGCACCGAAACGGGCCGACCGACGCGGTCAAGCTCTCGTTCCTGAAGCGGTACGCGAAGTTCGCGGACCTGGCAGCGGCGGCGTGACCTGACAGAGACGGAGGTGACCTGACGGTTGTTCGAGCAGACGATCGTGCTCCTCGGCTCGGCAACGGACTTCGCCGTCGTCTGCCAGGCCTGCGAGGCCGGTGGCCGCGGCTTCGGTGACGAGCAGCCGGCGCTCGTGCGCGGGAAGCTGGGCCCCGCGCACGACCTCGGCTGGACGGAGTGCGCCCGTGGCCACCGGATCCGCGCCGTCCGCGCGGGCCGCGACGTCCACGCGGAGCTGACAACGCCGTTGTGGTAGCCGCCGCCGAGGTCACCGCCGCCGAACGCTCGGTCGCCGCCGAGGCGATCACCTGCGCGATCGCCGGCAACAGGGTGATCGTGACCTCGAATCGGGCCAGGACCGCGTACGAGATCGCGGAGATCGTCGACCTCGTCGCCTTCGAGCTCGACGCCGACGTGAGGATCGGCGTCCGCCCCGGGGCGATCGAGGTCAGGCCGGCCGCGCCTCGCGGCGTGCTGCACCTCGTGCCGCCGGCCCCGTCGCGGCACTCACGCGAAGCCGGCGACGCCGTTGTTGCCGCGCCGGGGCGTCGGCCTACCGCCGAGGCATGAGGATCCCTCGGCGGTAGGCCCACCTGCCGCCGACGCTCCCTACCGCAGCCGCCGCCTGGGGCACACTGCAGCCGTGCCTGCCACCGTAGTCGTCGGCGCTAAATCCCACTGGGCGCCCGGGGGGGTTTGATGCCGGCCACCGTCATCATCGGCGCGCCAAGGCGCCCGCTCGCCGGGCGCCGTTCAAGAGGATGCGCGGGCTTTGCCCGTGTATCCGCTAAATCCCACTGGGCGCTCGGGGGGGTTTGATGCCGGCAACCGTCATCGTCGGCGCCCAGTGGGGAGACGAAGGCAAGGGCAAGATCGTCGACCTCCTCGCCGAGCACTCCGATCTCGTCTGCCGCTACAACGGCGGCCCGAACGCCGGGCACACGATCGTCGCCGACGGCGAGACGTACAAAGTACGTCACATCCCGTCCGGAATCCTGCGCGGCAAGCAGTGCGTGATCGGCGCCGGCTGTGTCGTCGATCCGGCCGTGCTCGTCGAGGAGCTCGACGAGCTCGCCGCACGAGGGATCGCGATCGACCGCCTCCACCTGTCGACGAACGCGCACCTGATCATGCCGTGGCACGTCGCGATCGACCAGGGGAGCGAGCGACGCCTCGGCAAGCTCAAGATCGGCACCACCAAGCGCGGGATCGGCCCCACCTACGCCGACAAGGCGTTTCGACTCGGTATCCGCGTCCAGGATCTGTTCGACCCGAAGATCCTGCGCCAGAAGCTCGAGGTCGCGCTGGCGGAGAAGAACGTCTGGCTCGAGCGCGTCTACGGTGCGCCTCCGCTCGAGCTCGAGGAGCTCGCCGCCAGCTACGAGCGCTACGCGCAGCGCCTCCGCCCGTATATCGCCGACACTTCGCTGCTCGTCGACCGCGCACTGCGCGACGGCAAGATGGTCCTGCTCGAGGGCGCGCACGCCACGCTGCTAGACCTCGACCACGGCACCTATCCGTTCGTGACCTCGTCGAGCACGATTGCGGGCGGGGCCGCGACGGGAATCGGCGTAGGCCCCACCCGGATCGACGAGGTCATCGGCGTCGCCAAGGCGTATGTGACGCGCGTCGGCGAGGGGCCGTTCCCGACCGAGATCGTCGGGCCCGACCAGGCACGCCTGCAGGAGGTGGGCGCCGAGGTCGGCACCGTCACCGGGAGGACACGCCGCTGCGGCTGGCTCGACCTCGTCGGCCTCCGTTACGCCGTTCGGCTCAACGGCATCACCGCGCTCGCGCTGACGAAGCTGGACGTCCTTTCGACATTTTCCGAGCTGCCGGTCTGCGTTCGCTACAGGTTGCGGGACGGAGTGGAGACGGGCGAGTTTCCGGCGCACCAGTCGGACTTCCACCACTGCCGGCCGGTCTACGAGACGCTTCCGGGCTGGCGCGAACGCCTCGACGGGGTCGGCTCGGTGGCGGACCTGCCGGCCGCCGCCCGCCGTTACGTCGAGTTCGTCGAGACCGAACTCGGCGTCGAGGTCTCGCTGATCGGCACCGGTCGCGAACGCGAGCGCGTGCTCGACCGGCGGCGGGCACCGGCGGTCGCGTAGCTCTACCGCCCTCGCCGGCTGCGGCCGAGCCCGAAGAAGCCGAGCGGGAGTATGAAGAAAAGCGGCAGGAGGATCAGGTGCCCGCCGCTCGCGAAGTAGACGATCGCGGCGACGGCGAGCCCGAGCACGAGGAGGATCACAGGGCGGCCAGCTCCTGCGGAGAGTTCACATTGGCGAGCAATCGCGGCTCGAGCGCGACGACCCCTAGATCGAGCTCGGCGAGCGCGTCGCGCAGAGCGAGCTGTCCGCGCGTCAAGCGGCGCTCGAACACCGGCAATGCCGCCTGCGCGTACGCGCC
>JBKOYZ010000182.1:0-9846 GCA_046725655.1 Actinomycetota bacterium | reverse complement strand
GGTCCACTCCGGATCGGCGTCCCGGTGACGCTCCAGGTCCGGCCGCGGTCGTCCGAGCGGAAGACTCGCGCCTGCGCACCGCCGCCGGTCGCGAACCAGGCGCGGTGGCCGTGGTCAGAGGTAATGCACTGTCCACTCGCGGCAAATGCGAATTCCCCGGGCAGGGCATCGGGCATCCCGGCCGGGTCGACCACGCTCCAGCTGCGGCCTCCGTCCGTTGTCGCGATGATCCGGAACTTCTTTCCGTCGGGCGGGTCCGAGAGCGCCAGGCCGCGCTTCTTGTCGAAAAAGGTCATGCAGTCGTAGAACGCATTCGGGTCGGCGTTGACGAAGCCGAGCGTCCAGTGGGCACCGCCGTCTGCGGTCCAGTAGACCCGGGAGTCCGTGCCGTTGCCGATCGAGAGGATGACGGCGTGGTTGGCGTCGAAGGCCTCGATGTCGCGGAACTGCAGGTTCACGGTGCCGGGCGGACCCACCTGGCTCCAGGTTGCGCCGCGGTCGACGGTGCGCAGCACGGTTCCGCCGCTGCCGCTCGCCCAAGCGACGTTGGCGCTGATCGCCGAGAGCCCACGGAGCCGAGCAGTCGAGCCCGTCGGCGTCAGGTGCCACGCGTAGCCGGGGCGTCCGGCCGAGACGGACGCGGTCGAGACGCCGGCGACCGCCGTGAGCGCCAGCAGCAGCGCGATTCGCTTCAGCACGGTGCGGAAACCTAACGCCGTCTCGCCTGCGTGACAAGCGGGTTCGTTCAGAATCGAGCGCATGCCCGAGAGCCCGGTTCGCGAGCTGCGTCTCGCCCTGACGACTTAGGACTACGAATCGGCGCTTCGCTTCTACCGCGACGCGCTCGGGCTGCCGGTCGTCTCCGAGTGGGAGTGGCCGAGCGGCAGTGGTGCGATCCTCGACGCGGACCGGGCAACGGTCGAGCTCCTGTGCGTCAAGCAGACGGAGCTTGTCGAGGAGGTCGAGGCCGGCAAGCCAGGCGTCTCCGGATCGGTGCGCATTGCACTCGAGACGGACGACTCGGTCGAGACGGCGGAGCGGCCGGTCGCCGCCATCATGAGCGGTGAACGCCCATGGTGATCGAGCCGACATATCCTCGCTGCCGACGGCGGCGCAGTCGCAGCATCGATCGCTTCCCGCCGTTGACGAAGACCGAGTCGTTCGCGTTGCGCGTGCTGCGGTTCGGCCGCTTGTTGTAGGGCGCGCGGCGGTAGACGGCATCCGTAAGGGCGTCCCGGAAGTAGAGCTGGCCGGTGTGGACGACGTTGCCGCGCACGTGGACCTTCACGTGGATGTGAACCGTGCGGCCCTGATACCAGCCGGGGTAGACCGTTCGGAACGTGGCCACGCCCTGCGCGTTGGTCCTTTGTAGGCCGCGCATGAACGTCCGGCTGCCGCCGCCCTGGCCGACCCCGGAGTAGACGCCCATCGCATCGCAGTGCCAGATGTCGACGAGCGCGCCCTTGATGGGCCTGCAGGTGGAGGCATCGACGACCGCAAGCTGGAGCAACAGCGGTGTCCCCGGCCGGCCCTCGGTGATGTCGCGCCGAAGCTTCTCGCCGGCGATGTAGTACGGACCCTCCGTCTGCTCGGGCGTCAGCACGCAGGAGAGGGCACCCGACTCGACGGCCGCCGGGCCGCCGCCCGCTGAGCCAGTCTTCCAGGCGCCGACGCCGGCGGCGCCGGCCGCAAGGCCGGCGAGCTTGAGCAGCGAGCCACGGGTCAGCCGCCGTTCGTCCATGCCGCGACGCTACAGCCTCCGACTGAGAAATCGATGAGAAGTCACGAACGTTGGCTCGAGTCGCCCGCCCTGTCGAGAGCGTGCCTCGTGGACTCGGCAGTTGCGACGGAGTCGGCGCGAAGCCGTCACACACGCGTAACGCGATTCGCTCTACGGTGGCTGCATGGAGGCGAACGGACGACCGAAGGCAGCGACGCCGTGGGGAGCGGCGACGCTCGTCGACGAACTGACGCTGCCGCAACGCGCGGGTGAGAAGCGGTTTGCGTCGGTCGTGCAGCTGCTCGAAGCTCCGCGGGGCGAGCGGCTGATCCGTTTCGCCTACTCGACGGGCGGCGTGGCCCGACGTGGACCGGTCACGCTCCGCGTCCGTGATCTCGAGCGGCTGAAGGCGGCGCTCGCGGAGCATCCTGATCTCGCGGAGGTGTTGCAGCTGGGCAGCGCGTGATCCCTCATACGAAAGCCGCGCCCCTTTGCATCCGCTCGCGCACGGCGTCGACGAGCGAGCCGAGGACGAACATCCCGTCGGTGGAGCCCGAGCCGATCAACCGGTCAACCGCGTGCTCGGGATGCGGCATCAGCCCCATGACGGTCCCGCTCTCGTTCATGACGGCCGCGATGTCGGCCACCGATCCGTTCGGGTTGTCGCGCTCGTACCGGAGGACGATCTGCCTCTTCGCCTCCAGCTCAGCGAGCAGCTCGTCGTCGGCGAAGAAGCTGCCCTCGCCGTGCTTGACCGGGATCGTCAGCCGCTGCCCGTGCGAGCAGCGCGAAGTGAACGCCGTGTCGACGCGCTGGACGGCAAGTCGAATGTCTCGGCAGACGAACGAGAGGGACTGATTCGGCCGCAGGATCCCTGGCAGCAGCCCTGCTTCACAGAGAACCTGGAAGCCGTTGCAGATCCCGAGCACGAGCCCTCCCTCCGCCGCGAAGGCCTGCACCGCCTCCATGATGGGCGCGAAGCGCGCCAGCGCCCCCGCGCGCAGGTAGTCGCCGTACGAGAACCCACCCGGCAGCACGACGGCGGCGACATCCGGCAGCGAGCTGTCGGCGTGCCAAACCGGGGTGGCGTCGGCGCCGAGCCCGGTCAGGGCCAGCCGTGCATCGCGGTCGTCGTTCGAGCCGGGAAATGTGACGACGGCGATCCGCGGTCTCGGCCGGCCTTCGGTCACGGCCCCTCGACCACCTCGATCTCGTACGACTCGATCAGCGGGTTCGCGAGCAGCTGCTCGCACATCCGTTCGAGCTCGGCGCGAGCGTGTTGCCCGTCGCCGTTCTCGAGCTCGAGGTCGATCACGCGACCGACACGCGCCTCGAGGACGCCGAATCCGAGCTGGCGGAGCGAGCCCTGCACCGCCTCTCCCTGCGGGTCGAGGATCCCGGGCTTCGGGCGGACGATCACACTCGCCCTCACCGGAGCACCGCCTCCGGATTCTCGCGGTATCGCTCGAACGGGATCTCGGTCAGGCGCTCGAACGCTTCGACGTAACGGCGGCGTGTCCCCGCGACGACGTCGTCTGGCAGCGCGGGGCCCGGGTATGTCTTGTCCCAACCGACGGCCTCGCAGTAGTCGCGCACGAACTGCTTGTCGAAAGACGGCTGGGCGTGGCCCGGCTCGTACTCGTCGGCCGGCCAGAATCGCGACGAGTCCGGAGTGAAGGCCTCGTCTGCGAGCACCAGGCGGCCCGCCTCGTCTCGCCCGAACTCGAATTTCGTGTCGGCGATGATGATCCCGTGCCGGAGCGCGTGTTCAGAGGCAACCCGGTAGAGCTCGAGCGAGATGCGCTCCACCTCGGCCAGGACCTTCGGTCCGACCAGGTCGGCGGCCTGCTCGCGGTCGATGTTTTCGTCGTGCCCTTCGGCCGCCTTCGTCGACGGGGTGAAGATCGCGCTGGGCAGCCGATCCGACTCGCGCAGCCCCTCGGGTAGCACATGCCCCGACGTCGACCCCGTCGCTTGGTAGTCCTTCCAGCCTGAGCCGGTGATGTAGCCGCGGACGACGCATTCGAGCGGCAGCATCTCGAGACGCCGGCACTCGCTCGAGCGGCCGTCGTCACGGAGCGCGAGCAGGTGGTTGGGGACGATCGAGTTCGTACGCGCGAACCAGAAAGCGGCCAGCCCGGTCAGGACGCGTCCCTTGTCCGGGATCTCGGTTGGCAGGACGACGTCGAACGTCGAGATGCGATCGCTCGCGACGAGGAGCAGACGCTCGTCGTCCAGCGCGTACAGCTCGCGGACCTTGCCGCTGCCGACGTGCGCAACCTCAGGCATGAACGGTTTCCTCCTTCCGTGCGAGCGCACCCAGCCGCTCGAAGACGGTGTCGACGTGACGGGTATAGGCGTCGAGGTCGAAGACGTTGTCGAGATCGACGCGACCTGCTATCTCCCGGTCCGACCGGACGAGCCCCCGGAAGTCCTGCTCCTCGTCCCAGGCGCGCAGGGCATGTCGCTGCACGAGCCGGTACGCCTCGTCGCGCTCGAGCCCCGACTCGACGAGCGCGAGCAGCAGCCGCTGGCTGAAGAAGAGGCCGTGGCTCGACTCGAGGTTGCTGCGCATCCGTTCCCCTCGGACGACGAGGCCCTCGACGAGCCAGGCGAAGCGGTCGAGCATGTAGTCGAGCGCGAGGAATCCGTCGGGGAACACGACCCGCTCCGCCGCTGAGTGCGAGATGTCGCGCTCGTGCCAGAGGGCGACGTTCTCGAGCCCGACACCGGCCCCGGCACGGACGACACGCGCGAGCCCGCAGATCCGCTCGGCGACGACCGGATTGCGCTTGTGCGGCATCGCGGAGGAGCCTTTCTGGCCCTCGCCGAACGGCTCCATCACCTCGCCGACCTCGGTTCGCGCGAGGTGGCGGATCTCGAGCGCGAACTTCTCCAGGGAGGCTGCGGTGAGGGCGAGCGTCGAGAGCAGGTCTGCGTGGCGATCCCGCTGAAGGATCTGCGTCGACGACGGCGCAGGTTCGAGACCGAGGCGCTCGCAGGCGATCCGCTCCATCTCGGGGTCGGTCGCGGAGTACGTGCCGACGGCGCCGGAGAGCTTGCCTACGCGCACGCCTTCGAGGGCGCGCTCGAGCCGGGCGCGGTCGCGGTCGAGCTCGAAGGCCCAGCCTGCGAGCTTGAGCCCGAATGTCGTCGGCTCGGCGTGGACGCCGTGCGTTCGGCCGATCTGAAGCGTCTCCCGGTGCTCCTCGGCGCGCGCGACGACGGCGGTGAACGCGCGCTCGAGGCCTAGCAGGATGAGGGCGCCGGCGTCGCGGAGCTGAAGCGCAAGCGCCGTGTCGAGAACATCCGACGACGTCAGACCGTAGTGGAACCAGCGCCCGTTGGAGCCCAGCCCCTCCGCGACCGCGTCGACGAACGCCGCCACGTCGTGCTGCGTCCGCGCCTCGATCTCGGCGACGTGCTCGGGCGATGGCGGCCGTGCGTCCGCGCGGATCTCCGCGACAGCATCAGCGGGCACCTCGCCGATCTCTGCCCAGCCGTCCAGCGCCGCCAGCTCGACGTCGAGCCAGCGCTCGAGCTTGCCCTCCTCCGACCAAATCCTGGCCATGGCCGGACGGGAATAGCGGGCAATCACCGACGCCAGTCTAGAGGCAGCGGAGGCCGCCGCCCTGCGGCCGATTCACGTCGGACAGGCGTGCGCACCCGATCGTCGCGAGGTCGGCGGTGACCGTCTCGAGGTCGGCGGCGGCGGCGCCACTGGAGCGGATCGCTCACGCCCCGAGGATCCGGGCGGCGAGCACGGCTGCATTCTTCGCGTTGTCGACGCCCACCGTCGCGACCGGAACTCCGGGCGGCATCTGCACGATCGATAGCAGCGCATCGAGCCCGTCGAGGACGCTCTTCGAGGAGCGAAGCGGCACCCCGATCACGGGCAGATCCGTCTGCGCCGCGACGACTCCCGGCAAGGCCGCAGCAAGGCCGGCGCCGCAGATCAGAACGCGCATGCCACGCTGGCGCGCGGTCCGCGCGTACTCCGCCACTGCGTCGGGGCTGCGGTGGGCCGATCGGACCTCGAACTCGTAAGCGACGTCGCGCTCACCGAGCTCGTCCATCGCCGGCTGCATCCGCTCGCGGTCGGATTCCGAGCCCACGAGGATGCCGACGACCGGCTCAGGCATGCGAGCGCGCCGGGTCCGCGATGTCGTGTCGGTAGCGCATTCCCGAAAACGAGATCCTCTCGACCCCTTCGTAGGCCGCGGCCCGGGCAGTCGCGATGTCCTCGCCGACACCGGTCACGTTCAGGATCCGACCCCCGTTCGTGACGAGGGCGCCGTCGCGAACCGCCGTTCCGGCGTGGAAGACCAGCGCACCCCCGTCCTCGGCGTCGCCGACACCTTCGATCCCGGAACCCGTGTCCCCGCGCTCCGGATACTCCGCGGCCGCGAGCACGACGGTAACGGCGGCCTCCTGCCGGGTCTCCAGCTCGTCGCGGAGCTCGCCCGTCGCGGCGCCGTAAAGCGTCTCGAGCAGGTCGCCGTCGATTCGCGGCACGATCGACTGCGTCTCCGGATCGCCGAACCGGCAGTTGAACTCGAGGACCCGCGGCCCGGTCTCGGTCAACATGAGCCCGGCGTAGAGGAGACCGACGAACGGCGAGCCGCGCTTCGCGAGCTCGGTCAGCACAGGTCGGTGTACGTTCGCAAGCAGCTCCTCCACGTCGGAAGGTCCGAACGTCGGGACAGGCGAGTACGAGCCCATGCCGCCCGTATTGGGGCCGCGGTCGCCGTCGCCGACGCGCTTGAAGTCCTGCGCAGGCGCGAGCGCGACCGCGTCGCGGCCGTCGCAGATCGCAAAGACCGAGACCTCCTCGCCCTCGAGCAGCTCCTCGATCACGATCGAGTCGCCGAGCGCCGCCGCGGCGCGCAACCCCGCGTCGAGCTCGGCGTGCGTGCGGCAAACGAAGACGCCCTTTCCGGCGGCGAGCCCGTCGACCTTGATGACGCACGGCGGACGCGCGACCGCCAGGCGCTCCGCCGTCGGCACGCCCGCTGCATGCATGACGTCCTTCGCGAACATCTTCGACCCCTCGATGCGCGCCGCTCCGGCGCCGGGGCCGAACACGGCGACCCCGGCATGGCGGAGCTTGTCTCCGACCCCCGAGACGAGCGGTGCCTCCGGGCCCACGATCACGAGGTCGACCTCGTGGTCCCGGCAGAAAGCCAGCAGTCCCTCGCCGTCCTCAGCGCGAACCGGATGGCAGCGCCCGAGCCTCGCGATGCCGGGATTGCCCGGTGCGGCGTGGAGCTCTTCGCATTGGTCGCTCTGGACCAGCTTCCACGCGAGCGCGTGCTCACGCCCTCCCGACCCCGCGACGAGGACCTTCACGAGGAGCAGTGTTTCAAAGGCCTCTTGGGTGCGCATCCTCTGCTCGTGGCCGAACCGGGCCTCGACGAACACGAGTGGGAGACCGAATGGCAAGGGCTCGAGCCGCTCGTCGTGGACACGCCGACGGAGGCGCTGCCCGAGCTCGACCGACTGATCGAGCGGATGCTCCGCGGGCGCGGCTACCCGACCGAGGAGGCCGAGGCCCACGAGTCGAACGAGCCCGAGGTCGTGGCGGAGTTCCTCGAAGCACGGCGAATCACGAACGCGATCCAGGCCGGCGGAGAGATCGATCCCGGCGACGTCGGTGCGGCGGTTACCGGCTATCGCAACTTGTATGAGTACCTGAGGAAACGGCCTAGCTAAGCCAAATCTCGGCCGATTCCTCGCTCCGCGCGCCAGTTTGCGTGCCAGTCAGGCGGTGGCGTGCCTTACTCGTCCTCGAGCCTCGCCTCGATCTCGTGCTCCCATGAGCGCTCGATGCCCTCGGCCGTGATCGTGATCCGCTTCGGGGGTTCTCCGTCGCCGATCTCCTGCAAGACTTGGAGTAGAGCGCTTTCGCCGTCCCTTTCGACGTCGTAGCGGACTGTCGGCGAGTGTTTCGCCGGGCCGGTAATCAGGACTTCGACCTGTCGGCGCTCAGAGCCACGCTTGACCTCGTACAGCCAACGGCTCGATTCCAGGTCAGCTGAATCCTGTTGGCCAAGCATGCCGAGAAGTTCCCAATGCATGGCCCGACCCTAGCGCGCCGCACTTTCGGTTGAAGACCTCGGCGAGGTACTTCCCGACTCGACTTGTTTGGGGGCTGTGGCGCTTCAGGCGTACAGTCGATCAACCAGATCCCGAAAGTGAGGAGGACAGCAATGCACGCCGTCGTAGTTGACCTCGCCATCGACGAACTGGATGCCGACCTGGCCGCCTTGCGCGAGCGGGTGGTGCCTCGAATATCGGAGGCCCCGGGGTTCGTTACCGGGTACTGGACACGGAAGGGCAATACCGGGCTGTCAGTGATTGTCTTCGACTCCGAAGACGCGGCCAACGCCGGGGTTGAGCGCGTGAGATCGACAGTCTCTGACGTCGACGCTGTAGCGACGGTCGAGAACATCGAGGTGCGCGAGGTGGTGGCGCACGCCTGAGTGCTTGGACAACCCGACACCAGCGTTTCCGCAAGAGTCGTAACGCCGGCTTGCCGCCAAGCGCCTGGGCGCTGCCGTAGCGGCCACGCCGCCAACCTTAGGTGGCGGCAGGCGCGGCACGCCTCACCGGAAGGGGCCGTGCCGCCACCGTGCCGCCAACGATTTGGCGCTACGGATCGTCGCGCAATTCGGGCGCGAGCGCGTAGAGCTGCGGCTCGTTCGGCTTTTCTCGCGGCAGCTCTTCGCGGTCTCGAGGATGAAGCGGCCGTGCCTTCGCCGCGCAGGTAGAAGAGCGTGTGGACGACGGTGGTGACGTCGCTCGAGCCTCTCACATCTGGCTGGCGTCGCCCGAGCTGTCCGCATGCCTTTTGTTGGACGATGCGTCGAACGGTCGGCGGGAGGGGGACGCGGCCCGTCAGGCTCGGTTTGGCTGCCGCCGTCGGGGCCAGGCGCCGCCCCGGTGGCGTCTGACGCCGACGCTCAGGAGCGCGAGGAATGCAGGCACTCCGAGCGCGAGGGGAAGGATCCCGCCGGAGTTCAACGTCCGCCTGTCGGCGACCACCACTCGAACCGTCGGCCCCGTACGCGCCGGCCGCGGGATGTCGCTCCGGGGGATCACGGCGACGTAGACGCCGAATTCCCCGACGTTCACCGCCTGCAATCGCCACGTGATCGTCGTCACCGCGCCTGCCGGAATCGCCCCGACGTAGCGGGTGCGCTGTGAGGACCAGTCCTCAGGATCGACGTAGACGCCCGCGCGCAGGCTCAGCACGTTGAGGTGAGCAATCAGCCCGGTGGCGGGCTTCGAGCCGCGATTGGCGATCGTCGACCGGAACGCGAACTTGTGACCGAGCTGAGTCGAGATGCTCGTTCGGTCGACGGTCACGGAGAGGCGACTTCCCTCCGTGGCCTCGGCGGCGGCGGCGTACGCCAGCGCACCGCACAGGAGCACCAACACCGTCGCGCCAAGACGACGCCTACTCATTCCGAGACACCGCCTCGAAGCCGGATCTGCCGTGCGCCGAGGATCAGTGCGGCGGCACCGAACGCGAGGGCCGCGGCGAGCGGCGAGGCGAGCCACGAGACGTCATCTCGCCACGGGTGTCCGTCGACGACGATCTTGCCGACGTAGTGCTCGCCCGCGGTGAGCGGGTTGACGCGCAGGAGCAGGTCTCCGGCCCAACCCTTCTGTGCGCTCGACGGCAGCTGCGTCGGTGCGAAGAGGGCCAGCAGCAGGAAAAGGCTGAGGGACATGCTGACGCGGCTCGAGGCAGCGAAGAAGCTGACGATGATGCCGAGCGAGGCAAGGAAGATGGCGAGCAGCGTCCCTGTCACGAGCCCCGTCAACAGCGCGTCGCCGACGATGCCCACTCCGCGACCGAGGAACCACACGTACGGCACGGTGATGGCGAACGCGACCACCCAGAGCGAGAGCGTGGCGAGGAGCTTTCCGGCGGTGATCTGGCGTCGGGAGACTGGGCTCAGGAGCAGGCTCTCGATCGTGCCGCGCTCACGCTCGCCGCTGATCGCGTCCGCGGCCGCCAGGAGGGCGAGCAGCGAACCGACCGCGATCGCTACCTGGAGCACAAGGTTCACCGACTCACGATGCTCGAGGAAGTTGAGAGCGGTGTTCGTCGCCACCAG
>JBKOYZ010000128.1:0-4590 GCA_046725655.1 Actinomycetota bacterium | reverse complement strand
TCGCAGCGACGGTGGCTTTGGCAGCGCCCGTCTCGGCTCAGGCCGCCGCGACGACGGAGCAAGTGCCGTTCGAGGCCTATGTCTTGGCATGCAACGGCGACGTGATCTACCTGAACGGCACGCTGCTCGTCATTTACACGGAGACGACGACGCCATCGGGCGGCTTCGTCGTTTCGTCGCATTTCCAGCCCCAGGGCCTGAAAGGCGTCGACCTCGTCACCGGCACGACGTTCATCGGCACGGGTCTCACCCGCGACATTTTCATCGTTTCGCCGCCCGGTGGAATCACCGAGACATACGTGAACCAGTTCCACATTCAGGCGACGACCGGCGAGGAGAGTTTCATCGTCAGCGAGGTCTTGCACGTGACGATCAACGCCAACGGTGAGTTGATCGCATTCGTCGACAACTTCAGATCAACCTGCTGAGCCGCGTGAAGGGTCCGTGCGGGCGGGCCCTTCCGCCAAAAAGTGCTCGCAGCACAGAGTAAGGCCCGCCTTGGCGCTTATCCCGAGGTTCGCGACGAATGTAATCCGGACCCGAACCTAGAATTTCGCCTATGAAGACAACAGGCCGCACGGCTCGCACCCTCCTGACCGTCGCCGAGGTCAGCGACGAGCTCCGCGTCACGCGAGGCACCCCGATCAAGCAGCCCCCGACGATCGTCACGCCGCCAGGTGGCCATCCGGCTCCGATCGCGAAGCCGGGACCCTTGCCGAGGCCGAAGTGAACGGCACCGTCCAGATCGAGCGCTGGACCGTGACCATAGACGGCCGGACGAGCAGGATCCGGGGTCCCTTCGCCGGCCGCGAGAAGCGCGAGATCTTGCGTCGGGGAGCCCGGACCATTTTGGGCGAGCAGTCGCGCGATGGGCGGTTCAAGTGGGGCGAGTTCGACGAGATCGCCCTCGCGGCGCACGCACGCGGACCGATCGCTGACCCGCAGCTCAATGTGTCGGCTCGGGCCGGCGCGCCACGCGACTCCAGCCTCGATCGCTGGGGTCGTCGCAACGGCGACATGGCCACCTGGGTCGACGTGAACTGCCTGCGGGGCTGCCTCGCGACCATGATGCAGAGACCAATCGAGCAGATCCCCGACCCATCGCCGCTTTTTCGCTCGCGCGGTGACGAATGGCGCGAGGCCTACAACGACGAACTAGCGAAGAAGGTCGGCGTCCGGCTCGAGGGGATTCCGCTCGGCGGCTGCCCACCCGTAGGCCGCGTCCGGTGGATCGCCGCGCTCCACGCCGGCGACGTCAACCACGCGGTCGTCGTCAATGGCCAGGGCCGAATCCTCCACGACCCGAACGGGCACGAGCTGAACGGGCTTCCGGCACCGCGTGATCGGCTCCTCTTCGGGCTACGGATCGTGCCGGCGAACGCGCCGAAACGGGACCGCTGGGGCAAGGTAATTCGCTAGGCCGTGGCGAGGCGGCGTTCTCGAGCCGGTTGGCGCCGGCGAAAAGGCCTTCGTCGATGCCTGGATCGGGACTCATGGCCACGTCTGTCCCGGGATTGACGGCATACCGCACCAGGCGACCGACCTGACCGCCGATCACATTCACCCCGTCGCACTCGGCGGTTCTGACGGTGACGGTCTCCGCGTGCTCTGTCGCTCATGCAACGCCTCGCTGGGTGCCAGCCTTGGCAACGCATTCAACAATTCGCCGCGTCGGCATAGCCGGGTTTGGTGATCGGCTAGGCCGTTGGGCGATCCTCAGCCTTGGCCCTTCCGCGACCTGAAAACTGATCGTCACGGGTCCCAGAAAGGCCTCACCTCGACCGTGCCAAACGTCGCAACCGGATGCTTCGACGCGACTTCGAGCGCCTCGTCAAGATCGGCGCAGTCGAGAATGTCGAAGCCACCGATTTGCTCCTTGGTCTCGGCGAACGGCCCGTCGGTGATCAGCACTTGGCCATCGCGAACCCGCACGGCTTTGGACGCGCTGATCGCTGCTAGGGCATTGCCCTCGACCCGCACGCCGCGACCGTCCATCTCCTTCGCCCAAGCTTCGGCCGCTGCCGGGATCCGTGCTCTTGCTTCGGGATCAAGCTCGACCTTCTCGTCCCTGCAGATAAGGAGCATGTACTTCATGTGTCCTCCTCAGCTAGATAACGGTAGAGAGGGTTCCTCATCATCAGTGGGACGAGCGGGGACTCGCAAAAACGACAGTCACCGGACTCGGCACACTAAGCGACATAAGCCGTCGCCTGGGCCAGCGTTCCGGAATGACCCCCGAGCGTTAGGCTCGCAGGATGAGCGAGAGTCGCTCGTGAGTGCGACGCGGGGCTGATGAATCAGCTGGCGGCTGCTGCGAGGTGGCTTGGAGTTCTTACTCCGCGAGTCCCGATGGCCGTGCCCCACAGGTGCCCCAAACGACAGGAGGTCGTGCTGGATGAAGGTCTTCAACCTCTACAACGACGAGTTGGATAACTCGAACGAACGGGAGGGCTGGAACTTCAGGGCAGCGAAGGTCGGTGAGCACATCGGCGGTGAATTGATCGGCGCAGGACTGTACGACGCACAACCTGGCAACAAGGTCTGGCCGTATCACACACATCACGCCAATGAGGAGTGGCTCCTCGTCGTTCGCGGCCAGCCCACGCTCCGCACGCCCGAAGGGGAGCGCAAGCTTGACGAGGGAGACGTCGTCTGCTTCCCGCGGGGCAAGGCGGGAGCGCATCAGGTCTGGAACGGAAGCGACTCCCCGATTCGTGTGCTCATGCTCTCGACAAAGATCGCGCCGGAGATCATCGAGTACCTCGATACGGGCAAGGTCGGCGCACACAGCGTGGCGGATGAACGGATCATGTTCGGCCGTCCGGGGCCTGAGCTCGACTACTGGGAAGGCGAGGAGTAGCTGGAAGCGGTCTAAGAACAGGGCACTGGGCTGGGCCAGCGTGCGGGAATGTCGCCCGACGACGACCGCTCGAGGCGAGGCGTAAACCCCGGCCCTGAGAAGCGGCCGGCGGCTCGATGCCTTGACGCGCAAAGTTCCACTCGACCGCGCGCTGGACTACGAGGATCTAGTGAGGAATTCCTACGAGGATCTAGTGAGGAATTCTTCGGCCTCCCTGTCTTCGGGTGAGGCGGTTCCCGCGTAGGCGGCTGCGCCCCGGCGCAGCAGCCCCGCCGCGACGGCCTTGGCGGCGAGCTCGCTCGCCTTCCGTCGATGAAACGCGACGCGAACGCCAGTGGGAGAGAAACGCCTAGAGGGCGCGGGATCAGAACGGGATCAAACGGGATCAGTCGTCAGGGCAGCTGTCGTCCTAGTACTCATCATGGCGGCGCAGCGGGAAGTCCGCGTCTCGCCCGTCGGGGACCTGATCGAGCAGCTGGTCGTAGAACGGCGAGAGCAGGAAGCGGTCGGGCGCCGTCCTCGTGTAAGTGTGGTAGACGATGCCGTCCTCGAGCTTGAAGGCGTTCCAGCGCGGCGACTCGGCCATGCCGTGCGCGAGGTCGGTGCCGACGCTGTCGGCCCAATCCTTCAGCCAGTCCTCTGCCTCGTCGACCATCTTTTTCAGCTCACCGGTCGCCATCTGCTCTTGGGTGAACGAAGCGTCGAAGTCGAGGTTGAAATCGCTCCCGTACGAGGACACGTAGGGGAACGTCCAGCCCATTCGCCGCTTGTAGGCCTTCAGCTTCTCGATCGGCGCCCGTGAGATCGCGATCAGCGTGAGATCGCGGGCGTTCACGTGCGGGAGCGCTGCGTCGAAGTGGTCGGCCAGGCCCGTGCAGCCGGGGCATGCGGCCTCGTAGGTCGGCCCGAACATGAGCTGGTAGATGAGCAGCTGCGAGCGCCCGTCGAAAAGCTCGGGCAGCGTCTTCTTTCCATCCTCGGTGTCGAAGGTGTACTCCTTGTCGACGCGAACCCACGGCACCTCCTGCCGCTCCTTCGCGATCTCCTCGTCGAGCCTTCCCAGCTCCTGCTCGCGTGCGTGTACCGCCGCAACCGCGGATTTCCATTCGTCCCGCGTCCCGACCTTGTGCTCGGGCATCGTCGCCTCCTTTGAAGTCACTGAGTCAAGGACGGCGCAGAGCGCGAAAACTCATCGGTCGGTTTCCCGCCGTCCACCTGCTCGCGGCCGAAACCGAAACGACGCTGCTCGAGGAGAATCGAGACTGGGTCGGCGTCATGCGCTTTCACGATTTCGAGCTTGCGTGACCGCATGGAGTTGCCCGTGACATCGAAGGGTCCTCAACGAAGGCTGGCGCGGGCACCCGCGATGGGGCAATAGCGGTGGCGACGTAGCCCTACCAGCAGTACGGCCCCTCGTGGTACTAGCGCAGCAACGCTCCCGTGGGCCAGCGTGCGGGAATGTCACCCCAGAGCGCAGCCAGCTGAGTCAGAGGCCGCGCGCTGCCTGCACGATCTGGTCGATGATCGTGAATGGGACGATCACGGAGACGTCCCAGGTCTCGTCGTCGTGCCCGATCATGAGGTTCGCGTGATCGCGTTCGCCAGCTGACCAATAGACGCGTGCTCCGGCCGACTCGCCAGCCGAGATGCTACGCCGCTCGCTCCAGCGAGCCGAGCGAATGTCGGAAAGCCGCAACAGCTCTTCTGTCGAGGCATGAACATTTGCCTCC
>JBKOYZ010000189.1:0-9106 GCA_046725655.1 Actinomycetota bacterium | reverse complement strand
GCGCGCCGCGCGGTGGCCGGGGGAACCCTTCTGAGGGCCGAGAACAGTGTTGAAGGCCTCGAGTACGCCAGCCTCGTGCTCGCCGCGGCCGATCGCGACGGCGTGCTGGAGCTGCTCGACGAAGGGCTGGCTGAAGCACACACACGGGGATCGATCGTCGAGTTCGCTACAGCCAGGTGGTCGCGCGCGCGAGTCCTCCTCATGAGAGGGGACCTGGCGGATGCGGCGGCCGACAGCCGCGAGGCGCTCGCGTCGATCAGCGAGTGGGGGCTCGAGAGCCTCGGCCGGCTCAGCTGGTTGTTGGCACACGTCCTGATGGAGCAGGGCAGGCTCGACGAGGCCGCTGCGGCGCTCGACACTGGGACGGTCGAGCTGGATGGTGAAGGCCAGCCCATCTATCCGCTGCGCGGAAGTCGTGCAAGGCTGAGGATGCTGCGGGGCGACCTGGCAGGCGGCCTCGAGGAGCTGCTCGAGGCCGGACGCCGCTTCGAGGCCGGAGGCGGCCGCAATCCGGCGTTCATGGCCTGGCGGTCCAAGGCGGCGCTTGCGCTGCTGCAGCTCGGCGAGCGGCGCGAGGCAAGGCGGCTCGCGGGTGAGGAACTGGAGCTCGCTCGGACTTGGGGTGCTCCTCGCGCGCTCGGCGCGGCCCTGACCGCTATGGGGCTGGTGGAGAGCGGCAAGGCGGTTCTGGCGCTGCTTGAGGAGGCGGTCGATGTCCTGGTCGACTCACCGGCGAAGCTCGAGCACGCCAAAGCGCGAACTGAGCTCGGTGCGGCGCTCCGCCGCGCAAACCGTCGCTCCGAAGCCCGGGAGCACCTCCGCCGGGCGATCGAGCTGGCCACCATCTGCGGCGCGACCCCGGTCGTCACTCGCGCCGAGACCGAGCTTCTCGCCACCGGCGCCCGCCCGCGCCGGGTCGCTTTGACAGGCGTCGAGTCCCTCACGCCGAGCGAGCGGCGCGTCGCAGAGATGGCTGCCGAAGGCCCCACAAACCGCGAGATCGCCCAGGCGCTCTTCGTCACCCCGAAGACGGTCGAGGTGCACCTGTCCAGTGCATACCGGAAGCTCGGAATCAGCTCCCGCTCGCAGCTTGCGGCAGCGCTTGGGAGCTCTAGGGTAAGCGGCCAGGAAACTAGGCATTGGAGGCGGCGAGGACGTTCTTGAAACGCCACGGAGATTGTCCCTGGTAACCGGGACTGCCAGCGCCGCATGCCGCGCTCAGCGGACAGCGGTCGACTTGTGCACCAGCCAGCCGAGGCCGGCGCCGGGCAAGTACGGCAAGCGTCGGAGGTCGTCGAGCCCGGTGCGTAACTCCTCCTCCGTGGCGCCGGGCGCCTCGGCGAGGGCGTCGGATGCGCTCTCGATAACCTCGGCCGCGTAGAGCGCCTGGGTGGCCAGGTCGTCCCCTTCCCACCAATAGCGTCGCTCGCCTTCGTCGATCTCACCAAAGCCGGCCTCCGCGAGCCAGCCCGGCAACCGCGTGCCGGCATCGCTCCAACCCGACGCGTCCATGCCGTGCACCATCGCGCGGAAAAGCGCCTCGATTGCGGGCGTCGACGGCTCGGCGCGGCAGGTCGAGTAGTCGACCTCGATCGCCGTGATCCGGCCGCCCCGGGACGAGGACGCGCCGGGCTTCGCGCAGCGCCGCGGGTGGGTCGCCGATGTGCTCGAGGAACCACATCAGCCAGACGTGGTCGAACGAGCCCCCGCCGAACGGGAGCGCGAGCGCGTCAGCCTGCACGAGTGTCGCGTCGACCCCCGCTCGGCGGAGGTGTCCGCGGGCGAATTCAAGTTGTTTCGGCTCGATGTCGACGCCGAAGAGTCGGATGTCCGGAAATTCCTGACCGAGGACCGCAAGGACGGCGCCGACTCCGCAGCCGATCTCGAGCAGCCGGGCTCCACGCTCGAGATCTATGCCGTCGCGTATCAGCCGCTGTCGCCAATGCTCTGCCTGCTCGACGAGCCGCTGCTGCTCGCGCGTGCCGTAGCCGTGAACGTACCCGGTGATGGCACCAGGTTAGGCAGCGCGCCTCGGTCTGCGTCGAGGCCTTGCAGGTGATCTCTATCGCTGCGGCGGACCGGGGTCGTGCACTCGTAGGTCGTGCCAGTGAGCCGAGCGGGCTCCTGAGGCAATCCAGCGCGTCCTCCTCGGATTCAGTCGGGAGGCTTCAGCGCCAGAGTTTGGCAACGGCATCCGCCGCGGGGCCGATGAGTTTCGGATCGTCGTAGAAGTCGATCTGGCCCTGCGACTCGAGCCAAAGCTGCCGCTTCGGCGACTTCACGGCGGTGTAGAAGGCGCGTGCGAGATCGGGAGCCAACGCTCGCTCGGAATGGACGATCAGAACCGGCACCTCGAGCACGTCGGCCGCCCCGCGAGCGTCGAACGGCACGCTGTATGACAACGACTGGACGGCGTAGCCGTTGACGTAGTTGGGCACCTGGCCGCGCGGAGTTCCGTAGAACTCGTAATGCCTCCCTGAGCGGCATGGCGACGTCGCCGCCATCCGGCGACACCGCCGGCTTCATAGGCGTCGCCCATCCTCGCTTTCTTTTTCGCGTTGTCGGTGTACACCCCGGCGACGCCGGCGAAGGCACGGAAGCGTGGGTCTCCCGCGACCGCCTGCACCATCGGCCCGGCGCCGAAGCAGACGCCGAGACCAAATAGGGGCAGGTCCGCCAGTCGTTCGTCGGCGAGGAGCGCGGTGCCTGCGTTCGTGATGTCCTCGATGTTGGCGTTGGGGTTCTCGAACTGGCGCGGCTGGCCTTCACTCTCGCCGAAGTACCGGTAGTCAAACGCGAGCGCCGCGTATCCGCGCTCGGCCATCGCTCGCGCGTGCGTGCTGGCCGCTTGCTCCTTCACCGAGGTGAGCGGGCCGACCGCGACGACCACGCCGGCCGGTTCTTCCCCCGCCGGCATGAAGAGGTTGCCGACCAACGTCTCGCCTTCGCTTTGGAATGTGAAACGCATTCCTGAGGCTCCTCTCTCAATCGTCTGGAAGACAAGTTTCAACCAGCGCATTGCCTCCGGGTTTGTTTACCGGTTGACCATTTCACCAGGAAAGGGTCGACCTCCCCACGCCCGGCGCCGAGCGCGACAGGGTCGGACCGAGCCACGAGCGGCCGGCCGGTCGCTCGTTGCCGATTCATACGCATTCGACGATGCCTCGTCGAGCCCGCCGCCCCAGTCGGGCGTCGGGCACGAGTGGCCCCTGACCTCGACGCGCCCGGGGGCAGCCGCACGCACGAGTAGAAGCTGGAGCCACGCATCGGGGTTCCGGTGTGTAGCTCGAGATGGACGACCGGGCTCGCGAGGGCTGGATCATCGTTCTGCTAATGCAGACCCGCGCCGTCGCGCCAATCAATCGGACCGATGAATTCGCAGCCTGCGGCGAGTCCCATCTCCCGCAAGCTCATGAACGCGAGAGCCGCCACCAGACCTCATGCTGACCTCGACCCAGCGGCCGCGACTGGAGGCAAGGGCCACAGCGCCCCGGCCAGGCACATGGACGACATCCTGCACGACCTGATCGACACCGCCGATGGCGAGCGATGACATACCGGAGAGCTGTCACGCCGCAAGGACATGATTCGCAAGCTCAAGGGGGGTGGCCGGCCATGGCAACCTTCGTTCTCGTTCCGGGCGCCGGTGGTGTTTCGTGGTACTGGCATCGCGTCGTGCCGCTGCTCGAGGAGGCGGGGCATGAAGCGATCGCCGTCGACCTACCCGGCGACGACGCACAAGCGGGGTTGTCGGTTTACGCCGAGCGCGTGCTTGAGGCGATCGGGACGCGCGGGGTGATCCTTGTCGCGCAATCGCTCGGCGGCTTCACCGCACCGCTGGTGTGCGCGGGAGCTCGGGTGCGGATGCTCGTGTTCGTGAACGCGATGATCCCGGTGCCCGGCGAGAGCGCGGGAGAGTGGTGGGCGAACACCGCTGGGAGGTAGCGCGGGTAGCCGCGGCGCAGCGTGGTGGCTACAGCCCGGACTTCGATCTCGCCGCCTACTTCCTGCACGACCTCCCGCCCGCGATCATCAAACAGGGCGCGGCGCACGAGCGCCCCGAGGCCGATGTCGTGCTCGGCCAGCCCTGCAGATTCACGACGTGGCCTGCGGTCCCGATCCATGTGATCGCTGGAGGCGACGATCGGTTCTTTCCGGTCGACTTTCAGCGTCGCGTCGCACAGGAGCGACTACACATCGCCGTCGACGAGCTTCCTGGCGGCCATCTCCTCGCGCTCGCGAATCCGCGCGGTCTCGCCGATCAGCTCCTCGGGTACCTTCGCGAAGCGTAGGCCAGGTGCTGCGGGCTTCAGACGATCACTGCCTCGGGGTCGTACTCTTCTTTCACGCGCCGCACGCGCTCGAGGTTGGCGCCCCAGTAGGCGCGGTGCTCCTCCGGTAGGTCGGTATCGGGGAAGTTCGCGTACACGCCGCCCGACCCGGACGGGTGCACGAGCTCCCATGAGTCAGACAGCCAGGCGCGCGCGGCCTCGGTCGCGGCGCCGTCGAATTCGGCCGGGACGACAGCGGAGTGCTCAAGCAGAAACAGCTCCTCGCGGTGTGGGAACGCGGTGGCGTCCTCAGGCACGCGGTTGTAGGCGCCGCCCCAGGGCATGAAGTCGAGCTTCCGCGCCTCTCCGGGCCGCCGTCCCCGGACGAAGTGCTCTACCAGCGCCTCGATCGCGCCGGCAGGCAGCGGCTCGCGGAAGAACTCCGACTTCATGTACGGGCGGCCTTCCTCGTCCTCCTGGTCACCCGGGCCTCGCTCGGCGAGGTAGTTCTTCAGGGAGCCGTAGCGCATGTGCGAGCGCTCCGAGGAGGCGGGGTCCGCGCCCGCGACGGACACGAACTCGTCGAGCAGCGCTGCGGTCTCGGTTTCGCTGCCGATCATCGAGCCGAACAGGTGGACCACCGGGTCGGCGCCGGCCTCCCCGCCGACGGTGACGAGCAGGCTCGCGGCGAGCGCGTCGGGCCCGGTCGGCGACCAGTCCTGCCAGGCGGTGATCAGCGCCGATGCGCGCCCGTACGGCCACTTGAGGTGGAACGACGTGGCTGCTGGCTCGGGCACCGTGCGGAGTGTGATTCGCGTGACCACGCCGAGGCCATAGGCGCCAGCGCCGCGCAGGGCCCAGAAGAGGTCCTCGTGGTGCCGCTCGTCGCACTCCACCACCCGCCCGTCGGCCAGCGCCACCTGTACGCCGACTACCTGGTCCGAAGTGAGCCCGCGGCTGCGGCCGAGCAGGCCAAGCCCGCCGCCCAGCGCCTGGCCGCCGATCCCGACCGTGGCGCCGCAACCGGCCGGGATCGTGACGTCGTGTTGGGCGAGGGCGGCGTAAAGGTCGCCGAGCCGGAAGCCAGGCCCCACGGTCGCCAGGCCGTCCGCGACTTCCAGGGAGTGCATCGCAGCGAGGTCCAGCACGATCCCCGGGCCGGACGAGCGCCCGGCGAAGTCGTGTCCTCCGCTCCGTACGGTGATCGCGATATCCGAGCGATGCGCGAACGCGATCGCCTCGACCACGTCCGAAGGCGTTCGGCAGAGCACCACGGCCTGCGGGCGAACGTCGTGGAAGCGCGGGATCGGCGGCTTGCGAACCTCGTCGTATCGCGGGGAGCCGGGGAGGACGAGCTCGCCCTCCAGCGCCGCCGTCAGCTCCCGCCAAGAGATCTCGACAGTCGCCATGTCACCCGCCTCCCGTCTTGCTCATCCCCGGACAGTACCGCCACGGCCATGTCACGCCGCCTCCGTGTGCTAGATCCCGAGCGCCGCGATCACGAGTTCTGCGACTTTCGTTCCTGAGTACTGCTGTTGGCCGGTGATCAGGCGCCCATCCCGAACGGCGAAGTTCTTGAGAAGCCCACCCTGAACGAAGTTCGCGCCGCGCTTCCGAAGCTCGTCCTCGATCCGATACGGCATCACCTTCTGTCCGACGGCCGTGTCCAAGTAGTTCTCCTCCACGTTCGCGAATCCCGTGACTGTCTTGCCCGCGGCGAGGAAGGAACCGTCCGACAGCTGCACGTCGATCAGTGCGGAAACGCCGTGGCAGAGGAGCGCGGTGGGCTTCTCGGCCTCGTAGAAGGCGGCGATCGTCCGCTTGAGATCCTCGTTCTGCCTGAACAGGAACATCGGCGCATTTCCACCGCACACAACGATCGCGTCGAATTCGTGGAGGTCAAGGTCGGCGAGCCTGGGAGTGTCGTCGAGGAGCGCGACCAACTCGGGCGTGTTCAGAAAGCCCATCGAGATCAGGTCGTCGGCGGACCACTTCGACTCGTCTCGAGGATCTGAGAGCGCGTCGAGCTCGACCTTGCCTCCGTCCGGGCTCGCGATCGTGACGTCGTAGCGAACCCGCGTGAACTCGTAATACGGGTGCGTCAACTCGGCGGCCCAGAAGCCGACCTGCCAGCCGGTCGTCGTCGAGGTCGTCGGATTGGCGACGACCATCAGCACCCTCGGACGCTTGCTGGTCGTCACATCGACGATCTCGTGATGCCGATCCGCCCCTTGGACGGTTGCCATCTCGGTCTCCTTCCGGCTGCGGTACGCGTGCGCTTGACGGTAGGCGCCGCGCCGCGCGAGGAACAAGCGCAAGTTGTTGTTCGGCGACAAGCCGCGCTTGTCACGGTTCGTACACTCGCTGTTGTGTCAACTCCCGATTTGCGCCAGATGCGCTACTTCACTGCCGTCGCGGAGCGCGGCAGCTTCACCGGCGCGGCCCGCGAACTGCACGTCGCCCAGCAGGCGGTGAGCCAGCAGGTCAAGGCCCTCGAACAACTGCTCGGCGTCACTCTCCTCGAGCGCAGCTCACGACAGGTCGAGCTCACGCCGGAGGGCGTGGTGTTTCTCGCCGATTGCCGGAGAGTGCTTGCCGGTGCCGACCGCGCCGCGAGGCATGTGCAGGCCGTCTCCCGCGGCGAGGCCGGAACGCTCCGGCTGGCCTTCACGCTCGTCAGCGCCTTCGAGACGGTTCCGCTACTCCTCGACCGCCTCGAGCGGGACTATCCGCTGTTGAAGGTCGACGCCCGCGAGGTCTTCGGCTGCGACGTCACCGCCCTCCTGCGCAACGGCGACTGCGATCTCGCACTCGCGCCGCTGACGTCGTATCCCGAAGACATCCGGCAGCGGACCGTCCGGCGCGAGGTCGTGCGCGTGGCCATAGGAGAGCAGCATCGCCTCGCCGACCGCGGGCAGATCGAGCTCGTCGCCCTGCGCGACGAGACGCTCGAGCTGTGGCCGCACGAGATGGCGCCCGGCTACTACGAGGCGATCATCGCCGCCTGCCACAGCGCAGGTTTCGAGCCGAACGTCGACCACCATGGAGCCGGGTCAACCGTCTGGGGCTACATCGCAGAAGGCCGCGGCGTCGGCCTCGTGGTCAGCTCCTTGGTCGAACAGCTCCCGCGCGGGGTCAAGCTGCTCGACCTCGCACCGCCTCGGCCGATGCTCACCGTCAACGCCGTCTGGCGACGGGATCACGAGCTCCCCGCGATTGAGCGCCTCTTCGAGACCGCGAAACAGCTCGCGCAGGAGCGTCACTGGTCCTAGCGACAAGCACGCGTTGTCGGCAAACAACAACTTGTGCTTGTTTAGACACGTGCCCGCGACCTACCGTCGTCGTTGGCAGGTGCTCCACGCGACCCGAAAGGATCTCCTCATGACGTCAGAGCGCGCACTGGATGCTATGGCGCTTGCGGCAATGCTCATGTTGGCAGCGGCATCCTGGGTAGTGCTCGTCCGGCAGACGAGTGGAATGGACATGGGGGTTGCGACGGAACTCGGCTCGTTCGCAAGCTTCATCGGCTACTGGGTGCCGATGATGGCCGCGATGATGCTGCCGGGCGCGGCGCCGGCGGTCTTGCGACGCGCTCGCGTGCAGTCGATGCCGCTGTTCGTCGGCTCGTACATGGCTGTCTGGACGCTGGTTGGCCTCGCCGTCTATGCCGTGTACCGGCCGCACGGGGCGTTCGCGGCCGGGGCGTTGACGGTTACGGCAGGCCTCTACGAGCTGACGTCGTTCAAGCGTTCCTGCCGCCGTCGCTGCCAGGGACAGGCGCGCTCGGGCGTCGAGTTCGGCCTCGTCTGCGTCGGCTCGAGCATCGGGCTGATGCTGGTGGTGGTCGCACTGGGTGTGATGAGCATCACCTGGATGTCCCTGATCGCCGCCCTCGTACTGGCACAGAAGCTTTTGCCTGAGCACCGGGCTGTCGACGTGCCGGTTGCATTGGCCATCGTGGCGCTTGGTATCGCCCTTACCGTCGACCTCTGAGAAGGAGCCGAGACGAATGACGAAGCACAAGGTCGGATCACGTGAAGATTGGCTCGCCGCACGCGAAGCGCTACTCGTTCGCGAGAAGGAGCTCACGCGGCTCGGCGACGACATCGCCCGGCAACGCCGTGAGCTCCCATGGGTCGCGCTCGAGAAGGAGTATCGCTTCGACACCCAGGACGGCGAACGCACGCTGGCGGAGCTATTCGACGGCCGCGCGCAGCTCATCGTCTACCACTTCATGTTCGGGCCGAACTACACGGCGGGCTGTGCGACCTGCTCGTCGACCGCGGACAGCTTCAACGGCGTCCTCCCGCACCTCGAGGCCCGCGACATCACGATGATCTGCATCTCGCACGCACCGCTCGAGAAGCTGCTCGCCTACCGCCGGCGGATGGGTTGGAGCTTCAACTGGGCCTCCAGCCACAAGAGCGACTTCAACTTCGACTTCGGTGTCTCCGTTGCCGACGAGGCGGCCCACGCGGCCCTGCCGCTGCTCGAAGCCAACGAGGTAACAGCGTTCCCGCTGATGAGCGACCCGGGCGTCCGCGAGAGCCTGCCGCCGATGGTCACCGAGAACGCCGCTGCAACCGGCAACGATGTCGCGGGTTACTTCAGGGAGGGGCACGGCGTCAGCACCTTCGCGCGCGAAGGCGACAGCGTCTACCACTGTTACTCCAGCTACGCACGCGGTACGGAGTTCCTGATGGGCTACTACGCGATCCTCGACCGGACGCCGAGAGGCCGCGACGAGGGCGACGGCCGCATGTGGCTGCGCCGACACGACGAGTACGGCCGGTGACGCTCAAGGCAAAAGGGTTGCGGTGATCGCCACCAGACCC
>JBKOYZ010000167.1:0-8329 GCA_046725655.1 Actinomycetota bacterium | reverse complement strand
CGCGCAGGTGACCTTCATCGTCCCGGAGCTAACCACGGTTTCTGCATCAAGCATCTAGATAAATCCTCTCGTAGAAGTGATAGGGAGTGTGGATGTCGGGGACGACGGTGCCGAGCGGGCGCGTGGTGGCGGTTTCGGCGGTGGACGGTAGCTGGGGAGAACGAAGGGTTATCGACATGACTTCAGCGGACGAGGCAGGGCGTTCCACAGAACTACCGGACTTGTTTGATGCGTGCAGTCAGCTCTTGCACGAGGTTGTACACAGAGCGATCCTCGCGGATCAAGCGCGCGATCTTCGACGTCGCGTGGATCACGGTCGTGTGATCTCGCCCGCCGAACTGCTTGCCGATCTTCGGTAGCGACGAGTCGGTCAGCTCGCGGGAGAGGTACATCGCGACCTGGCGGGGATAGACGATGTTCTGCGAGCGCTTGTCACCGCAGAGCTCGTCCAGCGAGAGCCCGAAGCGCTCGGAGACGGTCTCCTGGATGCGGTCGATCGTCACCTGCGGCAGATCACCTTGCGGGAACACATCCTTGAGGACGTCCTGCGCCAGGTCCTCGTTCATCGGCCTGCCTGTGAGCGAGCAGAAGGCGACGACCCGGGTAAGCGCACCCTCGAGCTCGCGGATGTTCGTCGAGACTCGGCTGGCGATGAACGTGAGCACTTGCGGGTCGGGAACATGGATGTTGTCGGTCTTGACGCGCTTCCGGAGGATGGCGATCCGCGTCTCTAGATCCGGAGGCTGAATGTCCGTGATCAGCCCCCACTCGAAGCGCGAGCGCAGGCGCTCCTCCAGCGTCGCGATGTCCCGCGGCGGCCGGTCGGACGACATCACGATTTGGCTTCCGCTCTCGTAGAGCGAGTTGAAGGTGTGGAAGAACTCCTCCTGGATCCGCTCCTTGTGCTCGAAGAACTGGACGTCGTCGACGAGCAGCAGGTCGTAGGTGCGGTACCGCTGCTTGAAGCCCTCGATCCGCTTGTCACGCAGCGAGTTGATGAAGTCGTTCATGAACGTCTCGCTCGTCGTGTATCGGACGGCGAGATCACCCGACTGCTCGCCGACGTACTGCGCGACCGCTTGCAGGAGATGGGTCTTCCCGAGCCCGGTGCCCCCATAGATGAACAGCGGGTTGTACGCCTGCGCCGGCGCCTCGGCGACGGCGAGCGCGGCCGCGTGTGCGAATCGGTTCGACGACCCGATCACGAACGAGTCGAACGTGTACTTCGGGTTCATCCCGATGCCGAGCTGTTCCCGACGAGACGGTGGCTCCGGCTTCGGCGGCAACGCCTTCGGCGGCCCGTCTGACGGTTGTTCCCGCACCTCGAGTCGAATCGTGCGCTCGCCGGCGACCTCGCCGAGTGCGGCGCCGATCAACCCCAGAAAGTGCCCCTCGATCCAATTCCGCGTGAAGTCGTTCGGCACGGCGAGGACGAACTCGTCGTCCGTGATTTCCGCCGCCTCGGCCTGCGCGAACCAGGTCGAAAAGGTTTTCTCGTTGAGAGCCTCTCTGAGCCGACCCGAAATGTCTTTCCAGGCGCTTTCCGCAGTCAGCTCGATTGGCCTCTCCACCCCGCCCGGACGCTCCTTGCTCGACCGAAAAGAAGGCCGAGCATAGCAACGGCGGAACCGCGGCTCAATGCCAGTTTCGGGCACTTCCGCGCCTCATTAAAAGCCTCGATTTGCAGGACTTTCTTCAACACCCCACACATCTTTCCACAGCTGTGGATTTGTGTCTGAATGGACGACGCCGGGGCCTCTCGTTTGGCTCAGCAGCGCCGCTTGCTGCGCCTGGTCGCTGCGCGTTTCTCTGTGGACAAGCGGCCCCGAGACGCTCGTCTATACTGGCCTCGCGACGGGGTTGCTCGTCGCGTCTTTTTCCTCTCTCGACCCCTCGTGAAGCGGACCTACCAGCCCAACGTGCGCCGGCGAAAACGAAGGCACGGCTTCCGTGCCCGGATGTCGACGCGCGCCGGCCGCGCCATCATCAAGCGGCGCCGTGCCCGCGGTCGGAAGCGTCTGTCGGCGTAGGCTGCGCTGACGACATGCACCGCCGCAACCGCCTCTCGCGTTCGCGGGACTTCGATGCCGTCTACCGGCATGGCAGATCCGTCTCGACTCGCTTCCTGACCCTGTACTGGTTCGCGCGCGAAGATGACGGACGTGAGCCTCGCCTTGGGCTCTCGGTGCCGAAGAAGGCGGTTTCGAGCGCGGTGGCGCGGACCCGGATCAAGCGTCGGTTGCGCGAGTTGTGGCGTGCGCGCCTGGAGAGGCTCGACTCCGGCCGCGACTACGTGCTGATCGTCCGGCCTGGCCTCGCCGAGGCCGCTGACGAGCAGGGCGCGGAGTGGCTGGGAGCCCGCGTCGACGAGGTGCTCGGGAAAGCTGCGGCATGAGGCGGCACGCGAAATGACGAAAGTGGCCCCATGAAGTACCTCGCCATCGGGCTCGTGTACGCCTACCGATGGACGCTTGGCCTCTTCGTCGGCGGGCGCTGCAAATACCACCCCTCCTGCTCCCAGTATGCGCTCGACGCTCTGCGTGAGTACGGGTTCTTCAAGGGCGTGATTCTTGCCGGCTGGCGGCTGCTGCGCTGCAATCCGTGGAGCCACGGCGGCGTCGACTACGCCGAGGACCAGACGCTGTTCGCATGATCCTCTTCTCGCCACTCACGCCCATCGAGGACCTACTCCGCCACGCTCTCGATTGGCTGCACAGCACCATCGGCTTGCCGTGGGCGTGGGCGATCGTCGCGCTGACGATTCTCGTGCGGATCGCTCTCGTGCCGCTGACGGTGCGCCAGATCCACTCGATGCAGCGAATGCAGGCGCACATGCCCGAGATGAAGTCGATCCAGCAGAAGTACAAGACCGACAAGAAGCGCCAGCAGGAAGAGCTGATGAAGTTCTACCGGGAGAACCAGATCAACCCGGCGGCCTCCTGCCTGCCGATTGTCTTCCAGATCCCGATCTTCTTCGCGCTCTACTTCGTCCTGCGCGAGTTCTCGAAGCACCCGCCGTCGGGGTCACTTTCGTGGCTGCACATCGTCCCGAACATCGCCGACCACGCGAACGCGCACTGGTCCGGGTACCTGTTGCTCGTCATCTACGCGGTCAGCCAGATCGCCTCGACCTACTTCATGGCGGCGACGATGGAGAAGACCCAGCGCTACCTGATGATGGTGCTACCGGTCTTCTTCATCACCTTCCTGCTTCGGTTCCCGATGGGCCTTGTCATCTACTGGGTGACGACGAACCTGTGGACTGTGGGACAGGGTCTGGTGACCCGCCAACTGGTGCCGAGGACCGCCGCGATCCAGGCGGCGACGCAGAAGCGGTCGTCGCGGACGCCTCCCAAACCCGAGCAGAGCGCCGACGGCCCGGCGAAGCGGGAGCCTGCTCCGGCGCCGCAGGCCGGAGGAGGCGGCCAGTCGCGTCCCAAGCGCGTGAAGAAGAAGAAGCGGGCGCGGCGATGAGCGACCGGGTGCAGATCGAGGCCACCGGCGAGACCGTCGGCGAGGCCAAGTGGTCGGCTCTGCGTGAGCTCGAGAAGCTTCAGCCGGGTGTCGACAAGGCTGCGGTCAAGTTCCAGGTCGTCTCCGAAGGGGAGCGAGGCCTGCTGGGCGTCGGCTACTCGCCCGCGCGTGTGATCGCGACGGTCGATCCGAACGCAGAGCGGCCAGCGGCGACGCTGGCCGCAGACGAGTCGGAGCTCGCCGCCGCGGTTCGGGAGCTGCTCGAGCGAATCGTGCGCGAGATCGGTATTCAGGCGCACCTGTCGATCGAGGAGGACGAGGAGTCGGTGACCGCGTCGTTCTCGGGGCGGGACCTCGGTCTCCTGATCGGCAAGCACGGCCAGACGATCGACGCCGTCCAGTACCTGGCGAACGCGATCGTCCATCGCGGCAAGCCTGACGATCGCAAGGCGATCGTCGTCGACGCGGCCGGCTACCGCGAACGGCGAAAGGCGTCACTCGACGCTCTCGCGCTGCGCAGCGCCGAGCGTGCCACCAGCAGCGGAGAGCGCGTCGAGCTGGAGCCGATGACAGCTGTCGAGCGCAAGGTCGTGCATCTGCGGTTGAAGAACTATCCGGGCGTGGAGACGACGAGCGAGGGAACCGAGCCAAACCGCTTCGTCGTGATCTCGCCTGCTTGACGAGCGGCTCGACGGCTGGCTCGCTGCGCTCGTAGCTACCCCAGGGCTGACGTCGATTCGCGATCCCGCCAAGGTCAGACGCGTCCATCTCGACGAGAGCCTCGAAGCAGTCGAGGTCGTGCGGGACTTCTCAGGACCGATCGTGGACGTCGGCTCGGGAGGTGGTGCGCCTGGGATCCCGCTCGCGGCGGCGCTTCCGGAGCGTGCGGTGACGCTGCTCGAGGCAAACGGCCGCAAGTGCGCGTTCCTGCGTGAGGTCGCCCGAGAGTTCCCGAACGTGACCGTCGTACAGGGACGCGCGGAGGAGCAGGAGACGGATCGTTACGGCGTGTCCGTGGCGAAGGCGCTGGCCGCCCCGCCCGTCGCTGCGGAGTGGTGCCTGCCGCTCGTGCGGCCGGGTGGCGCCGTGGTTCTCTTCGTCGGGCCTACCGCGGACGCGGCCGCGGTCGGCCGTGTCTCGGGCCGCCTTGGCGGGGGCGCAGCGGAGAAGCTCCCCGGCCTGCTCGTCCTTCCGAAGCTCAGGGCGACGCCGGCGGGCTTCCCGCGTCGCCCCGGCATGGCCAGGAAACGTCCGCTTGCCTGAGTAGCCTCGCCGGGGTGAAGGCTCGCGTCTTCGCGATTGCGAATCAGAAGGGCGGCGTCGGCAAGACGACTACGGCGATCAACGTCGCTGCTTGCCTGGCGGAAGCCGGCCAGCGGGCACTGGTCGTCGACCTCGACCCGCAGGCGAACGCGACCTCCGGGCTAGGAGAATGTGCGAATGGCACCTCCAGCGTCGATCTTCTGGACGGAGTGCCGCTGGGCACGCTCGCCAAGGCGACGCGGATTCCGAACCTCGACCTCGTCCCGGCAAAGGCCGAGCTGGCCGGCACTGCCGCCGAGCTCACGCAACGCGAGGACGGAGAGCGGTATCTCGCCGATGCGCTAGCCGCCGCCGACGTCAGCTACTCGTTCGTGTTCGTCGACTGCCCGCCGTCGCTCGGCCCGTTGACGGTGAACGCGCTCGCCGCGGCCGATCGGGTGCTCGTGCCGCTGCAGGCCGAGTACTACGCGCTCGAGGGCCTTGCACAGCTCGTTCGCTCGGTCGAGCTCGTGCGTGCGCGGCTCAACCCACGCCTGGCGATCGCGGGCGTGATCCTGACCATGGTCGACCGCCGGACGAAGCTTGCGGGCGACGTTGCGGCCGAGGTGCGCCGGCACTTCGGGAGTCTGGTCTTCGATGCGGCTGTGCCCCGGTCGGTGCGGATCGCGGAGGCGCCGAGTCACGGGCTTCCCGTCACGGCCTACGACCGCCGGTCGGCCGGCGCGGACGCCTATTGGAAGGTGGCGATGGAGCTTGTCGAACGCAGCTGAACCTCGGCGACCACGCCGGGGCCTTGGACGCGGGCTCGAGGTCCTCATCGGCGGCGCCGACGAGCATCAGCTCACGCACCTGCCGGTCGAAACGATCCACCCGAACCCGCGCCAGCCGCGCAGGCGGTTCGACGCCGAGTCGACCTCCGCTCTTGCCGACTCGATCAAGGCACAGGGAATCATCCAGCCCGTCCTCGTCCGCCCACGGGTGGCGGGCGGCTACGAGCTGATCGCCGGGGAGCGCCGTTGGCGGGCGGCGCAGGCCGCCGGGACTCCCACCGTCCCGGCGCTGATCCGCGAAACGGACGACCGGGACACGCTGCTGCTCGGGCTCGTCGAGAACGTCGCCCGCGAGCAGCTCTCACCAGTCGAGGAAGCCCGCGCCTACGCAGTTCTCCTGGACGAATTCGGGCTCTCCCAGGGTGAGATCGCGGAGCGCGTCGGCCATTCCAAGCCGGCGGTCTCGAACCGGGTACGCCTGCTCGAGCTCTCGGAGGACGTCCTCGGGATGGTCGAGCGGGGCGAGCTCACCGAGGGACACGCCCGAGCTGTGCTCGCAGTGCCCGACAACGAGGGCCGCCGCCGGCTCGCGCGCGAGATCGTCGCGAAGGGCCTCACCGTTCGCGCTGCCGAGCGCGCCGCGCGTTGGGCCGGCGCGAGGACGAAGCCGCGGAGGGCGCCCACGAAGACCGTGGACCCCGCCCTGGCGGAGCGAGTCCGAGTCGCGTTCGAGCGCGCCACGGGCTTCCGGCCGCGCGTCGGGGCCACGAAGGTGGAGATCGCGATCAACGACGAGCACGAGCTCGCCGAGCTGGCAGAAGCGCTCGAGCGTGCGCTCTAGCGGCTCCTAGCTTCGTCCCGTATCCCCCGCACCGGCCGAGTCGTTGAACTGTGAGATGCTCGCGACCTGGATGCAAGACCTCGAGTCACTCGAGGCGATCTCGCAGGACGACCTGACGCGAGACCTGTTCCTGAAGATGGCCTGGCTGTCCCAGGAAGACCGCCTGAAGCCGTTCCTGGTCGAGCTACAGCATGACGACGACCTCGACGAGTCAACGAAAGGCATGCTGGCCGAAATCGCCGAAGACCGAACGTTCCTGCTCGCCGTCGAGGACTACGTCCACAGAACGCAAGTCATTCATTGATCGTCCCCGGGCGGGCTTTGCCCGACCCGGGTCACAAGCGTGCCTACAGAGAGCCGAAACGGCTTGAAATCGGCATGGCTAGGGCGAAGCCGTAGCCGGATTTCAAGCCGTAAGTGGGCGATCGTGGATTCGAACCACGGACCTCCGCCTTATCAGAGCGGCGCTCTAACCGACTGAGCTAATCGCCCGCGAGGCGGGCATTGTAGCGCCGCGCATGCCGCCCCAAGTGGTACAGATCGCGCCGAAATCCCTCCCGAGTTCGACTCCGAGGGGCTGGGCTAAGATGCGAGCGAGGCCGCTGGGATGCAGGAGATGGTCATCTATGGGGTGAGCTTCGACTTGGTCGGCAAGCAGCCGATCGTTCTGTTGAAGACCGCCGACGGCAACAAGTTCCTGCCGATCTGGATCGGCCACCCCGAGGCCGCAGCGATCCTGATGAAGCTTCAGGGCGCCTCGACGCCGCGGCCGATGACACACGACCTCGTCACGGACATGCTCGGCCAGCTCGATGCTCAGGTCGTCCGCATCACAGTCACCGAGCTGAAGGAGAACACCTTCTACGCGAGCATCACGGTGCAGCAGAACGGCTCCGAGATCGAGATCGACTCTCGGCCGTCGGACGCGATCGCGCTCGCGGTCCGTGCCGAAGCTCCGATCTACGCGGCCGACGACGTGATCGAGGAGTCGGCGATCGAGTTCGAGGGCGAAGAGGTGAACGAGGAGGAGATCGTCTCCGAGTTCAAACAGTTCCTCGAGAACGTTACGCCCGACGAGTTCGCCGAGACAGACTCGGACGACTGATTCTCCTAGAGCCTTGGTTGGAACGGCCGCGTCGGCAAAGCCGCCACGGCGCTACGGTGTTTCTTCCTTTCGCGCGACCTCACGCTTCGTTAGGTCGAGGATCTCGCTGAAGAGCTCCCCGAGACCCGCCGAGGAAAGCGGGCCGCGATTCGCCCGCGTGAGGTAACTGAGCATCCACTCCTCGCGCTCGGGATCGACAAACGACATCCCGCGCGCCTCCTTGTAGCGCTTCAAGCGCGCGACGAGGTCGAGGCGCTTGTTGATCGCTTCGACGATCGTCCGGTCCGTGTCGGAGATCTGCTCCCGGAGCTGGCGGATCAGCTGATCGTCCTGCTCGGCCATCGTGGTACTAAGACGTCGAAAAGGCTCTCAGTAGATGTAGACGGTCGACCCGGGCGGGTCGTACTGGTAGAGGCGCGGCGCGAGCCAGACCGGGACGCGGACGCAACCGTGGCTCCCGGGGTAGAACGGCACCTCGGGGTAGCCGTGGATCGCGAACCCGCGCAGGAAGAACGAGGAGTCGAACATGCCGTCGGGAAGCCAGCCCGGCACCTTGCTGTAGATGTGCCAGCGGCCGACCGGCGTGTTGCCCGTTGCGCCTGTCGAGACGTGCGTGATGAAGACGACCTGCCCGCCGCGGACGACGAAGAGAACCTGCAGCGGCTTGCTCACCTCGATGTGGTTGCCGACCGGGTACCGCGGCCGTGGCGGCCCGGCCGTTGTGAGGTAGCGCCAGAAGCGGCCGTCGACTGCGCCCGTCCGCGGAAGGCCGTGCAGCTTCTGGAAGGCGACGACGGCGTCGCGCGTGTCGAGCCCGAAGCTCGAGTCGACGGCGCCGACCGCGATGTGGAGGCGGTCGAGGCCCTGGTTGAGCGC
>JBKOYZ010000154.1:0-5024 GCA_046725655.1 Actinomycetota bacterium | reverse complement strand
TGACCCACGTCCTCGATACGCGGCTCAGAACGCCGAACCGGGCCGTCAAAACGCTGCGCGTCGAGATCGACGCGGCCTGGCTTCGAGCCGGCGTCCCGGTCCCCGACTTCCCATCGCAGCCCGCGCGGATCGACCTGCAGGGCTTCGTTTTCTGGGACACGGGCCACCTCGTGGGCGAGAGTCGTGAGCCCTCGGGCTGGGAGCTACACCCGGTCGCGGCGTGGCTACCCGCGCTCGGCCGGTAGGCCTCGGCCGGACCACTCACTCCACGAGCCCGGGTAGAGCTTCGCTTCGCGGCCGCTCCGCGCGAGCCGGTGCAGGGTCACGCAGGCCGTGACGCCGGAGCCGCAGTAGGCGACTGCGTCGCCTTCCGGAAGCTCGGGCAGCGGCTCGTTCCAGGGCGCGTTGAGCGCGCCCGGAATGTGGCCGGCAACCGGGTCGATCGGCTCCACGTCCCCGCGGAAGCGCTCGGGCACGCGCGCGTCGACGAGGACGAGCTCACCGAGTCGCTCGCGAAGCTCATCGGCGTCGATCGTGTCGCCGTCGCGCGGACGCAGCGTCAGCTCCGCGGGCTCGATCTCCTCCGCGCCCGCTCGGAGCGGGCCGAGCCAGCCGGCGAATTCGAGCACCGCGCAGTCGTCGTGGCCAAAGTGGCGGAGCAGCCACCAGAGCCGTTCGGCGCTGCCCATCGAGCCGTACGCCACCACGAAGACGCCGTCGCCGATGCCCTCCCTCCCGGCCGCCGCCGCAAACCGCTCCGGCTCCGGCAGCGGGTGCCGCCCGGCCGGCCCGGGCGGCGAGGCGAGGTCCTCGTCGACGTCCAGGAAGGAGGCACCGGGAATATGCCCCTCGAGGTACAGCTTTCGGCCGCAGCCGGGCTTCCCGAGCTCCCAGCGGCAGTCGACGAACTGGTAGCGCACCCGATCCTTGTAACAGACTGTTACTTGCCTCTGAGACTGCTACTCGGCTCCGGCTCCTACTTGGAGGCGCGTGCCGCACCGAAAACGCTTGCAACAGTCTGTTACTTGGAATGCGTCAGGCGGTGCGCGGAACAGCCGCGAGTTGCAGGACGAGCGGCCGCTTGCAGCGGGCGCAGTAGCTCTCGGAGGCGCCTTTCCACTCCGAGCGCTCGCGGAGGATCGGCTTCTCGCATTCGCATTTCGCTTGCGACGTCATGCGGCCTCCCCGGCGGGTTCGGTGATTGGAATCGACTCTGCCGCGGGCGCCGGATGGTGCACGTGCGCGACGCCCAGATGCCCATGCGCCTCCGTTCCGTAGCCGCCGGGGACCGGGATGTAGAACTCGGGGTAGCCCCACATGCCGTGCTCGGAGACGTCGAGGCCGGCCGTCTCCACGTGATCCGCGACGCGGATGCCCCAGAGCCGCTTCATCGTCCAGAGGCAGGCGAACGAGGCGCTGAACGTGAACGCTCCCACCGCGACGAGGCCGAGCGCCTGGACGCCGATCTGGTGAAACGAGCCGGTGTAGACGAGGCCGCCCCGCCCGGTGGCGAGGTTCGACGCGAGCGCCGGCACGGCGAACAGCCCGGTTGCCAGTGTCCCCCAGACGCCGGCGAGGCCGTGGACGGCGACTGCGCCGATCGGATCGTCGATCCCGATCCGCTCGACAAGCGGGACGGCGACGACCGCGATGACGGCCGCGAAGAACCCGATTACGATCGCCGACCAGGGAGCCACGAACCCGGACGCTGCGGTGATCGCCACGAGTGCCGCGATGACGCCGTTCAGCATCATCGAGACGTCCGGCTTCTTCAGAACGAGCCAGGCGGTGACGATGCCGCCGAGCGCGCCCGCGGCCGCGGCAACGTTGGTTGTCAGCGCGACATAGCCGAAGTAGCCGATCCGGTCGCCGGTGACCACGGCGAGCGTCGAGCCGGGGTTGAAGCCGAACCAGCCGAACCAGAGGATGAGCGTCCCGAGGACGGCGTAGGGCATGTTGTGGCCGGGAATCGGGTTGGCGCGGCCGTCGTGCCCGAACTTCCCGATGCGCGGGCCGAGCAGAATCGCGCCGGCGAGACCGGCGAGCGCACCCTGGTAGTGGACGACGGTGGAACCGGCGAAGTCCTGCATCCCGAGCCCGAAGAGCCAGCCGCCGGAGTGCCAGATCCAGTGCGACGTGACGCTGTAGATCAGCGTGAAGGCGACACCGAAGGCGAAGTAGACCCAGAGCTTCGCGCGCTCGGCCATCGCGCCCCAGACGATCGCGAGCGAGACGCCGGCGAAAACGACCTCGAACAGGTAGGCCCCGGCGCCGGGGATGGTCGAGAAGAACGAGTACGGCGCCTTCCCGATCGCGAGCAGCGAGTCGACGGACGGCGCGAACCCGTGCATCCCGATGACGCCGTTGCCGTCGCCGAAGGCGATCGCGAAGCCGACGGCCCAGTAGACGAGCGAGCAGATGCCGAAGATGAGGACGTTCTTGCCGGCGATGTGGGCGGCGTTCTTCATCCGCGTCAGCCCGGCTTCGAGGAAGGCGAAGCCTGCTTGCATGAACATGACGAGCACGGCCGCGACCACCACCCAGAGGGTGTTGGCAGCAATCAGGAGATCGCCGGTCTTCATTTCGTTTCCACCTCCTCGAGTCGTTGGCCGGTGCGGTTGTGGGTCACGTTCTCGACCGAGGTCGTCCAGACGAGGCCGTCGCCCGACTCGTTGCCGCTGCGTCCGGCATCCGCGATCGCTGCGACGACCGCCGGCGCAACCGAGTCCTCGACGACAAAGGTCAGGAGCGCCTTCGGGAGAAAGCGCGACTCGAAGACCCGTCCGCGGTACTCGTGCGTGACTCCCCGCTCGCGCCCGTGACCGATCGCCTCGACCACGGTGACGCCGACGTGGCCGGTCTCCTCCTCGACCGCGTCGATCACGGTCTCGACCCGCTCGCGGATGACGACTGCCTCGACCTTGGTCATTGGAACCCGCTTCTCCTCTCGAGAAGCACCACGTCACGCCAGACGCCGTCGAGCCTGCCGATCCGCTCGCGGATGCCGACGACGCGGAACCCGAAGCCGCGGCATAGCGCGAGACTTGCTTCGTTCTCGGGAAAGACGCCGGTCTGGATCGTCCAGATTCCCGCTCGCTCCGAGCTCTCGACCAGAGCTTGGAGCAGAGCCGCGCCGACTCCGCGACCCCGAGCCTCCGCGCCGACGTAGACGCTGACCTCGGCGACGCCCGCGTAGCAGCAGCGGTCGGACACGGGTGAAAGCGCGATCCAGCCGACCACCCGCTCCTCATCGACCGCGACGAAGCGGTGTGCGGGTAGGTGGGAGGCGTTCCATACCTCCCACGACGGGACGTCGGTCTCGAAGGTCGCATTGCGCGTCGCGACCCCCTCCGCGTAGATCCGCGCGACGTCCGTCCAGTCGTCAGGGCGGAGCCCGCGCACCGTTACGGCGGCGGCCACGGCCATTACAGCCCCGTCCGGGGACTGTCCCCGGCCGTGGCCGTTCGAGGCGCGTCTTCCCATCAGCAGTCGTAGTAGAGGGCGAACTCGGCCGGGTGCGGGCGGAGCCGGACGACGTCGACCTCGTTCTCGCGCTTGTAGTCGATCCAGGTGCGGATCAGCTCCTCGCTGAAGACGCCGCCCTCGAGCAGGAACTCGTGGTCGAGCTCCAGCGCGTCGAGCGCCTCGTCGAGCGACCCCGGTACCTGTACGACCCCGCGGTCCTCCTCGAAGAGGTCCCAGTCCGCCGGCTCGCCGGCGTCTAGGCCCTTCTCGATCCCGTCGATGCCGGCCATCAGCATCGCTGCGAAGGCGAGGTAAGGATTGGCGGAGGCATCCGGGCAGCGGAACTCGATCCGCTTCGCCTTCGGCGACTCGGAGTACATCGGGATGCGGATGCACGCCGAGCGGTTGCGCTGGGAGTAGACGAGGTTGACGGGCGCCTCGTAGCCCGGCACCAGCCGCCGGTACGAGTTCGTCGTCGGCGCGCAGAAGGCGAGCAGCGCCGGCGCGTGCGCTAGCAGCCCGCCGATGTACGTCCGTGCGAGCTGCGAAAGCCCTGCGTACCCCGACTTGTCGGCCATGAGCGGCGCCCCGTCCTTCCAGAGGGACTGGTGGGTGTGCATGCCCGAGCCGTTGTCGCCGTAGAGCGGCTTTGGCATGAAGGTCACGGTCTTGCCGGCCGCGCGGGCGACGTTCTTGACCACGTACTTGTAGGTCATGACCTCGTCGGCCATCCGGGTCAGCGTCTGGTAGCGGAGGTCGATCTCGCACTGGCCGCCGCTCGCCACCTCGTGGTGGTGGAACTCGCAGGGGATCCCGAGCCGCTCGAGTGTGAGCACCATCTCCGAGCGGAGGTCGGCGAGCGTGTCGTGCGGCGCCGGCGGGAAGTAACCCTCCTTCGGCCGCACCGTGTAGCCGAGACCCGGGTTGCCGGAGTTCCAATGGCCCTCTGCAGAGTCGATCTCGTAGTGAGCCTTGTGGTCGGCGAGCTCGTAAGAGACGGTGTCGAGGACGAAGAACTCGCATTCCGGGCCGAAGAACGCGGTGTCGGCGACGCCGGTCTCGCGCAGGTACTCCTCGGCACGCTTCGCAATCCGGCGTGGGTCCTTCGTGTACGGCTCGCGCGTGACGGGATCGACGATCTCGCACACGAGCGACAGCGTCGGCGCCGCGGCGAACGGATCGAGGACTGCGCTCGAAGGATCGGGCATCAGCAGCATGTCGGACTCGGAGATCCCCTGCCAGCCCCGGATCGACGAGCCGTCGAACCCGAGGCCGTCGTCGAAGGCCGACTCGTCGAATGACGACAGCGGCAGCGTCATGTGCTGCCAAGCGCCGACCAGATCGCAGAACTTGAGGTCGACCATCTGCGCCTGCGTCTCGCCCGCCCAATCGAGCGCCTCGCGCGGCGCAGGCCGTTCGCCGCTCCCGTTCACCAGGTAGTGCCGTGCCTCTGCCTCCATCGCTTCTCCTTCGGTTGGACCAACAAAAAAGCCCCAGGACTCGGAGTAGTCCTGAGGCCACATCGCCTCGGCGGCCGCCTTCGCCGGCGAGCCACCTGA
>JBKOYZ010000073.1:0-26502 GCA_046725655.1 Actinomycetota bacterium | reverse complement strand
CGGCGGCCTCGCGCTAGTGCGTCGACGTCGATCCCGAGCTCGCGGAATCGTCGCGCGCCGCGCGCCGTCGGCACGAGCTCCTCGGTGAGCGCGCCGCTTTCGAGGAGCGCGTCGAGCAGGCTGACGCCGAGCACCCCGGCGAGGTGGTCGTAGCAGGTACGAGCGGCCCGCAGGTCGGAGCCGATGCGCGTCTGCTTCCGCGACCGCACGCGCTGCGGCGGCGCGATCGCGGCCAGCGACTCGAGCGCATTCGCGATCGCCGGGTCGTGAAGGGTGTAGTAGCGGTGGCGACCGTGCTGCTCGGCGGCCACGAGTCCGCCGTCGATGAGCTTTGCCAGCTGGATGCTCGCCGTCGAGGCGCTCACTCCGGCGCGTTGGGCGAGCTCGCTTGCAGGGAGGGAGGTGCCGTCGGCGAGCGCCATCAGGAACGCCGCGCGGGTCGTGTCGCCGATGAGGACCGCAGGTGTCGCAATGTCGGCGTCTGCGACCACACTTTGACAGTATCAAAAGTGTGTGTGCGAGGCGGCCCGGCCGCGTTAGAGTCGGGCCGATGTCTTCGCTCATCGTCGGGTTCGGGCTCGGGCTGTTCGTCGCGGCTCAGATCGGGCCGGTGTCGCTGCTGATCGTGCGGTCAGTCGTCCGCGGCGACTTCTGGATCGGAATGGCGATGTCCGCTGCGGTGGCGCTCGTCGACCTCGGCTATGCGGGCCTCGGCCTCGCCGGCGTCGGCAGCGTCCTCCAAAACACGGGCTCCGTCCGAGTCGTCTTCGGTGTCGTCGGCGCAGGAATTCTGGTTGCGATCGGGCTGCGCGCAATCTGGATCGGCTTCCGCGCCCGGTTCGGGCTCGAGACGGAGGAGGAGGTGGGGACGCCGCGCCGCGCGTTCTTCACGGCCCTTGCGGCGACGGCCTTCAACCCGCTTACGATCGCGTTGTGGACGGTGGCGGCGCCCGCGGCCGTCTCCGGTGGCCGCTCGTCCGCCGGCACGGCGGCCCTGCTCGTCGGGGTCGGCGCGGGGACGCTCACGTGGTACACCGGCTTTTCGGGCGCCGTTGCGATCGCCCGGCGGCGGCTCGGGCCGAGCCTGCTCGCGATCGTGGACATCGCCGCCGGCGCCGGCCTCGTCGCCTTCGGCGGCCTGATGGCGCTGCGCACCGTGCGCGACTGACGGAGCCTTGCTCGCGGTGCCGGCTCGCGCCTCGCGACCCGCTAACTCCGACCGGTTCCGCCTCGGGGCGGCCGCGGGCCATCCACCGGTTTCAGCCTAACCGCGAAAATCGCGCGGGTGGTGAACGGAACTGCGCCGAGCGTGTGCAAAAGGGGTGCGATCCGCGCGCTGGGGCCGGCGAGGGCGCCGAAGTTGCGCCGGACTGCCGTGAACCGCGATCTTTTACCGGTGCTCGACGTGGATTCGGTCGCCCGGCGCGCGCGCGGCGAGAACTTCCCGGTTGCCTCGCTGGCCTTCCCCCGCGAGCTGCGCCCGCACATCCGTGTTCTGTACGCGTACGCGCGGCTCGTCGACATTCTCGGCGACGAGCTCGACGGCGGCCCCGAAGCACGGCTCGAAGCGCTGGACGAGCTCGAGGGGCAGGTCGAAGCGTGCTACGCGGGCACGCCCACGTGGCCGGTCCTGGTGGAGCTGCAGCCGACCATTCACGCGTTCGAGCTGCCGCGTGAGCCGTTCCTGCGCCTGATCGAGGCAAACCGCATGGATCAGCGGGTCTCCGAGTACGAGACGTGGCGCGACCTCAAGCACTACTGCGTCCACTCGGCCGACCCCTGCGGGCGGCTGGTGCTCGGCGTGCTCCGCCGGCTCGACGACGCCGGGGCCGTTCGCCTGAGCGACGACGTTTGCACCGGGCTCCAGCTCGTCAACTTCCTCCAGGACGTGCCGCGGGATCTCGCGCTCGGCCGCGTCTACCTGCCTGCGGAGGACAGGCGCCGCTTCGGCGTCATCGACCTCGCGCAGCCGAATGAGCCGCTGCGGGCGCTGCTCGCGTTCGAGGGCGATCGTGCGCGGCAGCTATTGAGCGCCGGCGAGCCGCTGGGCCGGCGGATCGGCGGGCGGACGGGCAGGGCGGTCGTCGCCTTCGCGCGCGGCGGCCTGGCGGCGGTCGAGGCACTGGAACGTGCGAACTACGACGTCTTCTCCGGCCGGCCGAAGCCGTCCCGTGCGCGGCTCGCGCGGGCCGCGGTCGGCGCGCTCGTGCCGTGATCGCCGAGAAGGCGTACTCCGAGGTCGAGCGGCTGACGCGGCGGAGGGCCCGCAACTTCGCCTACGGGATCATGCTCTTGCCTCGGCCGAAGCGGCGCGCGATCGCCGCGATCTACGCGTTCGCGCGGCGCGTCGACGATGTCGCCGACGGCCCAGGCTCGGATTCCGACAAGCGCCGAGAGCTCGAGCGGCTTCGCGCCCGCCTCGCCGCCCCGGGCGGTGAGGACGCGACCTTCGTCGCCCTCGCCGATGCAAGGGAGCAGTTCCCCATCCCGACCGATGCGCTCGAGGCGCTCGTCGACGGCGGCATCCAAGACACCGAGCAGACCCGCTACGCAAGCTTCGACGAGCTGCGCGTCTACTGCGCCCGTGTCGCCGGCGCCGTTGGCCGCGCGTGCGTAGCCGTGTATGGCGCGAACGAGCCGGAGCGGGCCGAGACGCTCGGGATCGCGCTCCAGCTGATCAACATCATGCGCGACGTGGCCGAGGACTGGCAGCTCGGCCGGATCTACCTGCCGAGTGACGAGTTGGCGCGGTTCGGCGTCGACGAGGACGACATCGCCGAGGCGCGGGCCACGCCCGAGTGGCGCGAGCTGATGGCGTTTCAAGCCGAGCGCGCCCGCGCCCACCTCGAAGCCGGGCTGATGCTGCTCGACGCGCTCGACCGGCGCAGCGCAGCGTGTGTCGCCACATTCGCTGAGCTCTACCGAGCCACGCTCGAACGGATCGAGAGGAACGGCTTCGACGTTTTCGGCGGGCCGCCCGCGCTCTCGCCCGTGACAAAGCTCCGCGTCGTCGGATCGGCGCTCACGCGATGAGGCGTCGCTTGCGATGCCGTTCGAAGGCCGTAGCGGCTTTGCCGCTGCGGCCGTCTAAACCCGAGGTGTGGAGCGGCGGGCTCCGTCTGATCGGATCGGCGCTCACGCGATGAGGCGTCGCTTGCGATGTGGTCCAAAGCCTGTCGGGACTTTGCCGTCCCGGCCGTCGCAACCGGAGGTGTGCATCACCGTGGTGGTGGGCACCGGCAGCGTGCCGAGATGAGGGCCGCGATCGTCGGCGGCGGCCTCGCCGGGCTCGCCGCGGCGCTCGAGCTCGTCGATGCCGGCCACGACGTGACGCTCTACGAGGCCAGGCCAACCCTCGGCGGCAAGGTGCAGACGCTTCCGACGCGCGACGGCGACCCCGAGCCGCCGCCCGACAACGGCCAACACATCGCGCTCGGCTGCTTCACCGATTACCTGAGCTTCTTGGAGCGGATCGGCAGCGCCGGGCAGGTCACGCGTCGCCCGCTCGAGCTGACCGTGATCGACGAGCACGGGCGGGTCGCGCAGATCGGCTACGGGATCGCCTCGCTGCTGAGGTACACGCACGTGAGCCTTACCGACCGGCTTCGTATTGCCGGGTTTCTTGCACGCTTGCCGCGCCTCCAGCCGGCGTCCGGCGAGACGTTTGCCGAGTTCCTTCGCCGCCATGGACACTCGCAGCGATCGGTCGATCGGTTCTGGGACGTGTTCGTCCGCCCCGGGCTCAATCTTCGGGCCGGTGAGGTCCAAGCCGAGGCGGCGCGCTTCACGGTCCTCAGGGCGCTCCGCTCGGGCCGGGCGGCGAGCGACCTCGTCCTGCCGACGGCCCCGCTCGGCGAGATGCACGGAGACGCTGCCAAAACGGCGCTCGAAGGAGCGGGCGGGCGTGTCGAGACGGGTGTCCGCATCGACGGCGTCGACGATCTCGGCGCGGACGCGGTTGTCCTCGCGGTCCCACCGGACGAGGGTGCGCGGATCCTCGGCGAGAACTGGGCATACGACTACTCGCCGATCGTCAGCGTCCACCTTCTCTTCGACCGCGTGCTCCTGGAATCGCCGATGGCGGCCCTGCTCGGAAGCGACGCCCACTGGGTTTTCGATCGCGGCGCGTTGACGGGACACGCGCCGGCGCGCGGCCAGTACCTGACGGTCGTCTCGAGCGCGGTCCCGGAGCTGCTCGAGATCCGCGGACACGAGCTCGTCGATCGGATCGCCGCTCAGGTTGCGGAGCGTCTCGGGGCGGCGAGCCTCCTCTGGTCGCGCGTCAGTCGCGAGCCGGAGGCGACCGTGGCGCTGCGGCCCGGCATCCCGAGCGTCCCCGTGCGGATCCGTGACGGGTTGATCCTGGCCGGGGCATGGCAGGCGGCCCCCTGGCCGCCGACGATGGAGGCCGCGGTACGGAGTGGCCGACGGGCTGCGCGTATGTTGTCCGATGTGACAACTAGGGTGGCAGCGTGACACTCGCACCGGACAGAGCGATCACTGCCCTCGCCAGCGCAGTCGAACGTGCGACCGCGCGTCTGCTCGAGCTGCAACACCCCGAAGGCTGGTGGGTGGGAGAGCTCGAGTCGAACGCGACCATGATCGCCCAGCACCTCTTCTGGCATCACTTCCTCGGGCTCCGAACGCCCGAGCTCGACCGAAAGGTCGCGAACGAGCTGCTCGCGCGGCAGCGGGACGACGGAACATGGGCGATCTGGTTCGAGGGGCCGCCCGACCTCTCGACGTCGATCGAGGCGTACGCGGCGCTGAAGCTCGTTGGCGTCGACCCCGGCTCGCGCGCGCGTGCGTACATCGCGGGTGAGGGCGGCATCCCGCGCAGCCGTGTGTTCACCAAGTGCTTCCTGGCGCTTCTGGGCCACTGGCCGTGGCAGTGGGTCGCGCGCATGCCCCCTGAGGTGATCCTGCTGCCCCCGGAGGCGCCTTTCTCGGTCTACACGTTCTCCTGCTGGGCGCGGCAGACGGTGGTGCCACTGTCCGTCGTCCAGGCGCTGCGGCCGGTTCGACCGACCGCAATCGACCTGCGTGAGATCGGCGCGCGGCCGGGCCGTACCACCACGCCGGCACGGCCGGGCCGGCTCCGCCGCGTCGCGATCGCCGCGGCGGAGCGCTGGGTGCGGGAGAGGCAGGAGGCCGACGGGTCCTGGGGCGGGATCCAGCCGCCCTGGGTGTGGTCGATCATCATGCTGGCCGCGCTCGGCCACGGCTTCGAGGACAGGACGCTGAGTGCGGCGGTGGAGGGCTGGCGCGGGTTCACGATCGATGAGGGGGACCGGCTGCGCCCAGAGGCCTGCCAGTCGCCGATTTGGGACACCGCGCTCGCGGTGATTGCGCTTCGCGACGCAGGCGTCTCGCCGGACGACCCGCAGCTGCGCCGTGCCGGCGAGTGGCTCCTCGGCGAGGAGGTCACCATCGCCGGCGACTGGGCCGTCCGACGTCCGCGGCTTCCGCCCGGCGGCTGGGCCTTCGAGTTCGAGAACGACCTCTATCCGGACGTCGACGACACCGTTGTCGTCGCGCTCGCGCTGCGCTCGCTCGGAATCGGGGCCGACGCGGTCGACCGCGGCCTCGCCTGGACGGCCGGGATGCAGTCTCGGAGCGGCGGCTGGGGCGCCTTCGACGTCGACAACGAGGCGCACTGGCTCTACAAGCTGCCGTTCTGCGACTTCGGCAAGGTGACGGACGAGCCGAGCGCGGACGTAACGGCACATGCGCTCGAGGCGCTCGTGCTGGAGCCGGGTTACGAGAAGAGTGTGGAGCAAGGGCTCGCCTGGCTGCTCGACGAGCAGGAGTCGGACGGGTCCTGGTTCGGCCGCTGGGGTGTCAACCACGTCTACGGGACCGGGGCCGCCCTGCCCGCGCTCGAGGCGTGCGGCCTGCCGCCCGACCACCCCGCGACGCGCCACGCGGTCGCGTGGCTCGAGTCCGTCCAGCAGCCCGATGGCGGCTTCGGCGAGGACATTCGCTCCTACGCCGACCGCGCCTGGCGGGGACGTGGCCATCCCACGGCTTCTCAGACTGCGTGGGCGCTATTAGGGTACGTCGCTGCGGGTGAAGCCGAAGCCGAGTCGGCGAAGCGCGCAGCGAACTGGCTGTGTAAAGCACAACGATCGAACGGTGACTGGCACGAGGCGCACTACACCGGAACAGGGTTCCCGCTTGACTTCATGATCCGTTATCACCTCTACCGTTTGCACTTCCCGCTCATGGCCCTTGGTCGTCTACGAGAAAGGCTCGCCGCATGAAATTCCCATTGCGCTCGACGATCCAGATCGGCAGCTACGTCGCCAAGCAGAAGCGGACCGGCGCCCGTTTTCCGCTCGTGCTCATGCTCGAGCCCACCCTCGCGTGCAACATCGCGTGCATCGGCTGCGGCAAGATCCGCGAGTACGAGTCGAACAAGGCCCGTCTGTCGGTCGAGGAGTGCATCGACGCAGGCGTGCAGTGCCCGGCTCCGGTCGTCTCGATCTGCGGCGGCGAGCCGCTCGTCTACAAGGGAATCGAGGACGTCGTCGCCGGCATGCTCGAGATGCAAAAGAACATCGAGCTGTGCACGAACGCGCTCAAGCTCGAGCAGTTCCTCGAGGCCTTCAGGCCGAGCCCGCGTCTGACCTTCGTCGTCCACCTCGACGGCATGCGTGAGATCCACGACTACATCTGCGACTACCCCGGCTTGTGGGACGTGGCGATCGACGCGATCAAGGCGGCGCGCGCCAGCGGCTTCCGGGTGACGACGAACACGACCATCTTCAAGGAGACGAAGGTCGAGGACGTCGTTCAGATGATGGACTATCTGACCAACGAGGTCGGCATCGACGGGATGCTCGTGGCCCCCGGCTACCAGTACTCGCAGATCGACCCGAACCTGACGATGACGCGCGCGGAGCACGAGCAGAAGTTCCGCATCATCAAGGCCGCGGCGAAGGACAACGGCTATCGCTGGCTCGCCAGCCCGGTGTACCAGGAGTTCCTCGCGGGCGAGCGCAAGCTCGCGTGCGCGCCCTGGGGATCGATCACGCGCAACCCGTACGGGTGGAAGGGGCCGTGCTACCTCCTGACCGACGGCATCTTCCCGACCTACGACGCGTTGCTGGAGGGCATCGAGTGGGAGGAATACGGCCCGGGCAACGATCCGCGCTGCGAGCACTGCGGGATCCACTCGGGCTTCGAGCCCTCGGCTGCGCTCGTGGCCGCGGACAGCGTCAAGGAAACTGTGCGGAGCATGGCTTGGACCCTGACGGGCTGAGGCGTCGCTTGCGATGCCGATCGAGAGGCTGGGGCGGCTCTGCCGCAGCCGTTTCACCCGCTCGCAAGGTGCCGACCCCGTGAGCGCCCGCGGCGACGAGGGGCTGAGGCGTCGCTTGCGATGCCGAACGAAAGGCTGGGGCGGCTCTGCCGCCGGAGCCGTTTCACCCGCTCGCAAGGTGCCGATCCCGTGAGCGCCGGCGGCGACGCGGGCCTCACGCTCACGTTTGGCTGTGCGACGGAGGTCGAGGAGCGGATTGCACGGAGCTTCGGCCCGACCGTGCGCCTGGGTTTGGGTGCCGCGAACGGGGTCCCGCAAACTGGGCGGCTGGTCTCGTTCGGGATCGCAGGGGCTTTGCGTCCGGGGCTCGACGTAGGGACAGTGATCGACGCGACGCGCGTGGTCGACGAGGACGGCGAGGTGCTCTGGGAAGGCGGCCCGCTCGGCGTGTCGCCGGCGCAGACGGGCACGATTCTCGGCGCGAGCCGGATCATCGATCACCCCGAGGAACGCGAGCAGCTCCACCGCGCGAGCGGTGCCGACGCGGTCGACATGGAGTCCGGACCGCTTGCGCGAAGCGGGCGGCTTGCCGGCTGCATCCGGGCGATCAGCGACACGCCGGACCGCGAGCTCGCAGGGCTCGCCGAAGGCATCAAGCCGAACGGCGACACCGACTACGCCGGGTTGCTGCGGGGCTTCATGCGGGCACCGCGCGCGACGGCCCGCGCCGCCCGAGATGCCCGGCGCGCGCTGCAAAGCCTCGCCCACCTCGAGGCGGTGGGTTGAGCAAGCGCGTCCTCCTGGCGGCGCCTCGGTCGTTCTGCGCCGGTGTCGATCGCGCGATCGAGATCGTCGAGCGGTTGCTGGAGCAGCACGGCCCGCCGGTCTACGTGCGCCATCAGATCGTCCACAACGAGCATGTCGTGCGGCGCCTCGAGGCGCTCGGCGCAGTCTTCGTCGAGCATGAGGACGAGATCCCTACGGGTGAGATCTGCGTCCTCTCCGCGCACGGTGTCGCACCGGCCGTCAAGGAGAACGCGGAGCGTCGCGGACTACGCGTCGTCGACGCCGTCTGTCCACTCGTTTCGAAGGTCCACGCCGAGGCGCGCCGCTACGCCGACAGCGGCCATCTCGTCGCGCTCGTGGGGCACGCCGACCACGTTGAGGTCATCGGGACGCGCGGTGAGCGGCCGGACGCGACGGTCGTGATCGAATCGGCCGAGGATGCGAAGCAGCTCGATCCGGAAGGTCGGCCCGTGGCGGTGATCACGCAGACGACGCTATCGCTCGACGACGTCGCCTCGACCGTGGACTCCCTCGGGGAGCGGTTCGGCGACCTGCGCCGGCCCGCCGCCGACGACATCTGCTACGCCACGCAGAATCGACAGGATGCGGTCAAGGAGATGGTCGCGCAGGGCGCGTCGCTGATCCTCGTGATCGGCTCCGACACGAGTTCGAACGCCCAGAGGCTGGTCGAGGTGGCGCGACTGCACGGAGCGGAAGCGACCCTCATCGACGGCGAGAGCCCACTCGACCCAGCGCTGCTCGCCGGACGCGACACAGTCGGTCTGACAGCCGGTGCCTCGACGCCGGAGGAGCTCGTTCAGGCCGTCGTTGCAGGGCTTGCGGACGCCGGTTACGGCGAGCTCGAGGAGGTTCAGGTCGCTCGCGAGGACGTGCACTTCCGCCTGCCGCGGGAGGTCGTGGCGTCGTGACACGCTATGCGTCCGGTTTCGCTGGAGTCCTCGCGCGGATCACCCAACCGCCGCTCAACGGGCGCTATCGGACGGTGTGCGTGCTGTGACTTCGGTCGAGATCCCGTATTCGATCGCCTGCGCGCTGCCCTCGCTCACCGTCATCGACATCACGAACGACGTCACGCATGAGCTCGGACGCAACGGCCATCTCGACGGCATCGCCTTCGTCTCCCCGACCGAGGAGACAGGACTCGTGCGCGTCAATGAGCGGGAGAGTGGTTTCTTCGAGGATCTCGAGGACCTGCTCGAGCGGCTTGTCCCGCTCGACATCCCCGAGCGAGAGCGGCTCGTTCGGTTCCTGCTCGGCGGCCGCACCGAACAGATCCCGTATCGCGACGCCCAGCTCTGCCTCGGAACGTGGCAGCGCGTGCTCCTGCTCGGGTTCGACGGCTCGTCGCCGGGGGGCTGGACGTTGACGACCGTCGGCTGACGGCTTCCCGCGGGTCCGCTCCGGCCAGTACCATCGGCGCATGGCACGGGCGCGCCGGCACCAGCGCCTCTTCTCGTGGCTCGCTTTTGCGCTGCTCGCGCTCATTGCTGAGCTTGCCGGCCGGAGCCTGACGCACCACCTCAACGTCGGCCGCCACGTCGGCTCGCCGAGCTACGCAGGCGCGGACTACTACCCGTGCCTGCTCGCGGGGGTGAAGATCGGGGTCGCGCTCCTGCTGGCGCGGCTTGCGTGGCGGTTCGCGCGCGCACATGCCGCCGCGCGGGCCGGCCGCCGGCTGCTTGCCGCGGTCGGCGGAAGGCCGTCCCGCGCGATGCCGCGCATCCGCATCACCCTCTCGGCGAGGCTCTGGCTCGCGTTCTTCGTCGTGACGACGCTGATCTATCTCGTGCAGACCGACGCCGAGGGGCTCTCGGCCGGCCGCTGGCCGTTGCTCGCGCCGTGGCTCCACACGTCTGCGCTGCCGGTCTTCGCTGTTCTCTCCGTCGCCAGCGCCTTGATCTGGGGCATCGTCGCCGGCTGGCTTGCCGATTACGAGCGGTTCGCCGAAGCGACTGTTGCGCACGCGCGCCGCGCAGCGACCGCGGCCCCCGGGCTACCCGTTGGCCGCGGCGCCGACGCTCGCGCCACGCCGCGCCGCCTGTTCGGCCTCGCCTTCGAGAGCCGGCCTCCTCCCGCATTCGCGTAAGCCGGCCCGTCACGACCTGCGGGCCGGCCCTGCGTCGACATCGACCCGCGGGAGGGTGAATGGAAAGTCACATCGCAACCGAAGCCGCGGCGCGATCCGACAGCGTTCGTCGCCGCTCTCTTCGCGTCAGGGCAATCAACCTGATCGGCCCGCTGACGATGCTCGCCGGCGTCGCATGGGCATTCCTCCAGCCGTACCGGCTGACGTTCCTGCATCCGCACGGCCAGGGGTTCTGGTGGCTGCTCTCGGAGCCGCCGCTCTACGTCGTCCTCGTCGGGCTCGGGTTCGCGCTCATCGTCGCGCCCGGGCTGGTCGCCGACCTGCAAGAGGCGGAGGATGCTGCCGAAGGCTGAGTTCGTCCACTGGTGGTTCGCCACCGGCTTCCTGATCCTGGGCGTGCTCCTGCTCGCCGAGGCGATCGTCGGCAGCGAGGTGTGGCGGCGGCGCCCGTGGCGCGCATATCTCTGGCCGTCGTTCGTGTTCCTGATGGGCGTCCTGATGTGGCCGGTGATGGTCTTCTTCACCAACTCGACCATCCATATGCTGGCGCACGGCTCGTGGGCCCAGGTGATGATGCTGGCGGGTGCGGCAGAGCTCGGGCTCGTGCGCGGCAAGCTGCGAAGCCCGTACTGGCGGCTTTGCACGGCGCTCGCGTTCGTCGTCTCCGGTGCCGCCTTCCTGATCCACGAGCAGAACGGCTGGCTCTTCGCGCGCTCGGCCTTCCTCCACCACGCCATCGGCTGGACGCTCGTCGGCGGCGCGCTCTTCCCGCTGCTGCGCACGTTCAGGCCGCGTGCCGCAACGCTGCAGGCCGGGTTCGCGCTCGTTTTCGTCGTCGTCGCCGTCTTCCTCTACTGCGACCGCGACACGGCTCCGGTCTTCGGCCACATCTCGCCTTTGGCAGGGACGCCGCACCGATGAAGCGCCTCGCCGCAAACTTCGCCCTGGTAGCCGCGCTCCTTGTAGCCGCGCTCCTGTTGCCTGCTCAGGCGTTCGCGCACGCGAACCTCCAGCGGACCGAGCCGGCCTTTCGGGAGCGGCTCCAGGCCGCGCCGCGCGGCGTCATGCTCCGCTTCGACCAGCCGGTGCAGGCGGAGCCGAACGCGATCGAGGTCAAGAACCCGTTCGGAAAGCTCGTCTCGGGCACTGCGCGCTCGACGGGCTTCGACGTCAGGACTCCCGTCGGGCGGCTGGCGCGCGGCGCGTACACCGTCCGTTGGCATGTGCTCTCGCAGGATGGCCACGTCGTCTCCGGCGTCTTCACCTTCGGCGTCCGCGCGAACGCGCCGCCGCCGACCGAGGCCTACGGCGCCTCCGGTCCGACGACAACCGAGCACGTCGTCCGCTGGGCGTACTTCCTCGCGCTCGCGCTCCTCCTCGGCGGGCTTGGATTCCGCCTGTTGATCGTGCGGGACGACCTCCCGCCTGCGGCTGAGCGGCGGTTCTTCCAGCTGACCGGCCTCGGGGTCGTGGCGACCCTCGAGGTCGGGATCGTCGCGTTCGTGCTCCGGGCCGAAGACGCGCTCCAGCTCCCCTTCGGCCGCCTGCTGTACGGCGACCTCTCGTCGATCGCGGGCGGCACCCGGTTCGGGACCGCGTTCATCGCCATGACGCTCGGGTTCGCGCTCGTGGCGGCGTTTCTCTTCCTGGCCTGGTTGACCGACCGCCGGGCCCTCCTCTGGCCGGCGCTCGTCCTCGGGCTCGGGTTCGCTTCGGGCCTGTCGCTTTCGGGCCACTCGGCAGTCGATCCGGGCTCGTCCTGGCGCTCGGCGCTCGCGGACTGGTTCCATCTCTCGGCGGCGGCGCTCTGGGTGGGCGGCCTGGTGCAGCTCGCCTTCGTCGTCTGGCCGAAGGCGCCCGAGCTTCGCGGCGGCGCCTTCCTGCGGTTCTCGCGTCTCGCGTCCGGCCTGATCGCCGTCCTGCTCGGCGCCGGTATCTACCTGAGCATCGTGCGGCTACCGCACGTCAGCGACCTCTGGACGGAGGGCTACGGCCGCGTGCTGCTCGTGAAGCTGGCGCTCGTCTCGCTCGCGCTCACGTGGGGGGCCCTGCATCACTTCGTTGCCAGGCCCGCGCTCGAGCGGGGCGAAGGCGGTGCGATCCTTTCTCGCTTGCCCCGTAGCCTGGCGGGCGAGAGCGCGGTCGGGATGGCCATCCTCCTCGCGGCCGCGGTGCTCGTCGACTCGAAGCCGCCGCCGCGCTCGCCGACGCAGCCTCCGGCTGCGGTGCGCGCTCCGGCGCGTTAGTCGCTTGCCGGGAGCCGAGCCGTGCCCGCGTAGACTCGCCGCGTGGCCGAGGGAGCGTTCTTTCGCGACCGGTTTCCGATCCTCGAGCGGACGACCTACCTGATCAACCACTCGCTCGGCGCGATGCCGGCGTCGGCCGAGGAGCGGCTGCTCGCCTACGCACGCGAGTGGCGCGAGCGGGGGGTTCGCGCCTGGAGCGAGGGGTGGTGGGAGACCTCGATGACGGTCGGCGACCAGCTGGGGCGCATCATCGGCGCGCCGCCCGGGACGACGGTCATGCACCAGAACGTGGCGGTCGCGCAGGCGGTCGTCCTCTCGTGCTTCGCGTTCGAGCCACCGCGCAACCGGATCGTGTACGGCGAGGGTGAGTTCCCGTCGGTCCGCTACCTCTACCAGGCGCAGCGGCGGCGTGGAGCCGATGTCGAGATCGTCGCGGACGAAGCCGCCGTGCTCGCGGCGATCGACGGGCGCACCCTTCTCGCCCCGATCAGCCATGTCCTCTTCAGGAACGGGGAGATCCAGGACGTCGCGGCCGTCGTCCGCCGGGCCCACGAGGTCGGGGCGCTCGTGGTGCTCGACGCCTACCAGTCCGTCGGCACGGTCCCGCTCGACGTCACCAGCCTCGACGTCGACTTCGCCGTGGGCGGCTCGGTCAAGTGGCTGTGCGGCGGGCCGGGCGCGGGCTGGCTCTACGTCAGGCCCGATCTCGCCGAGCGGCTGGAGCCCACGTTCACGGGCTGGCAGGCGCACGCGCGTCCGTTCGCGTTCGAACCCGAGCAGGAGTACGCCGAGGGGACGGCGCGCTTCCTGACCGGAACGCCGAACGTGCCGGCGCTCTACGCGGCGACGGCCGGGTACGGGCTCGTCGAGGAGGTCGGCGTCGAAACGATCCGCGACCACTCGCTGCGGCAGACGGCGCTGCTCGTAGACCTCCTCGACCGGGCGGGATTCGAGGTCGTCAGCCCTCACGAGCCCGAGCGGCGCGGCGGAACCGTCGTCGTCCGGACACCGGAATTCGAAGCGGTTCAGAGGGAGCTCGACGCGCGCGACATCGTCTGTGACGCCCGCCCAGACGCGGGGATCCGGCTCGGGCCGCACTTCTTCAACACGGATGACGAGATCCGCCGGGCCGTCGAGCAGATCGCGCAGATCGTCGAGACTGGTGCATATGAGCGCCACCTCGCCGCCGCCGGCGAGTAGCCCGAAGGTCCCTGCGGCCGCGCGCATCGCAGGCTGCGGCGGCATCGCCGCGTTCTTCACGGCGAACCTCGGCTGGCTGCTCGGAGGGCTCGCTCAACCTGAGGCGTACAGCTCGACCCGCGACGACATCTCGGACCCCGGCGCCTTGACCGCCGACGAGCCGTGGCTCTACAACCAGATCGGGGCGAACCTCTCCGGGCTGCTCATGCTCGCTTTCGCGGGCGCCCTCTGGTGGGCTCTGAGCCCCGATGCCCTCGGACGCGTCGGCGCCTCGGCGGTCGCCGTCGCCGGAGCGGGGATCTTTCTCGGCGGGATGTTCCGTCTCGACTGCCGCGGTATCGATACCGGCTGCCACAACGCCTCCTGGCACTCGCACGCGCACAAGGTCGAGTCCGGCGTGACGGGCGCCGCGTTGCTCGCGGCGCCGCTGATTCTCGCCTTCGCGTTTCGCCGCATCCCCGGCTGGCGAGGAGCCTGGGTGCCGAGTCTTGCGACTCTCCCGCCGGTCGTCGTCGCGAACCTCGTCTTCTCGCTCTGGGGTGACGGCGCGGCGACGCGCGCTGCGACATTCGTGCTTACCGGATGGCTTGCGTTCGCGTCGTTGTGGTTCCTGCGCACCGGACGAATGGACACGTCGGCGGCTCGCGCTAGCTGAGCAGCCAGTCGTCATTCTGGATGATCGGCACCTCGCGGCCATCGGCCGTAACGCCCATGACCGCCACCTCCGGGCCGCCGATCATCGCGTCCTGGTGCACGGACGAGACGTTGAACCCGAGGCGCTCGCGCTCGCTGCTGTCATCGGGGAGGTCGGTGACGGTGAACTCGTAGGCATGGCCCCAGGCGACGTGCGACGTTGCGTTCTCGTCGAGCAAGGTGTCGCCGAAGACGAGTCCGCTGCGGCCGACTGGCGACGTGCCGTCGACGAGCGCGACCTCTCCGAGGCGGGCGGCGCCCTCGTCGAGCCCTGTCTGTGCGCGCAGAGCGTCCTCGTCCGAGTCTGCCGCGACCTCGACGATCCGGCCGCCCGAGAACGTGAGGCGCAGACCTTCGATCAATGCGCCGCCCTGCATCAGGACCGGCCTCGTCATCCGCACGGTCCCGTCGACACGGTGCTTGTCCGGCGCGGTGAAGACCTCTTCCGTCGGCATGTTCACGACGGGCACCGGACCCCAGGTGGTCGGTATCACGCCCGGCATCCAGTGATGGCCGTCGATGAGTCCGACGGTCAGGTTCGTCCCCGGCCCTTCGAAGCGCACGGCATCGAAGCGCCGGCCGTCGAGGGCAGCCGCTCGAGCTTCGAGCTCGCCGATGTGGGCGCGCCACGCCGCGACGGGATCCTCGGTGTCGAGCCGGAGGATCGGCGCCAGGATCTCCCAGAGCCTCGCGACGTCCGGTTCCCCGAAGAGCCGGCTTGCCCAGCCTGCGTTTGGACCGGGGATGCAGGTCCAGTTGACCTGACGGCTCGTGATCAGGTCCATCGTCTCCGGCAGGAACGGCATCTGGTCGAGACCCACGCGTCGCGGATCGACGTCGGCGAAGATCCCCGGATCGGGGTCGCCGAAGATCGAGACCGCCGCCGCCCGCCGCTCGATCGCCTCCGTCAGCGTTCGCCTGAACCAATCGGGGACGAACGAGAGCGACCCCTCGGGCGCGTGACGGAGCCGTGACGCTTTCACGGCTCCGTCCCAGTAGACGACGCTGACGTAGCGGGCGCCGTGGGCGTAGGCAGCCTCGGCGACGGCGCGCGCGATGTCGGCCTGCTGAGGATCCCACACGAACACGAGAACGTCCTGTCCGGGCTGCAGGTCGGCGCCGACGACCATCGTCAGCTCGGCGAGCCGCTCCAGGTACCGATTGGCCGTCACCGAGCCCGAACCTATCCGAGGAGCTCGAGCAGGCGCTGCGCGTACGCCGGAGCACTCGGCTCGTCCTCGTGCTTGAAGTACGCATACACGCGGATCCCGTCCGCGACCAACGGCCTGATTCGGTCGGCGAGCGCGCGGATGGCGTCGTCGTCGTACGGGGGGTCGCGAAAGCGCAGATACCGAAACGCCGCGCCCGCCTCCGCGTCGTTGACCCGGACCGGGACCTGCGCGCCGTACCACGATTCGTGGCGGAGGTCGAATGCGTACTCCAGCTCGGGGTCGAGCGAGTCGAGCACCAGCTGGAGCATCCCGTCGTCGCGCCGGCGGTTATCCGGAAACTGGAGCCGGATCGGCCCGAGCCGCTCGCCGAGGATGCGCACGCGCTCGCAGAAGGTCGGGATCAGGGCGAAGCGCCCCCCGTGCGTGATCTGGCGGCTCATCTTTACGGCGAACTTGAACGCCGGCGGCGTCCGCGCCGCCCAGCTCTCGAACTGCGCCTCGGACGGCAGACGGTAGAACGAGTTGTTGAGCTCGACCGACGGAAGGACCTCCGCGTAGCGCTCGAGGAACTCCGCCGGCTTTGCATCCGCTGGGTAGAAGCCGCCCCGCCACGACGGATACGAGAAGCCGGAGGTGCCGACATACGCCCCGGATACACTCGCCGGCGTGGCGGCCATGGCGGAAGTGATAGCCGAGAACACGATCCGAGTCCTCGACCACGGCTTCGTCCGGCTCGACGATGCGATGGCGAGCGACCTCTCGGTCGTGAACGGCGCGCGGGTCAGCTTCGCTCGTCACAAGACGGAGATGGACGAATCCGACGAGGGCTTGATCCGCTTCCTGATGCGCGATCGCCACGGAACGCCTTTCGAGCACAACGCGTTTCGCTTCCACGTTCGCGCGCCGCTCTTCGTCGCGCGGGAGTGGTTCCGACACAGGGTCAGCTCGTTCAACGAGTTCAGCATGAGATATGCGAAGGCGACCGACGACTTCTACGTCCCAGAGCCGGAGGACGTGCGTTCGCAAGTCGGCAAGCCGGGGGCGTACTCGTTCGAGCCCGTCGAGCCGGAGCTCGCGGAGACGGCGCGCGAGGAGCTACAGAGCGTCTACGAGGAGGCGTACTCGACCTACTCCCGTCTCGTCGAGCTCGGCGTCGCGCGCGAGCTCGCCCGGCTCGTGATGCCGATGGGCGCCTACACCGAGTTTTACTGGACGGTCAACGCACGCTCGCTGATGAACTTCGTCTCGCTTCGCGCCGCCGAGTCGGCGCAGCGCGAGATCCGGCGCTACGCCGAGGCCTGCGAGCGCTTCTTCGCCGAGAAGATGCCCGTCACGCACTCGGCTTTCGTCGCCAGCGGGCGTGTAGCCCCCTAGGCGGGACCTACGTCGTCAGGACGGTCCTGCCCGGAGACGGCTGTCCCGGTTGTTGGGACGTGACGATCCAACCGTCGCCGCGGCGCAGGTCGTAGGGGATCGTCATCCGCACCTTCGTCGTGTCGCCGCCCACCGCGAACGTGCCGCACGTCCATCGGTGCTTGCCGCGCGTGAGCCACATCTCGTAGTAGCCACGCTTCAGCTTCGGTAGCCCGTCGACCTCGACCTGGAGCGGCCAATTCCCGTGCGAGTCGCGTTTGCCGATCCCGATCTTCGCGGTCGCAGCCGTGCCGGCGGTGCCGTTCATCGGAACCGTGTACTGCGCCGTGAAGCCGCCGTGGCGGTAGCCGGCGAGGTAGCCGCCGAAGAAGGCGAAGAGGGCGATCGCGGCCGCGAGTGCCAGCGCCGCCCCGATACGGCGCCGCGGCAGCAGCTGGAAGACTCCGGCGTGCTCGCGTCGCTTCTCGGTGCTCGGCTCCTCGAGCGACGGCGGCAACTCCGGCATCGGTCCCGCTTCGACCAGGAGCTCGTGGACGCGGCGGAGCCGCTGCTCCTCCTCGGGCGGCATGCCCTCGCCCACAAGAGCGCGGAAGTCCGGCTCGCGGCTCATCGGACCTCCTCGAGCGCCTCCGCCAAGCGGCTGAGTGCGCTGCGCGTGCGCGTCTTGACGGTGCCGAGCGGTACGTTCAGGAACTCGGCGATCTCCGACTGCGAGAGCCCGCTCCAGTAGGCGAGCTCGAGGAGCGTACGCTCGTGCTCGGGGAGCTGCTGGACCGCGGCGTGGACGCGCCATGCGCGCCAGGATCGTTCCGCCTGTTCGGGGGGGCCGGGCTCGTCGCTCGGCTCGTCGGGCGTCTCCATCGGCGGTTCCGACCGCGACCGAGTCCGGTCGACGATCGCGTTTCGAGCGACCGCGTAGAGCCAGGGTGCTCCCGGCCCGCGCTCCGGGCGGTAGCTCGAGGCCGACCGCCACACGGACGCGAAGGTCTCCTGCGTTGCGTCCTCGGCGCGGCCCCTGTCGCCGAGCCGGCGGACCGCCAGCGCGAACACGGGGCGAACGTAGCGCCGGTAGAGGATGTCGAAGGCCTCTCGGTCGCCGTCGCCGATCCGGTGCAGCAACTCCCCGTCGCTGCACTCCTCGGCCGGCGCCGGGCGAGGCGTGCGGTTCGTCGTTCGGGCAGGCAGATCGAGAGCGAGTTCCATCTCATCATCTCTACGGGCGCTCACGGCATCGTGGATTGCAGCAGACGGCCGCCGTCGACGACGAGCGAGGCGCCCGTGACGAAGTCCGCGCCCGCAAGATAGACGACGGCTGCTGCGATGTCTTCCGGCGAGCCGACCCGGCCGAGCGCAGTCTCCGCCGCACGCCGTTCCTCCTGGTCGGGCGCGACCGCGACCGGCCCGGGCGCTACGCCGCAGACGCGCACCTCGGGCGCGAGCGAGCGTGCGAAAACGCGGGTGAGCATCGCCTGCGCCGCCTTCGCGGCGCAGTGGGCGGCGAACGACGGCCACGGCTGGTACGCGGCGACGTCCTCGATCATCACGACCGCCCCGTGCGTCTCGCTTAGGTGAGGCGCGGCCGCCTGGGTGACGAAGAAGCTCCCCTTCGCTGTTGCGCCGAATGCGAGGTCCCAGTCGTGCTCGGTCAGCTCGAGCACGTCCTTCGGGAGGAAGCCTTCCGATGCGCCGTTCACCAGCAAGTCGAGCCCGCCGAGCTCGGCGGCGGCGCCCTCGACGAGCGCCCGAGCGTGATCCGGCCGCGCGACGTCCCCTTCGGCGCGTCCGGCTGCCACCACGGCCCACCCTTCGGCGCCGAGGCGGGCTGCGATCGCCGCTCCGACGCGGCCGGTCCCGCCTGTCACCAGTGCCCGCACGCGATCGCCTCGAGGCCGCCGAGCGACGCCCGGCGGCCTCGTCGCTCGGCTAGCCCGCGGTCGCCCGGACCTTGCCAGTCGCGCGCGCGTAGCGCTCGGCGACGGCCGGCCAGTTGACGACGTTCCACCACGCCTCGAGGTAGTCGGGGCGCCGGTTCTGGTACTTGAGGTAGTAGGCGTGCTCCCAGACGTCGATCCCGAGCAGCGGCTCGTCGGAGTTCATCAGCGGAGAATCCTGGTTCGGCGTCGAGTAGACCGCCAGCCCGGTCCCGTCGTAGACGAGCCACGTCCACCCGGAGCCGAAGCGGTTGACGCCCGTCTCGTTGACGATCTGCTTCAGCTGGGCGAGGCCGCCGAAGGTGTCCTCGATCGCCTTCGCGAGATCGCCTTCGGGCTCACCGCCGCCGTCCGGGCTCATGATCTCCCAGAACAGCGTGTGGTTGGCATGGCCCCCCGCGTTGTTGCGAATGACCATCCGCTTGTCCTCCGGGAACTCGTCCACGATCGTGAGGATGTGCTCGACGGATTCGTTGGCCGACTCCGTTCCTTCGAGCGCGGCGTTCGCCTTGTCGACGTAAGCCTGGTGATGCTTGTCGTGGTGCACGCGCATCGTCTGCTCGTCGATGTGCGGCTCCAGAGCTGCGTAGTCGTACGGCAGCGGAGGGACTTCGAAAGCCATGGCGTCCTCCTCCTTGATTCGTTGTGGCGAGGCTACCGCGTTTGCGCGTTGCGGCGGAGGCTATGCTCGCGCACCGTCTCGCACGAAAGGAGTCGCCGTGGCCACGTTGGCCTACAACCACGAAGAGATCACCGCGCGCGAGCTGAAGCCGGAGCTGCTCGAGCTCGACGGCATCTCGCGCGAAAGCGTCGAGGCGCACTACAGGCTCTACGAGGGATACGTCGCGAAGCGGAACGAGATCCTCGAGAAGCTCGGCTCCGTTGATCTCGCGAGTGCGAACCAGGTGTACTCGGAGATCCGCGCGCTCAAAGTCGAGCTGTCCTTCGCGGTCGGCGGGATCAAGAACCACGAGATCTACTTCGATCACCTGGGCGGCGAGGGCGGCGACCCCGACGGTGCGATCGGCGAGCTTGTCGCGCGCGACTTCGGCTCCGCCGACGAGTGGCGTCGCGACCTGAAGGCGAGCGGGATGGCCGGGCGCGGCTGGGCGTGGACCGCGTACGACTGGGACGAGGGGCGTCTGTTCAACTACGTCGGCGACGCGCAGAACACGTTTCCGATCTGGAATGCGACGCCGCTCGTCGCGCTCGACGTCTACGAGCACGCGTACTTCCTCGACTTCCAGACCGACCGCGGCTCCTACATCGACGCCTTTTTCGCCAATCTCGACTGGTCGGTCGTCAACGGCTGGGTCAGCGCGTACGCGATCAGGCCGTGATCGCTCGCGTCCCCGCGGCGGTCGCGGTCCTCTTCCTGCACCGCGCGAACATCCAGCGGCTGCGCTCCGGGACCGAGACGACGCAGCCGGCAGGCGCCTAGCGCGCTACGAGGCCAGCCACTCGCGAAGCTCGGTGTGCCGCGGCAGGGCGAGGCCGTCGTCCAGCTCCGAGCGGAGCTCCGCGACCGTCCCGAACCGCTCGGCGATCACGTCGTGGTTGTGGATCGTCTCGAAGTTGACCTGGCGCGAGAAAAGGAAGTCGGCATCGTCCAGGCCCGGATACGTCTCCAACGTCTCCCGCAGCGCGAGCCGCACAGAGTCCTCGACGAAGCGCGCGTGTGTGTGCGCCTGCTCGACCACGTGCAGCTCGTCCGGCCGCTTGAGCAGCTCGTAGATCGGCGCGCTCATGGAGCCCTCGACGACGCGCACGAGCTGCTCGGCGTTGACCGGCGCGTCCGTGCCGACGTAGAGCGTGCCGCGCCCGCGTTGGTTGTGCGTCGCGACCGGCACGAGCTCGAGAATCTGCTCGACCTCCGGCGAGTCGAAGCCGGCCTCTTCGAGACGCTCTCGCGACGCCTCGCGCACGAGGCCCTGCGCGCACGGGCAGGCGTTGATGCCGGTCGCCTCGACGCCGACCAGGCGCCTGGAGACGCGGGTCGACGCGGCCGCGAGCCCGATCAGAGAGACCATCTGCTGTGTCGGCAGGTCCGTGACCGGCGTGCGGCGCTGTAGCGGGTACAGGGCGACGATCCTCACCTCGGCGCGGAGCGCCCGCTGGCGCTCGACGATCTGCGCCGCGATGTGCTCGGCGAGGTGCTCGACGAGGAGCGCCTCCTCGATCACGACCGCCTCGATCGCCTCCTCGAAGAGCTCCGGAAAGCGCGACATGTGCACGCCCTTCCGCGCCGGATCGAGGTCGACCGTGCATTCGATGTCCGCCGCGATCAGCTTCTCGGTCTCGCCGTAGCGGATCCTGATCGCCTTGCGCACACCGGTAACACCGGCCCGCGAGAGCCCGATCCGCACGTCGGGCAGCGAAGCCTGCAGATCCTGCGTGAGAAGATGGCGTCCGTCCGTCACCTGCGAGCAACCGTACCAGCGCACCCATGACCGAAAACAACGACTTCCCGCGCCTCGTCTCGCTTGCGGCGCACGACCTGCGCACACCGCTCGCGACCGTGACCGGCTTCGCCAAGACGCTCACGCGAAGCGGCGAGCTCGCAGAGCCCGCCGCCCGCTACGTGCAGATGATCGAGGCCGCGTCCGACCAGATGGCCGAGCTGCTGGACGAGCTCGGGCTCGCGGCCCGGATCGCGGCGGGGCGCTACTCGCCTGCGCTCCGCGAGGTGGACACGCTCGAGCTGGCGGAGGCCGCCGCCGCGCGCCTGGGCGAGGAGCGGGTCCGGACGGCCGGTGAGGGAGCGACCGTTCGCGTCGACAAGGAGGCGACCGACCGCGCCGTCAGCGCCCTCGTGCAGTGCGCGCTTCGTCACGGCGGGCTCGAGCAGGTGGACGTCACCGTCGCGGGGCCGGAGATCACGGTCTCGCCGATCACGGATTCGGCAGCGCCGGTCGTGCTCGGCGAGGACCTCCGCGATCTCGGGGCGGCAGTCGCCGTGCGCCTCATCCGGGCCCTCGGCGGGGACGTCACGCTCGAGGGCGCCACCCTCCGCGTCCGCCTCCCCGTCTAACCATGGCCGAGCTTCTGAACGTGACCGACTTCGAGCGGGAGGCGGAGCGCCGTCTCGAACCGATCGCGTACGCGTACTACGCGGGCGGCGCTGGGGACGAGTGGACCCTGCGGGAGAACGTCTCCGCCTTCCGCCGCTGGCACCTGCGGCCGCGAATGCTCGTCGACACGAGCGCGCCCTCGGCTACGGCGACCGTCCTAGGCAACGCGGTCTCGATGCCGGTATTGCTGGCTCCTGTCGGCTTCCAGCGGCTGGCGCACCCGGACGGCGAGCTCGCGGCGGCGAGAGCCGCGGCCGCGGCCGGAACCGTGTACTGCCACCCGACCTTGTCCAGCATCGGGCCGAGCGACTGCGCCGAGGCGGCACCGGAGGGACGACGCTGGTTCCAGCTCTACTGGTCCCGCGACCGCGGCTTCACGCGCGACCTGCTGGAGCGCGTCGCCGAGACCGGCTACAGCGCGCTCGTCCTGACGGTGGACTTTCCCGTCATCGGGCGCCGCGAGCGCGACTTGCGGATAGGCAGAGCCTTTCCGCCCGCAGACGTGCCTTTGCCGAATATCTCGCCTGAGGTGCGGCCGCCCAGGGGTCTCGGCCACATCGTCGACGCGAGCCTGACATGGCGGGACCTCGAGTGGCTGCGGGAGACCTGCTCGCTGCCGCTCGTCATCAAGGGAGTCTTGACCGCCGAGGACGCCGTTCTCGCCGCCGACCACGGGGCCGCGGCGCTCGTCGTCTCGAACCACGGCGGACGGCAGCTCGACGGGGTGGCGGCTTCGCTCGATGCGCTGCCCGAGGTGGTCGAGGCGATCGGCGACCGCGTCGAGGTCTTGCTCGACGGCGGCGTTCGCCGCGGCATCGACGTCCTCGTCGCGCTCGCGTTGGGCGCCCGCGCCGCGCTGATCGGCCGGGCGTTCCTCTGGGGCCTCGCCGCCGGCGGCGAGGAGGGTGTGTCGCGCGTCCTCGAGCTCTTCCGCGAGGAGATCCTGACCGGTCTCGCCCTGCTCGGCTGCCCGTCGCCGGCCCAGGTGACGCGGGCGCACGTCGCCCACCGCTAATCTGCCGCTCCGCGCTCCTTGAGAAGCTGCTCGACGCGTTCATCGCGGTTCTGGCGCGCCGCGTCGATCGCCCGATAGCCGCCGGGCTGGGGGAGGTTCGGGTCTGCGCCGTGGTCGAGCACCAGCTTTACGAGCTCGAATCGCGTCTGCTCGCCGGTGCCTGCCTCACCCGAAGCAGCCGCGGCGTGAATGGCTGCCGTCTGGATGTGCTCGTTGCGGGAGAGCGCGTTGACGTCGGCGCCGCGCTCGAGCAACAGGCGTGCCGCGTCTGCGTGGCCGAAGAAGCACGCCAGGCCGAGTGGGTGGAATCCGTCGTCTCCGAACGTATTCGCGAGCGAGGGGTCGGCGTCGAGCAGCTCGCGCAGGCGATTCGTCGCCCCTGTCGCCGACGCTTCGAAGACGTTCAGCTCGGGGTTTGTGGCGAGGATCTCGTCGGCTCGCGCCGTGTCTCCGCTGTAGAGAGCTTGCAGGAGGTCTGACATGCCGGCGCCGAGGGCTCCTAGCGCAACAGCCGCGACAGCCGCCGGTCCTTGAGCACTCGCCCGCCCGTCTGGCAGTGCGGGCAGTAGTAGACCGTGTGCTCCTCGTAGTCGACGCGCGCAATCGGCGTCTCGCAGACGTAGCACGACTCTCCCAGCCTCTTGTGGACGCGGTAGACGCGCTTGTCGGCCGCGCCCTGCTCGCGAAGCTCCAGCCCGCGGGCGAGCTCGACATCGATCGCCTCCGCGAGCCGTGCGACCTCGTCCGGCTCCAGGTCCTGCGAGAGCGCGTACGGCGAGAGCTGCGCGTGGTGGAGGATCTCGTTCGCCCAGGCGCGCCCGATCCCGGCGATCGCGCGCTGGTCGCGCAGGAGCGAGTGGAGGCGGCGAGAATCTGCCGCGCAAATCTCGCCGAGGCGCTCGGCGCCGAGGCCGAGTGCCTCCGGGCCGAGGTGGGCGAGCTCGGCCTCCGCCGCCTCCGGCGCCAAGAGCCAGACGCCGGCGCGCTTCTTCGGCCCTGCCTCCGTGAGGACGAGCTCGCCGCCGCCCTGGAAGCGAAGCCTGAACGCAGGCGTCTTCGGCCCTGCCTCACCCGCTGCGAGATAGCGAAGCCGGCCGGCGCTCATCAGGTGGAGCAGGACGACGAGCTCGCCGTCGTCCGTCGGGAAGAGCAGCCGCTTGCCGCGGCGCCGGACGCCGGCGAGCCGCCGTCCTTCGAGCGCGGACAGCGGCGGGTCGAACGTCTTCAGCGTCGCGACGTGCGCCGGCCCCGCCTTCTCGACCGGGAACGCGCCGACGGGCTCGTCTAGGACGCGCCTCAGCGCTTCTACTTCGGGCAACTCGGGCATCTAGGGTCCTGCGCTCATGGACCCGATCAGCGTAGCCATGCGACGCGGCTCCTTCGTCGAGTCCGTCCACGCCGTGCACGCGGTCGCCGTTCAGGACGGCGCGACCGTCGCCGAGTTCGGCGACCCGCGCTTCCTCACCTCGCTCCGCTCTGCGGCGAAGCCGTTCCAGGCGCTGCCGCTCGTCCGCGCGCGCGACGATCTCGACGACGCCGACGTCGCGATCGCATCCGCGTCGCACCGGGGCGAGCCGGAGCACATCGACGCGGTCCGCCGCCTGCTCGAGAAGGCGCCGGCGACGCCGGACGAGCTCGAGGTCGGGATCCAGGAGGGACGGCCGCCGGAGCCGATCTACCACAATTGCTCCGGCAAGCACGCGGGCATGCTCGCGACGTGCCAGGCGCACGGCTGGCCGACGGCGGGCTACCGGCTCGCCGGGCATCCGCTCCAGGACGAGATCCTCGCCGAGATCGCCGCGGGAGCGCAGCTCGACGCAGCGGAGATCGAGACGGCGGTCGACGGCTGCGGCGTCGTCTGCTTCGCATTGCCGCTGGAGCGCGTCGCGCTCATGTTCTCTCGGCTCGAGGCGCGCGACGGCGGCGCGCGGATCGCCGGCGCGATGCGCGAGCACCCCCGCCTCGTCGGCGGCGGGGGGCAGACGGACACGGACCTGATGGAGGTCGTGCCGGGCTGGGTCTGCAAGGGTGGAGCCGAGGGACTTCTGTGCTTGACCGGTCCGGCTGGAATCGGCGTGGCCGTGAAGGCCGAGGACGGAAGCTTCCGCGCCCTGCGGCCGGCGGTCTCTTTCGTGCTCGGCCGGCTCGGCCACGACCTCGATGGGCGCTTCTCCCGCTCGGCGATCCGAAACAGCCATGGAGAAGAGGTCGGCGAGCTGGCCGCAACCGGGGCATGACTTCCGCAACCGGGGCATGATTTCTTTCAAATTCCAAATTCGCGCGCTAACATCCTCCGCGCGCGCGAGGGAGTCGGGGGACGAGGGAGCCGACCCTTCTCGCGTCCGCAGGTCTAGCCCCCAAGAAAGCGGAGGTCGATGCTCACCGTCGAGATCGCGCTCCCGGAGGTTGAAGAGCTCCAGAAGCTCGTTCAGGAGGGACTGGAGAAGGGGGTCCTCAACTACGACGAGATCGCGACGGGGCTCGACGAGGTCGAGCTCTCGAAGGACCAGGTCGAGGACTTCTACACGTACCTGATCGACCACGGCGTCGAGCTCGTGGAGGGCGAGACCCACAAGCATCCACCGCACGAGCAGCCCAGCCTCGCGGAGGAGGAATCGGCGAAGACGCCGAAGCTCGACCTGACTGTCGAGCCGTCGCTCGACTCCCTGCGGCTCTACCTGCGCGAGATCGGCAAGGTGCCGCTGCTGACCGCCGACCAGGAGGTCTACCTGGCGAAGCGGATCGAGCGCGGCGACATGTCCGCGAAGACGCAGATGATCGAGGCGAACCTCCGGCTCGTCGTCTCGATTGCGAAGTCATACCTCGGGCGCGGGCTCTCGTTCCTCGACTTGATCCAGGAGGGCTCGCTCGGGCTCATCCGTGCGGTCGAGAAGTTCGACTACCGGAAGGGCTACAAGTTCTCGACCTACGCCACCTGGTGGATCCGGCAGGCCGTGACCCGGGCCATCGCGGACAAGGCGCGGACGATTCGGATTCCGGTCCACATGGTCGAGAAGCTGAACAAGGTCGTGCACATCGAGCGCCAGCTCGTGCAGCGGCTGGGCCGCGAGCCGCGGCCGGACGAGATCGCGGACGAGCTGGAGATGACGACGGGCGAGGTGCGCGAGATCCTGCGCATGGCGCAGCATCCGGTCTCGCTGGAGAAACCGATCGGGGAGGAAGAGGAGTCCGAGCTCGGTGACTTCGTCCAGGACGACGCGGCCGAGTCGCCTGACGAGCAGGCCTCGCTCTCGCTTCGGCGCGAGGACATCGAAAACGCGCTGGCTTCGCTACCGGAGCGCGAGCGGAAGGTGATCGAGCTCCGCTTCGGCCTGACCGGCGAGCAGCCCTGCACGCTCGAGGAAGTCGGCAGGGCGTTCGGCGTCACCCGGGAGCGGATCCGCCAGATCGAGAACAACACCTTGAAGAAGCTCGAGTCCCTGCCGGAGGCGCAGGGGCTCAAAGACTGCGTTTGAGCCCCCTCCTTCTTCGCAGGTCTTTTTGCATCTCTAAGCGAGGCTCCGCCGGAGTGAATCCGGCTCCGCCTACGGGCCGCGGATTCGTCGCGTCCGTTAATTCAGCGGGGCGCTGAGCCGTCTGCCCCTGCGCGCTCGATCGGGACGAACAGGCGGCAGTGCGGGCA
>JBKOYZ010000055.1:0-7312 GCA_046725655.1 Actinomycetota bacterium | reverse complement strand
TCGCGCTCGAGCACGGCCGCGACGGGATCACCGCGAACTCGGTCGCACCCGGGTGGATCGCGACCGCCTCGCTCGAGCCGGACGAGCAGGCCGCCGGCTACCACACGCCGGTCGGCCGCCCGGGAACGCCCGACGAGGTTGCGGCGCTGATCGCATTCCTCGCCTCCGAGGAAGCGAGCTACGTCACCGGCCAATCGCTCGTCGTCGACGGCGGCAACACCATCCAAGAGGCGCACGGAATCGACCTGTACGGCTAGGAGGGTTTGGCGCAAAACAGTCTGTGCCGCCGGCGCACGCTGCTCGCCCCCTGAGCTGCGTCCTCAGTCGCCCGAATAGCACTGCTATTCCGGCTCCCTGCGTCCTTGTCAGCGAACGACCATCGCACGCCGTCGACGAGCAGCTTTCCGCCAAACCCTCTTAGGGCACGAGCTCGGCTCGACTCGCGGCCTCCGCGAGCAGCCGATCGGCCGTCACGAGCGTTGCGTCGAAGGCGTCGGCGCAGACGAGGTACAGCGCGTCGTACAGAGTCAGCTTCAGCTTCAACGCCGCATCGAGCGCCAACGGGACGAGCGGCTCGCTAGCCCGAACGCTCAGCGGGAGCCTCAGCATGGATTGCAGGGCGTCTTGCGCTTCGGCGCGGCGGAGCGCCCGAGCCGCGACCAGACGGCCGAGGGCATTGCCGACCTCGGGCCAGACGACGTCGGGCGCCACGCCGTCCACGCCGGCTCCGAGCCGCCGAGTCCACACGCGCGCGACCGGATTTTCTCCAACCGCCGCGCGTACGAGGACGCTCGCGTCGACGACTGCTCTAGTGACCCTCGCGATCCGTCCTAATCAGATCGTCGATTCGCGAACCAGGCAGCCTGATACGCGCGGCGAGCTCCTCGAGCCGCTGTGTAATCAATTCGGCGTCGTCCCGGCTCGTGACTTCATCGAGGATCTCGAGCACTTCCGAGTTCAGCGAGCGGCTGTTCGCGCGCGCCCGTGCGCGCAGTCTTTCGAGCGTCGGCTCCGGCACTTCGCGGACGTACAGCGTTCCCATGCTGGCCATGCTAGCACCATGCAAGCATCATCAAGGCGGGCGCGGCGGCCACGGCTGAAACCCCATCTTCAGGAGGTCTCCGCCGGCGCGGCCGTCGAGCTGCTGGCCGAGCCGACGGACGACCGCCTTCGCGACGAGGCTTCGCCCTCCACGCGCTTCGACCTCGGCGAGCGCCTCTCGCGCGAGCGGCACATCCGCCGCGATAGCTCGCTCGAGCGCGAGCCGCAACGGCTGCTCGAGCCCTTCCTCCCAGAGCTCGGGCGTCATTCGGTTCACCTCTCGCCGGATGTCTACCTCGTCGCCGCGCCGGATAGCGATCGAGACGAAGCTCAGGCAGGCAAGGCAGATTCCGATGTCGTCGACATCGAGCTCGAGTCGATCCACGAGCTGCGCCGCCGTCTCCTTCGAGACCGTCACGCATTGATCGAAGCACGACATCCGTGACGCCTGTGAAACGGCTCTGTGCCGAGACTGAATCTTTAGGCTCGCGCCATGACCCAGAGCGTGCTCGAGGCGCCCCCGCCGCGGTTTTCCGCCGACGAGGTCGCGACGATCGCCGCCGCGCTCTTCGGGCTCGAAGGCCGCGCGACCGACCTCGGGAGCGAGCGTGACCAGACCTTCCTGATCGACGACGGCGGCGCGGGCGGCGTGCTGAAGATCTCCAACCTCGGCGAGGAGCCCGCGGTGCTCGAGCTCGAGACCGAAGCTATCCTGCACGTCGCGCGCGCCGACGCCGAGCTCCCGGTGCCGGAGCCGCGGCTGTCGCTCGCCGACGACTACTGGCCGACCTGGGACGGGCCCGACGGCCCACACTTCGTCCGGCTGTTCGACCGGCTGCGCGGGCGCCACGCCGGCCCGGAGCTCGACGACCGCGCGCTCTTCGACTACGGCGCCACGCACGCGCGGCTGAACCTCGCCCTGCGCAGCTTCTTCCACGCGGCGGCAGGTCGGAAGCTGCTCTGGGACCTCCAGTACGCCGCCGATCTGCGCGAGCACGTCGACGCGATCCCGGACGCCGCGCGGCGCCGGCTGGTCGAGAACGTCCTCGACCGCTACGACGAGCGCGTGGCGCCGCGCTGGCCGCTCCTGCGCGGCCAGGTCGTCCACGACGACTTCAACCTCGACAACGTGCTCCTCGACGACGAGGGCCGGATCTCGGGGATCACGGACTTCGGCGACATCGCGTTCACGGCCCAGGTCGCGGACTTCGCGATCGGTCTCGCCTCGCTGCTGCGCGGCCGGCCCGCAGCCGACGTCTTCCGCGCCGCACGGATCGCGATCGACGGCTACCAGTCGCGGATCCCGCTCGAGCCGCTCGAGCTCGACGTTCTCGGCGATCTCGTCGCGGCCCGCCTGGCCGCGATCGTCACGATCAGCGCCTGGCGCGTCGAGCGCTATCCCGAGAACGCGACCTACATCCAGGCCTGGGACGACGACTCGTGGCAGCTGCTCGAGCTGTTCGACGCGACCGGCTACGACGAGGTCGCGGGGGAGCTCGGCGCGCCGCGGCCGCCGGTGCCGTCCCGGGAGCTGGCGAGGCGCCGCGGCGAGGCGCTCGGCCCAGCTCTCACCGACCTCACCTACCGCGAGCCCGTCCACGTCGTCCGCGGCGAGGGCGTCTGGCTCTTCGACGCGAACGGCCGGCGGCTGCTCGACGCGTACAACAACGTTCCAGTCGTCGGCCACTGCCACCCGCGCGTGACCGAGGCGGTCGTCCGCCAGACGCGGCTGTTCAACACGCACGCGCGCTACCTGTACGAGCCGCTGATCGAGCTCGCCGAACGGCTGGTCGCGACGATGGCAGCGGGCTCGGGCCTCGACACGGTCATGCTCCTCAACTCCGGGAGCGAGGCGAACGAGCTCGCGTGGCGCTTCGCCCTCGCCGCGACCGGCGGGCAGGGCGGGATCGTGACCGAGCACGCCTACCACGGTGTCACGACCACGATCGCGGACTTCTCGCCGGAGGAATGGGCCGCCAGCTACCGGCCGCCGAACATCGAGACGATCGCCCCGCCGCGGCCGGGCGTGTCGGCGCGAGCGGAGATGCAGGGCGCCATCGAGCGCCTGAATGTCCGCCTGGCCGCGACGTTCGTCGACACCGCCTTCACGAGCGACGGCATCTGGTTCCCGCCCGCCGAGGAGGTTGCCGCAATGGTCGAGGAGACTCACGCCGCCGAAGGCCTCTTCGTCGCCGACGAAGTCCAAGCCGGCCACGGGCGCACCGGCGACGGCCTGTGGTCCTTCGAGCGCTACGGCATCACGCCCGACGTGGTCACCCTCGGCAAGCCGATGGGCAACGGCTATCCGGTCGCCGCCGTGATGACCCGCCGCGAGATCGCTGACGAGCTCGCCAAGAAGACGAAAGTCTTCAGCACCTTTGGTGGCAATCCGGTCGCCGCGCAGGCAGCGCTCGCAGTCCTAGACGTGGTCGAGGATGAGCGACTCGTGGAGAACGCCGCGACGGTCGGCGCGCGAATGATCCGCGGGCTTGAAGCCCTCCGCGCCGCAGAGATCGTCGAGGTCCGCGGTCGCGGCCTACTCGTCGGCGCTGAGCTCGAGCGCGCCGACCTCGCCGAGCGAGTCGCCAACCAGCTCCGCGACGACGGAATCCTGATCAGCCGCACCGGCCGAGGCGAGAACGTCCTGAAGATCCGCCCACCGCTGGTCTTCGCGGAGGAGCATGCAGATGTAGTTGCCCAGGCGGTCGGCCGCGCGATCAGCCCGGCTTAGCAGCAGCTAGAATTGCTGGAAATTCGAGGGTTTTGAGCAGCCGTCGAGGGGGTGTCAGCAGGACAAGACCGTGACGACGAAGCAGACGTAGGCTCCGAACGCTTGGCGGGGCGCGCCTACGTCAGGGCTGTCTGCGCCGGCCCCCCAAGCTCTCAAGAGTGCTGGGTCCGAGCCCGAAGAACCAGAATCACGTGCCTGTGCAGGATGTCCGCCGTCGTCACCACGGTCATTGCTGCCGTCTCGGCCTTCGCCGCCGTAGCAAGCGCCCTTCTGTACCTCTACTTCGGCCGGCGTTCGGACCTCGCGTCTGCCCGCGAAGAGGCGCTCGCCCTTGCCGAAACCAGGCGGCAGGTGATCGTCGACCTCCGGAGGCGGCTGGACTCGCTCGAGCGTCGCCACAAGCGCATGAACGCGGAGTACGAGCGTCGGGTCGCCAAGCTACGGCGCGAACTGGAGAAGACGCGAGTGCAGGCACGCGAGGAGGCGTACCAGACGCGGCACTTCTACTCGACCGCGCTGTCCGACCTCCTGACCGACCTACGCAGCGATCTCGAGCGGATTCCGCCTGACGTCGATGCAGCGCTAATCCGCATCCGAAGGCTGCTCGCGGGCGAGCGCCCGGCGGCCTAGCGGTGGGTACTTTCGCAAGCTGCGTTGCCGCCTCTCCGCCGCGCGCCACTAACGTGTCTCCGAGGTGCCGAAGCGGATGGCCAAACCGGACAAGACCTCGCTGGTCATCGATCGCGAGAAAGTCGCCGAGGCGAAGGCGATTCTCGGCACGCCGACGCTCGATGCCACCGTGGACGCCGCGCTCGACGAGGTGATCAAGCGAGACAAACGTCGCGAACTGATGGAGCGGATCAGGCGAGACGGAGGCCTCGGTCCCAGTCCCGAGCAGCTGTGCCGGCTTCGCTCGCCGCGGCGACTAGTGGCGACCTGCCGGCGGATACAAGCGCTTGGAACCGAAGCGAGGCCACGGCAGAGAGCGACGCACGCTGGGCCCAGCAGCAAGCAAGCCGACGCGTTTTCACATCAAGCCACCTAGCTCAGCATGCGTTCCGCCAGAAATGCGAAGGAGGCTCGACTGCGAGCCTCCTTCGTTCCTGACAAGCCGCCACAGCGATGGGACCGCTACTGAACCTCGGCGGCGTAGAGGTCGTAGGGCAGTCGCTCCAGCTCCCGTTGTCGCGGCTCGCGCACGGTGAAGAACCGCAGCACCGCCCGCTCCGCGAGCCAGCCGAGCTCCTGCGGCCTCGCCTCGAGCACCTGAGCGATCGCGGCGCGGTCGCCTCCGAGAGCAGCGAACTCGATCCGCCGGCGCCAGGGCTCGAGCATCCGCACCGCGACCTCGGCCGCCTCGTCGATCATCGCCCGCGCCTGTTCCTCGCGGCGCCGGCGGAAGCGATTTGCGGAAGAGCCGCCCTTCTTGTGACGGCCCTTGACGAAGCGTGAGCCAACCTTCGAGGCGACCAGACGCTCACCCTCGAAAATGCCGACTGCATAGCCGCCGAGCCTGACCAGGAGCGCGGCGACAACATGGTCCGCGGCCAGCGCGTCGAACAGCGGCTCGAGCCGCACTTTCTCGTACTCGCCTTCGTGTGCGAGCCCGAACGGCGGACGGACGACGATCACCTCGGAGGGGAGCCCGATCCGCGCTGCGCCGCCGCGGTAGGTCGTCCTCCCCGGCTCACCCTCGAGCGGCGCCAGGCGTTTGCGGACGTTTTCTCGACCGATGTAGCGCGCCACGCAAGCAGCCTAGGCGCGGCGCACGACGCGGCCGCACCAGCCGGAAAGGCGAAGGAGGCCCGAGCCCGAGCCTCCTTCGCCTGATGAGCCGTTACCGCATGTCTACGAGCTCGTGTGCTTGACCTTGCCTGAGACGCACTTGCCGAACGCGTTCGACTTGTTCGCGTTCGTGCCGTACTTCGCCTTGAACGCTGCCGGGTCGGCCTTTCGCTCCGTCCAGCAGGCCTTGGCGGCATTCTCGACCGCCTCCTGCTGCTTGGCGGCGGCCGCCTGCGCCTTCATCGACACGCACTTGCCGAACGCATTGGCGTGTTTCTTGCCGGTGCCGTACTTCGCGGCGAACGCCGCCGCATCGGCGTCCCGCTCGGTCCGGCACTGCGCCGCCGCATTGACGCGGTTCTGGGCGTTCTGCGTCGCGAGCTTCGAGACGCACTTGCCGAACGCGTTCGACTTGTTCGCGTTCGTGCCGTAAAGCATCTTGAACGCAGGCACCTTCATGGCTGTGCGCTGGTCCGCGCACTGCTTGGCTGCATTCGCTTTGTCGGTCGGACTGGGCGAGCTCGCAACCGCCGTCGCCGGAACCGCGACGAGAGCAACGGCGATGACGAGGATTAGCTTTCGCATCTGGGCTCCTTTCGTGTCTCCTGGAGCATTCCCGCCGGGCCGGACGTGCGTGTTCGAGGCTCGTAAAGCGTCGCGTTAGAAGGAGGTAAAGCCCCTGGAAGTCGGCGGTCAAGTAGCTCTTCGACCAGAAGATGCTGTCGGCGCTGACGATCTGCTCCGGCGGTACGCGGGTGCGCGCGCCGCTAGGTCAACTGGTTCAGGTCGACCAGAAGGCCGCGGAGCTGGGCGAACCGGTCGTAGCCGAGCTGCTTCGCCCACGTGGCTTCGACGTCGCCGACTGCCTCGCGGATCGCGCGTATCGCCGCCGTGCCGCGTCGGGTGAGGACGACGCGCTTGGAGCGCAGGTCGTCGGGATCCGCGCGGCGCTCGAGATAGCCGAGGCGCTCGAGCTCGCCGAGCTGGTAGTTGAGCGCCTGCTTGCTGATCCGCAGCCGGGCGGCCAGATCGGACGGTCTAGCACCCTCCGGTCCGGGGTACTGGAAGACGTTCAGGTGCGCCGCGTCGAGGTCGTCGAAGCCGCGCTCATGGAGCCGCTCGAGCATCTGCCCCTGCACGGCCTCCCAGGGCATGCGCAGGAGCGCGCCGATCAGCGGCGGCCCGGACGGCTGTGCCCCGGCCGGCGCGTTCGTAAAGAGACTTGACGATCTTGTCCTGGCCATGTATCGTCAAGTCACTTTACCATCCGACGAGAGGAGAGGGCACGATGGCAACGAGCATGCGCGAGGAGATCAAGGTCGGCGAGATGGCGATCCGGTTCGTCGTCGAGGGCGAGCAGACGGCAGGGGCTGTCGCGGTCTTCGAGTTCGACGTTCCCGCCGGCGCGAGGGTGCCGGTCGCGCACAGCCACGACGGCTACGAGGAGACGATCTACGGGCTCGAGGGCGTCCTGACCTGGACGGTCGAGGGCACGCCGACCGACGTCGGTCCCGGCGAGGCGCTCTTCATCCCCCGCGGCGCCGTCCACCACTTCGACAACACGGGCGACGTCGACGCCAAGGCGCTCGCGATCGTCACTCCCGGCATCCTCGACCCCGACTTCTTCGGCGAGGTCGCGGCCATCCTCGAGGGCGCGGCCGGCGGGCCGCCCGACCTCGCAGCGATCGCGGCGGTGATGCGCCGCCACGGCCTCACCCCGGCGCCGTAGACCTCATTCGATGCCCCACCTGCGCA
>JBKOYZ010000157.1:0-5018 GCA_046725655.1 Actinomycetota bacterium | reverse complement strand
GCGCGCGCCTCGCCGACGTCCTCCGCCACGTGCGGCGGGAACGGCGACGGCACCTTGCCATGACGCGCGAGCATGATCGCGAACTTCGTCTGCTTGACCGCGGAGACGATTCCCTGCGTCTTCGGCACCAGCTCGGTCTCGCGCAGCCACCCGGTCGTCTTCGCGGAGGTGACGAACCATTTCGCATGTTTGGCGCCCAGGTCGCGGTCGATCCCCTGCTTGATCGACTCGGCGCCCAGCTTCGCGATCGCATCGCGTGGGTCGACGCCTTTGGGGCAGCGCTCGTTGCAGAAGTAGCAGCGGGTGCAGTCCCAGATCCCGTGCTCCGAGTTGTAGTCCTCGAGCCGCTCGACGTCGGCGGCGTCCCGGGGATCGCCCACGAAGCGAAAGCCCTTCGCGAGCGCTGCCGGACCGAGGAACTCCGGATCGGCCTCCATCGAGTTGCACTCCGAGACGCAGCAGCCGCACATGATGCAGAGGGCCTCCTTGTGGATCGCATTCATCTGCTGCTGGGAGATGATGCGCTCCTTCTCGAGCACCTCGTCGTAACCGGGCTCGAGCCACGGCTTCATCGCCCGGATCTTCCCCCAGAAGGGATCCATGTCGACAACGAGGTCCTTGACCACGGGCAGGTTCCCCATCGGCGAGATCACGGGTACGTGACCTCGTTCGACGATCGGCTTCATACGCTCCTTGCAGGCGAGGACTGCCCGGCCGTCCATGCGCATCCCGCAGGAGCCGCAGATCATCATCCGGCAGCTCTTGCGATAGGCGAGCGTGCCGTCGAGCTTGTCCTTGATCAGGTCGAGCACGTCGAGCAGGCAAGCCCAGTCGGGCGCGTCGAGCTCGTAGTCCCGGAGCTCGCGCTCGCCGCTGTCAGGGTCGAAACGCCAGATCTTGAGCGCGACGTTCACGAGGTCGGTGGCCTACCGCCGGTCAGATCGGTGACGTCCTGGGCTGGTGGAGGCACGGCGACCACCGGCGCGCCGAAGTCGTACAGGTCCATCGTCGTGGAGATCTTGGTCCTTGCGGTCCCGAGCGCCAGCTTCTCGCTCCAACGCTCGCGCCGGACGAGGCCGTCGCCGTCGACCCAGACGTCGACGGGGATCGAGCTCGACCCGGCGACCCGGGCGAGCTGACGACCGCCCGGGACCTTGTTCAGGTCAACCGTTCCGCTGTAGTGCGTCGTCGAGACGCCGCGGACCGTCTCGGTGCCCTCCTTGTGCAGCTTGCCGACAGCGCGGAGCGCACGCACCTGCTTCGTCGGGTCCCCGCCCGCGCCCAGGCGGAGGAAGGAGTTGAAGTCGATCCCCCCGGCCTGGCCGGAACGCCGCAGGTCGATCTTGATCCACGGCTTGAAGCCACCCTGACGCAGCAGGGGGATCCGCAGGTAGAGGTCGCTGCCGTTGAGGACGAACGTCGCGTAGCCGAAGTTGATCGCCGTTCCCTGCGGGCCCTGGGCCTGGGTCAGCTGCGACATGTCGAGCGTCATCCGGCCGCGGTGGGTCTTCGGGGCGAATGCGCCGTCCGCGGCGAAGTGGATGTCCCTGCCGTTGACTTTGAGCTTCGTCGTCGTGTGCATCCGGTAGCTCTTGACCGTGGCGGTCTTCGTCGCCGCGTTCGCGACCGACTCGGGGCTGACGCTCGAGCTCCCGCAGGCGGTGAGGGCGGCGGTCGCGACCAGCGCCGCCGGCACGATCGCCGCGCGCATCAGTACGTCCGCTCCATCGGCTGCCACTTCGTTACGGTCACGGGCTTCCAGTCGAGCACCGGCCGGTCGGCGATCCAGCGAACGATCGTGTGCTTCAGGTAGTTCTCGTCGTCGCGCTCCGGATAGTCGTACGGGCGCGCGTGCGCGCCGCGGCTCTCCTTGCGCGCTAGACCGCAGACCACCATGCATTCGGCGAGCTCGAGCAGGAACCCGAGCTCGAGCGCCTGCGTCAGGTCGTTGTTGAAGACATCGCCCTTGTCCTCGACGACGACGCGCCCGTAGCGCTCGCGCAGTGAGGAGACGAGCTCGCCCTGCTCCAGCATCTGGTCCTCCCGGCGGAAGACGCCGAAGTTCTCGTGCATGGTCTCGGCCAGCTCGTTGCGGATCGACCACGGCCGCTCGCCGTCCTCGCGGTCGAGCAGCTTCTTCAGGTCACGCTCGGCATCGGCCTCGAGCGACGGCGGCACCTCGACGGTCGTGTGCGTCAGCGCCCAGTCGGCCGCATGCCGGCCGGCGCGCTTCCCGTACGTGATCGTCTCCATCAGGGCATTGCCGCCGAGGCGGTTGGCGCCGTGCACCGAGACACAGGCGCACTCTCCGGCCGCGTAGAGGCCCTCGAGCTCGGTACGTCCGTCCAGGTCGGTGTCGACTCCGCCCATGTGGTAGTGCGCGCCCGGTCGCACCGGGATCGGCTCGTGGATCGGGTCGACGCCCGCGTACGTCATCGCGAGCTCGCGCGTCCCGTGCAGGCGCTCGATGATCTTCTCGGCGCCGAGATGCCGCATGTCAAGGAGAACGTTCCCGTCGACGCCGCGACCCTCGTCGATCTCCGTCTGCTCCGCCCTGGAGATCACGTCTCGCGAGGCGAGCTCCATCGCGTTCGGCGCGTAGCGCTTGAGGAAGCGGTCGCCCTCCGAGTTGAGCAGGAACGCGCCCTCACCGCGCGTTCCCTCGGTGATCAGGATCCCGGTCGGGGCCAGCGTCGTCGGGTGGAACTGCATCATCTCCATGTCCTTGAGCGGCACGCCCGCGCGCAGCGCCATCGTCATTCCGTCGCCGGTGCAGGCGTAGGCGTTCGTCGTCCCGGTGTAGAGGCGCCCCGCTCCGCCCGTGGCGAGGATGACCGTCTTCGCGCCGATCGTCTTCAGCCCGCCGTTGAGCAGATCCCAGGCGATCACCCCCTGGCAGCGGTCGTCGTCCACGACGAGCTGCCAGGCGAAGTACTCCTCGTACGTCGCGATGTCCCGCTTCATCACTTGCTCGTAGAGCACGTGCACGAGCACGTGGCCCGTGATGTCGGCGGCGTAGGCCGTCCGCGGCTCGCCGGCGGCGCCGAAGGGGCGCTGCGCGATGCGGCCGTCCTCCGTCCGCGAGAAGACGGCCCCCCAGTTCTCGAGCCGGTACACGTCGTCGGGAGCCTCGTTGCAGAGGATCTCGATCGCGTCCTGGTCGCCGAGGTAGTCGGCGCCCTTGACCGTGTCGAAGGCGTGCTTCTCGGGGTCGTCCTCGGACGCGTTGCCCAGCGCCGCGTTGATCCCGCCTTCAGCTGCGCCGGAGTGGCTCCGAACGGGGTGAATCTTCGAGAGGAGCGCGACGTCCGCACCTGCGTCGAAGGCCTCGATCGCTGCGCGCATCCCGGCGCAGCCGGCGCCGACGATCAGCACGTCGTGCTTCGCTTCCACGTGCTCGGACGCTATCGGAAAGCGGTGTGCCTGCGGATTCGTGCTGGTGCGGCGCGCAGCGCCTGTCCGCAAAGCGGACCAGTGGAAGGGGTCTGGGGGAACGGGGAGGTTCCCCCAGCAGGTCTAGCCTCTGTCCCCTAAAGGTGTCAGGGGCAGCGAATGCGCCGCTCCGCCGAACAGCGGTCCCGGCCGCGGCCGCCGTCCGCGACGTCGCGCCCGGCGCTGCCGGTGAGCTTGTCGTTGCCGCTGCGGCCGACCAGTACGTCGCGGCCGCTCTCGCCGTCCACCTCGTTGCTCTGGCCGTTGCCGCGGATGGTGTCCGCGTAGCGCGAGCCGTCGACGTCCTCGATGTGCGTCAGCCGGTCTGCGCCCCAACCGCGGGCCGTCCCGGCAGTCAGGTCGACGACGACGCCGTGGCCGGCGTCGTAATACGACGCCTCGTCGCGTCCTGAACCGCCGTCGATCGTGTCGGCGCCTTCGTCGCCGCTCAGCATGTCGGGCCCGCCTCCGCCGTTGATGACGTCGTTGCCGTAGCCGCCCGAGAGCAGGTTGAACTCGTTGTCGCCGGTGAGCGTGTCGGCGGCGCGGGAGCCGATTACCGCGTCGATGTTGACGAGCTTGTCCTCGCCCCAGCCGCTGGCGGTCCCCGCCGCCAGATCCACCGTGACCGGCCCAGGCGCCGTGCGGTAGATCGCGATCCCGATCGCAGCATCGCCGCCGTCGATCGTGTCGTCGCCGGCACCGCCGTCGATGCCGCTAACGAACCCGTCGCCGCCGTTGACGATGTCGTCGCCGTCACCTGCGCAGACGAGGTCGTCGCCGTCGCGGGCGTCGATCGTGTCGTTGCCGCCCAGCGCGACGATGACGTCATCCCGCTTCGTGCCAGTGATCACGTCGTCGCCTTCGGTGCCGACGATCGTCGCCTTCTCACCGAGACACGTCGTCGTGCTGTCTGCGCTCGAGCCGGTCGCTCCCGCCGTCAGCACGGCGACCGTTGCGGCCACCGTAATTGTCAAGAACTTGCCTCTGGCACTCATCACGCTCTCCCTTCTCACCCGTCCGCTGCCGTGATCCGGCGTACGCGACGCTAGGAGGGCGCTGTTAGGCGCCGATGGGCAGGTTGTAACGATTGCGGCGCGAAAAGTTCGGATTTCCGTCAGCGGCGCGGTCCGGCGGCGGCCACGCGCTCCCCCGCCTCGGCAGCGAACTGGTCGAAGTTCTCGCGGAACATTCGTGCCAGGTCGCGTGCCTTGCGGTCGTACGCGTCGGGGTCGCGCCACGTCGAGCGGGGGTCGAGGAGGCTCGTGTCGACGCCGTGGGCGCCGGTCGGAACCTCGAAGCCGAAGATCGGATCGGTACGGTACTCGGCGTCGTCGAGAGCCCCTGACAGGGCGGCGTGGAGCAGCGCGCGCGTCGCCGAGATCGGCATCCGCTCGCCCTCGCCGAAGGGCCCACCGGTCCAGCCCGTGTTGACGAGCCAGACGGTCGCGCCGTGGCGCTCCAGCCGCTCGCCGAGCATCTCCGCGTAGACGGCCGGCGCTTGCGGCAGGAACGGCGCGCCGAAGCACGCCGAGAACGTCGGCTGCGGCTCGGTGACGCCGATCTCGGTGCCGGCGAGCTTCGCC
>JBKOYZ010000171.1:0-9191 GCA_046725655.1 Actinomycetota bacterium | reverse complement strand
CGGCCGGGCGGGGGCGGCCTCTCAGGGCGGGTCTCTGCTTTTTCCTGCGCTGGGGGGGGCGCCGGGGGCCCCCCCCCCCCCCCCCCCCACGCTAAGAAAGAGGGATTGCAAATGTCTAAGTCACGCCTCCACCAGCTGTCCGAGCTCGGACAGAGCGTCTGGATCGATTTCCTCTCGCGCCAAATGCTGCGCAGCGGCAAGCTCGCCCGGATGATGGAAGAGGACGCCGTCGTCGGCGTCACCTCGAATCCGACCATCTTCCAGAAGGCGATCTCGGAAGGGAACGACTACGACGAGCAGCTGCGGGAGTGCCTGCAGGAAACGGACGATCCGAAGGAGATCTTCTGGCGTCTCGCCGCGACGGACGTCGGCGACGCGTGTGACCTGCTCCGCGGCGTCTGGGATGCAGGCAACGGCCGCGACGGCTACGTCTCGATCGAGGTCGATCCCAATCTCGCCGGGGACACCGCGGGCACGATCGCCGAGGCGCAGCACCTGCACGAGACGATCGACAAGCCGAACCTGTACGTGAAGATCCCGGCGACGAAGGAGGGCCTGCCGGCGATCGAGGAAATGATCTCGCGCGGGCGCAACATCAACGTGACGCTCACCTTCTCGCTGCAGCGCTACGAGGAGGTGGCGCAGGCGTACATCCGCGGCCTCGAGCGCCTGGTCGAGGCGGGCGGCGATCCCTCGCCGGTCTCGTCCGTGGCGAGCTTCTTCGTCTCGCGCGTCGACACGGAGACCGACAAGCGCCTGGACGAGATCCGCGGCCACGACGAGCTGAAGGGGAAGCTCGCGGTCGCCAACGCCAAGCTCGCGTACCAGAGGTACAAGGAGATCTTCTCGCGCGATCGCTGGGACGCGCTCGCGGCGAAGGGTGCGACGAAGCAGCGCTGCCTGTGGGCTTCGACGTCGACCAAGAACCCGGCCTACAGCGACGTGCTCTACGTAGACGAGCTGATCGGCCCCGAGACCGTGAACACGATGCCGGAGGAGACGATCGAGGCCTTCCAGGATCACGGCACCATTGCGCTCACGCTCGAGCGGGGGGTCGACGAGGCGAAACGCGTCTTCGAGCAGCTCGCGGCGGCCGGGATCGACTACGACGACGTCACCCGCGTGCTCGAGGAGGAGGGCGTGCAGAAGTTCGCCGATTCGTTCGCGGAGCTCCTCGACGGAATCCGCGCGAAGCGCGGCGAGCTCGCGGCGGCGTGAGCGCATCGTCCGCCGTTCCTCTCTACCGTGAGGTCGCCGGCAGCGGCCCTCCGGTCGTCTTCGTCCACTCCGGGATCTGCGACAGCCGGATGTGGGATCCGCAGTGGGAGCCATTCCAGCAGGACCATCGCGTCGCCCGGTTCGACTTGCGTGGGTTCGGTCGCACTCCGTTGTCGACCGGTCGCTATACGCCTCCGGCGGACGTCATCGACCTGCTCGACGAGCTGGCGCTCGGCCCGGCAACGCTCGTCGGCGCTTCGATGGGCGGCGGCGTCTCGCTCCAGGTAGCGGTGGCGAGGCCGGACTTGGTCTCGGCGCTCGTGCTGGTCGACTCCGGAGTTCGGGGCCACGAATGGTCCGAGTACGTGACGCAGGGGTGGAAGGAGGAAGAGGCTGCGTTCGAGCGCGGGGACATCGACGCGGCCGTCGAGGTGAATCTGCGAACGTGGGTCGTCGGTCCGAACCGTTCGCGGGACGACGTCGATCCGGAGCTACTCGCCAAGGTGGCCGAGATGCAACGGCGCTCGTTCGAGCTCTTCGCCGCCGACCCTGACGCCGAGGAAGAGGCACTGGTACTCGACGTCGGGGAGCGGCTGGACGAGATCGGAGCTCCGACCCTCGTCGTGTTCGGCGAGGAAGACGTGCCGGACGTGAAGGTCGTTGCCGAGCGGTTCGAGCGCACCCTTCCGGACGTGCGAGTCGCGCCGATCGCGAACGCCGCGCACTTGCCGAGCCTCGAGCGGCCGCACGAGTTCAACGACCTCGTGCTTCGCTTCCTCGCCGAGACCGAGGCTGCGTGATGGCCGTCGCGACGGCTCAGCTCGTCGAGCGGATCTGGGCCCGCGACGCGACCGTCTGGACCGGCAGCGACGAGGCGCGGTGGCTCGGGTGGCTCGAGGAGCCGCAGCGGATGCGCGAGCGGATCGACGACCTGTACCGCTTCGTCGAGGACGTCGCCGCGCCGGGAGTGCTCGACACGTTCGTCCTGTTGGGCATGGGTGGGTCGAGCCTCGCGCCGATCGTCCTGAAGAAGACGTTCGGCGGCGGCCCGCTGCACGTGCTCGACACGACGCACCCGGCGCTGATCCGCCACTCGCTCGACCAGATCGACCTCGAGCGGACGCTGTTCGTCGCCTCCTCGAAGTCGGGCACGACGCTCGAAACACGCTCGCACCTCGATTTCTTCTGGGAGCAGGCGGGAAAGCGCGGCGAGCAGTTCGCCGTCGTCACCGACCCCGGCTCGCCGCTCGAGGGGCTCGCGCGCGAGCGGGGATTCCGCGAGGTGTTCCGCGGCGAGCCGACGATCGGCGGCCGCTACTCCGCGCTGTCGCCGTTCGGGCTGGTTCCGGCGGCGCTGCTCGGGATCGACCTCGAGCGCCTGCTCGAGCGGACGGCGGAGATGGCCGAAGCGTGCCGGCTCGCCGACGGGAACCCCGGGCTCGAGCTCGGGCAGCAGTTCGGCGAGTGCTGGCGGGACGGGCGTGACAAGGTCTGCATCGACGCGGTGGACGGCCAATTCGGCCTCTGGGCCGAGCAGCTGATCGCCGAGTCGACCGGCAAGGACGGGAAGGGGCTCGTCCCGGCGCCGGGCGAATCGCCGGAGGGGCCCGACCGCCAGCGCGGCGAGGTGCGACTCGAGGACCCGTACGAGCTCGGACAGGAGTTCTTCCGGTGGGAGTTCGCCGTCGCGGTCGCGGGCTCGTACCTCGAGATCAACCCGTTCGACCAGCCGGACGTCCAGGCCGCGAAGGACAAGACGAACGAGGTCCTGCAAAGCGGCGACATCGACCTCGAGCCGGAGTCGTCGCCGGACGAGCTCTTCGCACAGGCGAACGAGGGCGACTACGTCGCGATCCAGGCCTTCATCGACCCGCTCCGGCAGGACGAGCTGCAGCCGCTGATCGAACGGGCGCGCCGCTTGACCGGCTGCGTCGTCACGCACGGGCTCGGCCCGCGCTACCTGCACTCGACCGGCCAGCTCCACAAGGGCGGCCCGAACAAGGGCCTGTTCCTCCAAGTCGTGGACGACCCAGGCGAGGAGCTGCCGATCCCGGGGAAGCCGTTCGGGTTCGCCCGGCTGATCCGAGCCCAGGCGGCGGGCGACTTCGAGTCGCTGAAGGAACGGGGCCGCAGGGTCGCACGAATCAGATTGGAGGATCTCTGATGCAGCTCGGAATGATCGGCCTCGGCCGCATGGGCGCCGGGATGACGGAGCGCCTCCGCGACGGCGGGCACGAGATCCAGACCTACGACCCGAGCGTCGACTCGACCGCGGACTCGCTCGAGGAGCTCGCGCAGCAGCTAGAGAAGCCGCGCCATCTCTGGATGATGATCCCGGCCGGGAAGATCACCGAGGACACGTTCCAGCAGCTGCTCGGGACACTCGACGAAGGCGACACGATCGTCGACGGAGGGAACTCGAACTTCCGCGACTCGAAGCGGCGCTACGACGAGGCGCAGGCCAGGGGGATCAACTTCGTCGACGTTGGGGTGTCCGGCGGCGTCTGGGGGCTCGAAGTCGGCTTCTGCCTGATGGCCGGCGGCGACGATGCGCCCGTCGGGCGGCTCGAGCCGATCCTCGAGACGCTCGCGCCCGAGGACGGCTACGCGCACGTCGGCCCCTCCGGCGCCGGGCACTTCGTGAAGATGATCCACAACGGGATCGAGTACGGCCTGATGCAGTCGTACGCGGAGGGGTTCGAGATCATGGACCACTCCGAGTACGAGCTCGACCTGCACCAGATCGCCGGCATCTGGCGGTACGGATCGGTCGTTCGCAGCTGGCTGCTCGAGCTCCTGCACGCCGCCTTCGAGCAGCACGGTTCGACGCTCGACGACATCGCGCCGTATGTCGAGGACTCGGGCGAGGGCCGCTGGACGATCACCGAGGCGATCAACGAGAACGTTCCGGCACCTGTGATCGCAGCTTCGCTGTTCGCGCGGTTCGCGTCGCGGGACGAAATCAACTTCGCCGCGAAGGTTGCCGCCGCCCTGCGCAACCAGTTCGGCGGCCACGCCGTGCGTGCCGTCGAGAAGGCGAAGGCGAGCCCCGACCCGCGCTGACGTGAGCAAGATCGACGACGTGCTCGAGCGCCTGAGGGACGATTCCGCCGCGCACGAGCTCGGTCCGCCCGCGACGGAGGAAGACATCCGGCGGACCGAGCAAGCGATCGACGCCCCGCTGCCGCCTTCCTACCGCACGTTCGTGCGGGAGTTCACCAACGGCGCCTACCTCTACGGCGTTCAGGAGATTGCACCTGTCGGCGAAGTGGAGCAGCGCGTGCCGATCCATCGATTCGATCGGCTCGGTGCGGACGATCCGGACGAAGCGCTGACGTATCGCGGCGGCGGCGCGACCGTGCGCCACGGTGAGACGATTGTGTTCGGCGGCGACTCGAACGGCAACGAGTGGTGCTTCGTCACGGCGCGGTCGGCACCGGACGGCGAATACGAGGTTGCGTATCTCGACACGAGCTCGCGCAAGCTGTACGCCCCGATGGCGTCATTCGCGCACTGGCTCGAGTGGCTGGCGGAGCATTCCGAGGACGAGGTGATCCGCACCTACTACGTCGACGACGACGAGGTCCTCTACGACGAGATGATGCTGGGCTGATGGCCGTCACCGAGGAACAACGGCTCGAGAACCCCCTGCTGGAAGGGCTACCGGTCGGCCGCCGCCCGGAGCCGTGCGCGATGGTGATCTTCGGCGCCTCGGGAGACCTGACCAAGCGGAAGCTCTTCCCGGCGCTCTACTCGCTGGCGGTGCGCCGCCTCCTACCGGAGAGCTTCGGCGTCCTCGGCGTGGCGCGGACCGAAGAGACGGACGACGAGTTCCGGGAGCGGATGAAGGATGCAGTCCAGCAGTTCGGTCGCGACGAGTTCCGCGAGGACGTCTGGCAGTGGCTCGCGGGAGGTATGCGCTACGTCTCGTCTGAGGAGGACGAGCCCGACCAGTCTTTCGATCGTGTGGCCGCAGTGCTGAACGAGCTCGATGAAAAGCGCGGCACGGCCGGCAACCGCGTCTACTACCTCGCCGTCCCGCCGGCCGCGTTCGAGCCGATCGTCGAAGGGATCGGCACACGCCGCTCGACCGAGGGCTGGACGCGGCTGATCGTCGAGAAGCCGTTCGGGCACGACCTCGATTCCGCGCACGAGCTGAACGCGCTCCTGCACCGGCACTTCGACGAGACCGAGATCTACCGAATCGACCACTACCTCGGCAAGGAGACCGTCCAGAACATGCTGGCGCTCCGGTTTGCGAACGGGATCTTCGAGCCGATCTGGAACCGCCAGTTCATCGACCACGTGCAGATCACGGTCGCCGAGTCGATGGGTATCGAAGGGCGCGCTGCCTACTACGAGCACGCGGGCGCGATCCGCGACATCTTCCAGAACCATATGCTCCAGCTCGTCGCGCTCACCGCGATGGAGCCGCCGATCGACTTCACCTCGGAATCCGTCCGAAACGAGAAGGTGAAGGTTTTGAAGTCGATCCACACGCCCGGGCCGAAGCACGTCGTCCGCGGCCAGTACGGGCGCGGCTACGTCGAGGGCCAGGAGGTACCCGGCTACCGCGAGGAGCCGGGTGTCGACCCGAACTCCATGACGGAGACGTTCGTCGCTGCGAAGCTCTTTGTCGACAACTGGCGCTGGGCGGACACTCCGTATTACGTTCGGGCCGGCAAACGCCTCGCCCGCCGCGAGACGACGATCGCGATCCAGTTCAAGCGGGCGCCGCACCCGCCGTTCGAAGAGCTGGCGGCGGAGGGCCTGCGTCCGAACGTGCTCCTCATCCACATCCAGCCCGACGAGGGCGTCTCGCTCGCGATCGGCGCCAAGGTCCCAGGGCAGGGCCTGCAGATCCGCACGGTTCACATGGACTTCCTCTACGGTGGCGCGTTCCGCATGGACATGCCGGAGGCGTACGAGCGCCTGCTGCTCGACTGCATGCGCGGCGACCCGACGCTCTTCACGCGGGAGGACGAGGTCGACGAGCAGTGGCAGATCGTGGACGCGATCGTCGCCGCCTGGCGGCGCGACCGGCCGTCGTTTCCGAACTACGAGGCGGGCACCTGGGGGCCGCCCTCCTCCGACGAGCTAGTGCACAGAGACGGGCGGTCGTGGCGACGGCATTGACACATAAGGATCGGGTTGACGATTTCAGACGGATGCACGGGCGGAGCCCGCCCATCCTGAAGTCGGCACCGCAAGCGGAGCCTCAATGGCGATGGCATTGACACAGACGGATCGGGTTGACGATTTCAGACGGATGCACGGGCGGAGCCCGCCCATCCTGAAGTCGGCACCGCAAGCGGAGCCTCGGTGGCGACGGCATTGACACAGACGCATCCGGTTGACGATTTCAGACGGATGCACGGGCGGAGCCCGCCCATCCTGAAGTCGGCACCGCAAGCGGAGCCTCGGTGGCGGCGGCATTGATGGCGACGGCGCTCGACAGCGTCTCGGAGATCGAGCGCGAGCTCGCGATGCGCCGGTTCGAGGACGGCGGCTCGCGCCTGCGCACGAACGTGATGACGCACATCGCGTGGGTGCCCGAGGAATGGGTCGAGGCTGCCGAGGACGTCCTGGCCGGCCTCGCGGAGCGCCATCCGTCGCGGACGATTGTGCTCTTTCCGCAGTCGGACGGCGACGGCGGTCTCGAGGGTGAAGTCGCGCTGGATTCGTTCTCGACCAGGGAGGGACGGCCGATCTGTACCGAGACGATCCGGATCCGGCTCCGCGGCGCTGCGGCCGAGCATCCCGCGAGCGTCGTCCAGCCGCTCCTCATCTCGGACTTGCCGGTGTTCCTTCGCTGGCGAGGACTCCCGCCGTTTGACTCGAGTCCCTTCCAGGAGCTCATCGACAGCGTCGACCGCCTGATCGTCGACAGCACCGAGTGGCCCGGGCTGCCGGCGCCCTACGCGCAGCTTGCGGAGATGTTCGAGCGGGCCGCTGTCTCCGACATCGCGTGGGCGCGCACGAGCCGCTGGCGGCCGATGCTCGCGTCGCTCTGGCCCGAGATCGCGAACGTCCGGCGGATCAGGGTCCGCGGGACCGAGGCGCAGGCGTGCCTGCTGGCCGGCTGGCTGCGGTCGCGCCTCAACCGCGACGTGGAGCTCGAGCACGAGCCCTCGGACCGGCTGGTCGGCGTCGACATCGACGGCGAACCGGCTCCGTTTCCGCCCGGTGATCCACCGCCGGGAGCCGATCTGCTCTCGGACGAGCTGGACCGCCTCACGCGGGATCCCGTCTACGAGGAGGCGGTCGCGGCGACGGCGTGACCGGCGCGTCAGAGCCGGATCGTGGGGGAGGTCGCTAGCGCTCTGCCTGAGCGGTCGAGTGCGGTGACCGCCGCGTAAGCCGCTCGGTCGCGGAGCTCGACCGCCGTCTCGAAGCCGTTCGCCGGCACCGTCGCTGCGTCGGCGAGCTTGTCGGCGCGCGGCCCGGTCCGGACGTGCCACTTTGCGAGCTCGGTCGCTCCGTTCCAGCTCGCGTACAGACGCCGGTGCCCGTCGAGGCGGGCGCTCGCAAGCCGGGGCCGCGAGATCGGGCGTCCGACCCACGGCATACGGACTGCACGGTAGTTCTGGCCTGCGCGCGGCAGCCGCGCGTCGAAGATGATCGACCCGTCCTGCGCGAACTCCGTGATGTACGGCTCGCTGCCCCAGCCGACGACGGCGTTCCCGTTCGGGAGTACCTGCATGCTGCCCATGTAGTGCGCGAGCAGGGGCGGATGGTGGAGGTACGTCTGTACGAGCGTCGCTTGCCTCTGCGCGTCGTCGAGCCGGATGACGAGCCCGCGCGACTGCGGTTCGACCGCCGGGGCGGCGCCGTTGTCGAACAGCGAGATGGTGCTTCCGTCTCCGTGCATGCGGGCGTCGTGCTGCCACGCGAATTTCGCGCCTGGCGCCAACGCGAAGTCGCTCTTCTTGCCGCCGAGCCGCCAGACGATCTCGCCGGTATCGCGGCTGATCTTGTAGACCGCCCACGTGTTCCTCGCCGAGACGATCAAGTCCCCGTCGGGCGCGAGATCGATCGAGTTGATGTGGAAGTAGTCGAACTGCGGTGCGACGCCGACCTGCGTCTCGTCGAGGGCGACATGGTCGATGCTGCGCCACTCGAACAGAACCCGCGCCGAGGGAATCTCGATCTCCTGCGCTATCCCGTCGACGACCGTGTGGCGGCGCCTGCCGCCGCGTCCTAGCAAGTTCCGCGCGACCTTCGCCCACGCGGTGACGAGCGCCGTTCCGCTCGGCGTGAGCACGAACTCGTGCAGGTCGCCGCCGCGGTGACGCCCGGCTGGAAAGCGCGCAATCTCACGATAGGAGCTGTCGACGATCACGTGCTCGCCGTACCCGAGCCCCTGGTGGTCCAAGGTGCCCTCCCACCACGTGAGGACGGGCTTTCCCTTGTACAGGGCCGCGCGGAGGTTCACGCCCGTCTTCTTCGTCGGCCGGAACCAGGCGACGTTGCCGGCGTCGTCGACGATCATCGGCCCGCGTTGCCCCGGTCCCGAAGAGGGTGCGAGCAGCAGATACCCGTGCCCGGTCGTGCCGGACTTCTCGAGGACGCTGATGACGGGCGGCCGGAGGTCCGGGCGCGAGCGGAATCGATGGGCTGTGCCGGTTTCCGGTCGCACCACGACCTTCGCGGCCGCACGGTCGTGGAACAACCGCGAGAGCTCGTATGCTCCCGCGCCGACCGCGGCAAGGCCGACCGCGCCGACCCCCGCGCGGCGCATCAATTCGGCCCGCGTAATGCGGTGTGAAGGCACCCCGACGAGTTTGTCTCGGTCGTCTTGGTCGTGAAACCGCGTGCGCGTCACCTTAACTTGCGCTCAACGAGAGAGGGACTGAACGCGTGACGCGACGATCGGCCGGCGCCGTATAGAGGACGTGTCAGCGAAGCAGACAAGCTTCGCCGCCATCGCCGAGCAGCACCTCGACGACGTTCTCGCCTACCTCGTGTACCTG
>JBKOYZ010000136.1:0-6885 GCA_046725655.1 Actinomycetota bacterium | reverse complement strand
AGCGTGGGGCTGCCACGCCGCACCGGTTTTGAAGACCGGTTGGGCCACCGGGCCCGTGCCGCTCCGCGGCAAGGCTAGCTCTGGGCGTTCGTGCTCGGCGTGGGACGCGCGAGCAAGGGCGGCCGGATCTCGGTCGGTCGGAAGAAGGAACGAGGCGTGTTCGTCATGTGAGTAATCCAAGAACAACGTGACGATGTCGCTTTCAGGACACAACGCAGCGTCGAAAGCCCGCCCCTACCGAGACGCCTTGAAAGCGCGGATCGACGAGTTCGGCCGGCGCTCGAGCCGGCCCCGCCGAGAGACGCTCCTCAAGCAGTACGAGCTCATCCGCAGCGAGATCATGACGTCACTCCAGGTACAGCAGCAGATTCTCGGGTTCGGCATCGCCACGGTGGGACTCTTGGCCGGAGCAGCGTTTGTCGGCCAGGGAGACCGCCTCCGGAGCCAGCTGCTCGTCGTCTTCTTGCCGCTTGTCGCGTACCTGGCGGTGACGATCTGGTTCTCGGAGGTGATGCGGATGCTTCGAGCCGGCGGTTACCTGCTGACGCTCGAGAAGAAGCTCGACAAGCACGGTGACGGGTCGCTCGACTGGGAGTACCAGGTCGCAAAGGGCCGCCACAGGCATGCGGTCGGCAAGCCGTATTTCGGGATCCTGGACCCGGACCAGCTTCGCTTGCTTGCGGTCACGCTCCTTTTCTTCACGCTCGCGATCGCGTCGATGGTGCTCGGATGGCATGACGCCTCGAACTTCACGAAGGCGTTTGCGATCGGCGCCAGCATCGTTGCCGTCGCCGTCCTCGGGACCCTCTTCCACCTCCGTATCCGCCAACTCGGCGAGCTGCTCCAGGTTCCTCCGGAGGTCTATCCGCTTCCGCGTTTCTGGAACTTCATGAAGCGCGACTTCGTGAAGAGGGTGTTCGTGGACCAGGCTCGCTGGTTCGCAGCCGCCTGGTTTCGAAGCGTGAGCAAGCAGGGCGCCTGACTTCAGACCCTTGAGCGCCTGAGGACGCGCTCGTCGCCGACTCGGCGGGTCAGGCCGTCGGCGTCGTACCGCTCGAGCAGGAGCTGCGCCGTCCGGCGCGAGATCCCGAGCGCGTCGCGGAAGTCGGCCAGCGTGATCGGCGCCAGTGTCGCGAGCGCCTCGCGGCCGCGCGCGTAGAGGTCGTTCGAGACGGCGAACCCGTCGCCGACGCGCTTCAACTTGCCCACGGACTCGAGGTATGTCGCGAGCTCGCGATCGTCCACGCGCACGGCGGCGTCGCCCGTGAGCGCGGCCTGCATGCGCGCGGCTGCCTCGGCGCGGTCACCGAGCGAGGCCGTGGCGCCCGGGAGGTAGGCCTTTCCGTCGCGTCGCTCGACGTGCAGGAGCGGCAGGATCGCGGGCGCCCACGGCTCCGGTGGGAGCAGGTCCCCCAGCGGGATCCCGGGGTCGAGCGGGCTCGTCCGCGCTCGCTCTGCCAGGCGCTCCCGAACGAGGGTGCGCACGCCGTCCAACCACTCGGGCCGGTAGGCCCAGTCTCCGGTTGCCTCGAGCGCAGCCAAGCCGATTCCGAGTTGGGCCGGTGTACACAGGCCCAGCGCCTGAAGCGTTGAAAACGTGATCGGCTCGGCCGCGAGCATGTGAACGATCTCCCCCGGGTCGCCGCGGTCGAGGAGCTCGAGCCGCGCGGGCTCGAGGCGACGTGACGGAGCCGGGTCGAGCACGCGGCCGCCGCCGACCGTGGTCTCCGTGCGGAGCACGAACCGGTCTCCGCGCGCCGCCACGACCGGCGCCTCGAGCCGAAGCTGCGCGAAGCGTCCGGCACGAACCACGCGCGCGGCCGCATCGGCGGTGCCGAGATGCACCTTGACCGCCGCGGGTACGGGCTCGAGCTCGTCGAGCACGACGTCGAGGCGGTAGCTGACCGGGTAGTGGCCTGGCTCGACGAGAACGTCGCCGCGCCGCAGCGCGCCGCGTTCGATCCCCGGCAGGTTCAGCGCCACGCGCTGGCCCGCCTCCGCGCGCTCGACCGGCTGGTCGTGAACCTGGACGCTGCGCACGCGGAGGAAACGTCCGCTCGGCTCGAGGCGCAACAGGTCGCCGCCCGTGATCGAGCCCGACCAGAGCGTCCCGGTCACGACCGTGCCGATCCCGTGGATGGTGAAGGCGCGGTCGATCCAGAGCCGCGTCGCCGCGAACCGCTCCGGCCGCTCGACGTTCTCGGCCGCGCGCGCGAGGGCGGCTCGCAGCTCGTCCAGCCCCCTACCGGTCTTGGCGCTGACGGCGACGACCTCCGCCTCCGGCACGAGCTCCCCGGCCTCGGCAACCGCCAGCTGCAGCGTCTCGGCGTCGACCGCATCCGCCTTCGTGACGGCGACTACGCCGTGCTCGACCCGGAGCAGGCGCAGGATCGCCAGGTGCTCGTGCGTCTGGGGGCGCGCGCCCTCGCCGGCGTCGACGACGAGCAGGAACAGGTCGACGCCGGTCGCGCCGGCGACCATGTTCCGCACGAAGCGCTCGTGGCCGGGGACGTCGACGAGCGACAGGCGTAGGCCCCCGGGCAGCTCGAGCGGCGCGTAGCCGAGGTCGATCGAGATCCCTCGCTCGTGCTCCTCGGGGAGGCGGTCGGTGTCCTTGCCGGTGAGCGCCCGCACGAGCCAGGTTTTGCCGTGGTCGATGTGACCGGCGGTTCCGACTACGAGCGGCATCGCGCCTCGATGAGCCGCTCGTCGATGCGGACCGGTTCGAACCCGCCCGAAAGGAGGAGCTCGCGCCACTGCGCCTCGTCGCGCTCGCGCCCTGCGAGGAGCGTCAGCATCAGCAGGTCGAGCCACTTCGGCCCGAAGGGCTCGTTCCCAGGCGGAACGACGGCGTCGAGGATGACCAACCGAGAGTCCTGCGGAGCCGCGGAGCGGATCGTGCGCAGGATCGCTGCGGCGTTTTCGTCGTCCCAATCGTGGAGGATCGTCGAGAGCAGATAGACGTTTCCCTCGGGGACGGACTCGAAGAAGCTCCCCGGAACGAACTCCATCCGCTCGACGAAACGATCCTCGTTGCGATTCGTCTCCGGGAGGTCGAAGACGATCCCGTGCATCTCGGGGTGACGGTCGAGGAGCTCTGCGAGCAACGCGCCGTTGCCGCCTCCGACGTCGACGACGAGCTCGTCGCCGCGCCACGGGATGCTCTCGAGTCGCTCGATGCGCGTCTGCTGGCCCTGCTCCATCGCGAGGTCGAACCGCGCGCGCTCGTCCGGGTGGTCGCGAAGCCAGGTCCAGAAGTCGGTGCCGAACACCTCCGGGAACGACGCGCTCCCGTTCGCCCGGAGCGCCCCGACGGCGTCGTACCACGGGCCCCCGAACAGGTGCGCGAACTCCGCCCAGCCGCGGACACGGAGGAGCTCTGATGCGTCGGTGTTCCGAAAGACGCCCGGCTCCTCCTCCGCGAAGACGCCGCTGCTCGCGAGCGCGCGCAACAGCCGGTGCAGCGTGTCCGGATCAGCGCCGGCGGCGGCAGCGAGCTCGTCGACGTGACGAGGCCTGTCACCGAGCGCTTCCTGGATGCCCAGGTTCGAGACGATCGCGAGCGCCCGGGTTCCCAGTGCGCCGCGCAGAAGCTCCCAGATCTGCGTCTCAGGCGCGACCTGGCTCATCCGCGCGCCGCGGCGACCGAGTCGGCGACCTGATCGACCTCAGCGTCCGACAGGGTGCGGCAATCGAGCAGGCAGCGGCCGTCTCGGACGAGCCCGATCACCGGCGGGTCGACTTCGCGCAACGGGACTGCGAGCTCTTCCTCGATCGCGCAGGCGAAGCTCGGCAGATCGGCGAGCGGTAGCGCACCGCCTCCCACCCGCGCCACCGTCTGCTCGACCTCGCCGCCGACGAGGCCCGCGAGCCGCTCGGCGCGAGCGCGAACCACATCCGCGCTGTCCGCGAGCTCCCGCAGCACCGGGATCTCCTTCGTAGCGCGCGCGGGATCGAGATAGACCGCCAGCGTCGCCTCGAGCGCCGCGAGCGTCAGCTTGTCCGCACGCAGCGCGCGCTGGAGCGGATGGCGCCGCAGCCGCTCGACCAGATCTGCGCGGCCGACGATGATGCCCGCCTGCGGCCCGCCCAGCAGCTTGTCGCCCGAGAAGCAGACGAGATCGGCGCCGGCGGCCAGGCTCTCGCGCGCTGTGGGCTCGTCGCCCACGAGCGTCTCGACGAGCGCGCCGGAGCCCAGATCGTCGACCACGGGCAGCCCATGCGCGCGCGCGACGCCGACCAGCTCCTCCAGGCGCGGGAGCTCGGTGAACCCGACGACGCGGAAGTTCGACTGGTGCACGCGCAGCACGAGCGCGGTGTCCGGGCCGAAAGCGCTCTCGTAGTCGGCGGCACGCGTGCGATTCGTGGTGCCGACCTCGCGAAGGCGCGCTCCCGACCGTGCCAGTACGTCGGGGATGCGGAAGCCGTCGCCGATCTCGATCAGCTCGCCGCGCGAGACCAGGACCTCCCGCCCCTCGGCGAGCGCGGCGAGCGCGAGCAGGACGGCGGCCGCGTTGTTGTTGACCACGAGCGCGCCCTCGGCGCCGGTCAGCCGGCGGAGGATCGGCGCGACGTGGTCCTGTCGCGAGCCGCGGCCGCCCGCGCGGAGGTCGTACTCGAGGTTCGAATAGCCGCCTGCCACCTCGCGCACCCGCTCGAGCGCAGCCTCGGCGAGCGGCGCGCGGCCGAGGTTCGTGTGCACGATCACGCCCGTCGCGTTCAGTACCGGGCGCAGCCGCGGCGCCCGGGCCGCGACCAGCTCCTGCTCGACTCGGCGGACCAGGTCTCCGGGCTCTGCGCCCGCCTGGATATCTTCACGCGCGCGCGCGAGAGCCGACCGCACGGCGGCGACGACCAGCGGGCGCGGCGCCGAATCTGCGAGTCGCGCGTCGCCTGCGAGCTCGTCCACCGAGGGCAGGTCGCGGAGCTCCACGACCGAAGTGTAGGAGCGCCGGGCAAGCCGTTTCGTCCGGTCTCTCCTGCAAAAACAGCAGAAGCGGGAGCTAGACTCGCCGCCGGAGCCCGTCGAGACGATGCCGTACTCCGTCCTCCAACCCGTCCAGCGCAGGCGCCGCCACTCACGTCGCGGCCGCCGGATGGCGCTCGCGCTCGTCTTCGCCGCGCTCGTCGTCGCCGTCACGCTGGGCGCGACGCAGCACTGGGCTTTCGCGCGCGGGAAGCCGCATCACGACGCCGCGGCGTTGCGACCGAAACGCGCGTCCGAGGCGACGCTGCGAAGCCTGCGGGCCGCCGTCGTTGCCGAGCGCGCGTCGGTGCGGCGTCCGCCCGCTCTGCGCACGCTGCTGCTCGTCGGCGGCGCTCACCCGCGCCTCGAGCGACTGGGCCCTTCGAAGGCGGTCGCCGCACCGTCGGCGATCCTGGTCGACGCGAACACCGGTGCCGTCCTCTGGACGCGCCGTCCGCACCGGCGGCGACCGGTCGCCTCGACGACGAAGATCATGACCGCCGTGCTCGCGCTCGAGCGCCTGTCCCTGAAGCGCGTGGTCCGGATCAACCCGATCGTCCCCAGGGTCGCGCTCGGCCGCGAAGGCCTGCGGGCGCACGAGCGTGTTCCGGTCTGGAAGCTGATGTACGGGCTGATGCTGTTCTCCGGCAACGACGACGCGCTCGCGCTCGCGATCGCCACCTCTGGCAGCAAGGGCGCCTTCCTCGAGCTGATGAACGCAAAGGCCCACGCGCTCCGCCTGCGCGACAGCCACTTCACCACGCCGAGCGGCGTCATCGACAAAGGCAACTACTCGTCCGCGTACGACCTCGCTGCGCTCGCCCGCTACGCGATGTGGATCCCGAAGTTCCGGGCGCTCGTCCGCACCCGGATCGCGCACGTGAAGTGGCAGGCGCCGACATACTCGAAGACGTACGTGAACAAGAACCTTCTGCTCGGCAGCTACCCGGGTGCGAACGGCGTCAAGACAGGCTGGACGACGCTCGCCGGGCACTGCCTCGTCGCCTCGGCGCGGCGTGGCTCGAAGAGCCTGATCGCTGTGGTCCTCCACTCGCCCGACCCGTATGGCGACGCGCGGCGGCTGCTTAACTTCGGCTTCGCGAACTCGTAGGGGTCCTGATCTGGTGATGGTGAAGAACTGGCGCGCGGCGTTTCTGCCCGTCCTCGGGCTCGTCCTGCTGCTCGTTCCCGTTGGGGGTCCGGCCGCCGAGGACGGAGCCGGCCGCGTGGAGGTCACGCCCGCGAAGGTCACCGCAGGCAGCACGAACACCTTCACGCTCGTGTTCAGCGCCGACGGCGGCACCCTCGACGGGCAGACCCTCATCGACATTCCGCGCGGCTGGTCGCCGCCGCAGCAGACGAAGCGCGGCGCGCTCGGCTACGTCGCTTTCGCGCGTGGCAGCTGCTCGAGTGGAACGAAGCTGACGCGCATCGTCGCAAGGCGTCTGATCATCGCGACCTCGTGCACCCGCGGGGAGAGCTTCACCATCACCTACGGGCCGGCAGCGGCTACGACCCTCGCAGCGGACGGCTACGTCTTCCTCACCCAGACGCGGCCCAGCGTCGGAATCACCAAGACCAAGCTGGTCAAGGTCAAGAAGGTGGTCAAGACCAAGCGCGGCAAGAAACGCGTGAGGACGAGCTACAAGCGCGTCACATACGTCGTGAAGCCCGCATTCCGGCCGTTGGCGCAGAAGAAGCAGCCGGTCGTCGTGGTCACGGGTGCGCCGGTTCACCACCTCGCGATCAACGCGCCCACCATCGTCACGAGCGGGACGCCGTTCACGATCAACGTCCGCGCCGAGGACGTCTACGGCAATGTCGCCTGCTGCTACACAGGCACGGTCAGCTTCTCGAGCAGCGACCCGGAGGCGTTCCTGCCGACGCCGTACACGTTCGCGAGCGCGGATCTCGGCGCG
>JBKOYZ010000043.1:0-10623 GCA_046725655.1 Actinomycetota bacterium | reverse complement strand
GGCTGGTTCGGCAATGGCAGGAAGCGTCAGCGCGGCGTCTCCGTGACGGTCTCCGGCGAGCGCGGCGAGGCAGGCTGCGACCATCGCGGCCTCCTCAACCTTTCGCCGAGTGGTCACTATCCATCCGGTCTCGCAGCGTCGAAATGTAGGCCGAGGCGCAAACGACGGTCTAGACCCATCTAGGACACAGCAATAGCCTGAAGGGTGTCAAAACACCGCGTAGGTGCGTAAATTCGGTAGGCGCGTCGATCTTTGGATTTGCAGGGAGATCGGGTTTATGGACCCACGGCGCTGCGAGCGCGCCATCGGGGCGGGCGGGCAACATCATCGGAATCGCTGAGGGGTTGCAGCGGTCGATCGAGTCGAGACGGCGGCGTACGATCGTCGGTGGTGCACGGGTCGACGAAGGCCGAGCGGCGCGCAGCGCGCGAGCGCGTCTCAACCTACTACGAGGCCGACCTTGCGAAGCTCGTCGAGCAGGTCGAGCGGGCGATTACCCGGTACCGCGCCGGCGAGATCGACGTCCACAACGTCGACGAGGTGATCCGCCGCTACTCGACAGCGGCCCGCGAGCTCTGAAGTTCTGCTGGTCGGGAGGCTCGGGCTCCCCGTGGGGTTCAAAAACTCGGTTAGCGGTTTGACCGGTGGCTTGGCTGGTGGCTCGATACCTTCGCCCTCCCCTGACTCCGGAGGTCGTGGGTGGTTTGGTCGTTCCTCTATGTGGCGCTCTGTCGGCTGCTTCAACTGGTCGTGCTGTTGGGCAGATCGGAGCGCTCGAAGGAGCTGGAGATCCTCGTGCTCCGGCATGAGCTGGCGATTCTGCGCCGCCAGTCGCGGCGAGCTGCGTTTCGGCCCGTGGATCGGGCAATCCTCGCAGCGCTCGCGCGGGCGCTGCCGCGGAGCGCCTGGGGGAGTCTGTCGGTGCGTCCGGCGACGCTGCTTCGCTGGCACCGTCAACTGGTCAAGCGGCGCTGGACCTATCCGGACCGACGCCCGGGACGGCCGGCGCTCGAGTGTCGAGTACAGGTGCTGGTTGTTCGGCTCGCACGCGAGAACCCGACCTGGGGCTACCGGCGGATCGTCGGCGAACTGCGAAGCCTCGGCATCTGTGTCTCGGCGACCTCGGTGCGGACGATCCTCGCCCGTCACGGTCTGCCGCCGGCGCCGCAGCGAGACGAGCTCTCATGGCGAGACGTCCTCCGCCAGCACGCGGCGACGACGCTCGCCTGTGATTTCTTCACCGTCGAGACCGCCTGGTTGAAGCGGGATCTTCGTGCTCTTCTTCATCTCGCTGGAGAGCCGCCGGATCGAGTTCGTCGCCTGCACGCCCAACCCGACCGGCGCCTGGGTCGCCCAGCAGGCGCGCAACCTAGTGATGACGCTCGACGATCGCGAGCAACGGGTCCGCTTCCTCATCCACGATCGCGACTCCAAGTTCAACGGCGGCTTCGATCACGTCTTCACGAGCGAAGGAGTGACCGTGATCCGCACACCCATCCAGGCACCGAACGCGAACCGACACGCCGAGCGCTGGGTCGGCAGCGTGCGTCGCGAATGCCTCGACCGCCTGCTCATCTTCAGCCGGCGCCAACTCGAGCACGTGCTTCGCGTCTACGTGCGTCATTACAACCAGCATCGGCCGCACCGGGCGCTCGCACTTCGTCCACCCCGAGCAGACAGGCGAACACCGCAACCCCTCCGAGGGCCACCCTATCCGCAGCTAAACCGCAGGGACCTGCTCGGCGGCCTGATCCACGAATACGAGCACGCGTCCCGAGACTCGATCAGCTTCCGTAACCACGACCTCACGCGCCCTTCGGCACTGCCACGTACGCTTCGGCACTGCCACGTAATCGAGGTACGCGCGCGCGCGCGCGTATCAGATCGACCACATCGACGTCAACTCCTCGTCCGTTTCGGTCATCCCCTGACTCGTTTGGCGAATCGAATGCACGGGTTTCGGAACCTGCCCAACCACAGTCGCTTGGCTAAGTTTCTGAACCCCATGGGCCGCTATCCCTGTGGGAACGATGTTCTCGCGACTGTTCCCCCACCCGTCGAGCGGAAGCGTCAACGCACACCGCGCCCCGGGGCCGAGCACCCGCGTCGCGCTGCGGCTCGCAACACGCGACGACGATGAAGCGATCGCCCGACTCGCCGCGCTTTACGACCGGCCGCTGCCTAGCAGGCCACTGCTTCTCGCCGAAGTCGACGGGGAGCTGCACGCAGCGCTCACCCTCACGGGCGCGCACGAGCTCATGGAGCCTTACCTTCCCACGGCCGCGCTCGTCGAGTTGCTTGCCCTGCGTGCGAAACACCTCCGCGATCAGATGACGCCGGCCGAGCTTGCCGAAGCGGACGCAGCGGTCCGCCGAGATCCGGGTGCTCGCCGAGTGACGCACCTGCAACGAACGACGGCGGCGGAATGTTGCCCTCCTGCGTCATTCGGGTCTGCGACTGAGGCAGGCCACATTCGAAAGGCGGAATCGCCCCTCTTCGAGGGGGCGCACTCTCCAACTCTCAGAGCGAGGCGTCCGGCCCGTTCCCTCGGCGGCGAAGGTATTTGTCGATCTCTCGACGCTCCCACTCAGGGCCGAAGATTCCGCCGACGCCCAGGAGTGAGATTCCGATGATGGCCACGATGATGCCTGTGCCGAACGTGGGCCAGTAGAACCAGAGGGAGTCACTGCCATCGAGCATGTCGAGGGTGAACCACGTCAAGCTGAGCGCGATCCAGGCGCCGAGGGCGGTGTAGAAGATGCGCTTTCGGCGAACGTAGCGCCGAGCCTCGTCTCGGGCCTCGTCCATCCGGACAGACTACCCCCGCAAAATGAGACGACACGCGCGACGTCTCGCGACGCAATTCGCCGCTATCGGATCACGCCGATTTGCAGCAGAGACGATGTCTTTGATGAGCGTCCCAGGCCAGGGCCGAGGCGCTGCTTCGTCTTCAGGACGCCCTCATGGAGGTCGCCGTGGCGGTCGAGCCGGTCGAGCACCACCTCCATGGTGTAGATCGACGGATCGAGCTTCTCGTCTACCTCGTCCCAGTGGAGCGGCGTCGAGACTGGCGCTCTCGGCATCGGCCGCACCGAATACGCCGACGCGATCGTCTTGCCCTTTGCGTTCTGACTTGCGTCGATGAGGACGCCTCGTCGCTTCGCCTTCGACCACTGGATCGTCGCCAGTTCGGGGTGCGTGCCGGCGATTGCTCGCGCGACTTCGGTCGCAAACCGACGCGTCTCGTCGTACGTGTGCCGTCGCTCGATCGGGACGAGAACGTGGAGGCCGAGCGCACCCGACGTCTTCGGGAACGAGGCTAACCCGAGCGCGTTGAGGGGTTGCTTGACGAGCAGCGCTACCTGAGCCGTTTCGGCGAAGCCGACGTCGTCTGATGGGTCGAGGTCGAAGACCACCCGGTCAGGTCGCTCGAGTCTGTCGATGCGCGAGTACCAGGTGTGGCACTCGATACATCCCGTGTTGACCATCCAGAGCAGGGCGAGCTCGTCGTTCACGATCGGGACCTCGATCGCGCGGCTCTGCTGCGGCGATTCCCGACTCGTCACGCGGACGGTGACCCGCTTGACCCAAGCGGGCGCGTAATTGGCGACGTCCTTCCGGAAGAAGGGCCGGCCCTGCCAGCCGTCCGGGTAGCGCTTCATCGTGAAGGGCCGATCGCGGATGTGCGGTAGGAGCGTGGGTGCGACCTCGCGGTAGTAGCGAAGCAGGTCGCCTTTCGTGATGCCGTGCTCCGGCCAGTACGGCTTGTCGAGGTTTGAAAGGCGCACGGTGCGTTCGCCTCGTCGGATCTCGCTCGGAACGGACGGCTCGCGCAAGCCTCCGCCACGCGGCTGTTCGGAGGTCCGCTCGCGCTGGCGCACGATCAGCAAGGTATCCGGATCCCCACCGTGCCACCGCGCGGATAGCGTCCACGCCGGTGAGTCGTAGGGACACCCAGACGAACCGCACGCGTATGTGGCGTTTCCGTGGCGCCGTGGTGCGCTAAAGCGTTGCAGGCGAGGCAAAGAATGAGGACCACGCCGACCTTGGCAGCGAGCGGCTGAACGCGCAGAGCAGCACCCGGTCGGTCGGTCGGCCGGACCCGCCGACCGACCTTCCGAGCGCACTCGCGTGACCTTCGGTGCTCCGGCTGGTACGCCCCCGGTGGGAGCCTACGGCGAAGGAGGCGCGCCATACAGTCGACACGTCGGGCTTCCCCGACGTGCTCCGTGCGGAGCAGCGTCGTGACGACGTCGAGCGGATCGCGACGAGCAGCCTTGCGATGAGTTTGCTGCCGGGCGAGCGTCTTAGTTTGCGATTCGGCCAGCGTTCGAAGAGGTGGATTCGCCCCCGCCGGGTTTTCGCCGAGCCTGCCGCACGTCGTCGTTCGAGCTCCTGTCTGACGTCCGGACGCCGTCGGGCAAACGTGCGGCCGCTGCGGAGGGCTGAGGAGGCTGCGATGACCACGAAAACGGACTGGCAGCAGATCGTCGAGCACACATCGGCGATGGGTGTGCTGATCGACGCCCGCGACTGGCAGGCGCTGATTGAGCTCTTCGACGAGCACGTCAACGTCGACTACACGTTGCTCAACGGGGGCGAGCCAGCGAAGCTCACGCCTGCCGAGCTGATCGCCGGCTGGCGGCCGCTCGCCGAGGGCCTCGACGCGACCCAGCACCTGATCGCCAACCATCAGGTCACCGTCGACAGCGACACGGCAACCTGCAGCGCACACGTGCTCGCCACTCATAGGCTGGCGACGGTCCACGGCGACCCGCTCTGGATCGTCGGCGGGCGCTACGACTTCTGCCTGCGCCGGGCGTCTGAGGACGGGCGGTGGCGGATCTGCGCGGTGACGCTCACGACGCTCTGGGTGACGGGGAACCGGAAGATCATGGAGCTGGCGGTCGAGAAGACGGCCGCTGCGGAGAGTTGAGGCAATCCCCTTGACGCGTCGCAGGGAACGCGAGTGGAGCCGGGGGTTCTTCGTCGCCCGGATCACGAAGTGATGTGCTCGGTTCAGCGCTCCGGTCGACGGCGTCGATCGAATCGTCGAGACGCTCGTTTTGCCGTGGCAGCTTGCCGAGCGCCTTCACGGCTTGTAGCGAGCTGTAGACGAGTGAGCTGGCGAAACGTCAGCGTCGACCGGCGTGCGTCGGCATCGGCTTCGCGCGGAATTGACTTGGCTGTCTCGGACACCACGACGCGCAACCTCGGAGGAAGGTGATGCGCAGGCAGCCTCCCGCACGACGCGTTCGTAGACATGCATTCGATGGCGCTCGTGAAAACGGCGTAACGCATCGTGGAAGCACCCCAACCCGATGCGTAGCTTTCCCGCATCACTCCTAGACGAGAGCCGCGCCGGATTTCGCGGTCAGAGCGTGACGCTTCCGCATACTTCCGGAGTCGAACGGAAGCTGGCAACGGTTGTCTTCGTCGACCTCGTCGGCTCGACGGCGCTAGTCGAGGCGTCGGATCCTGAGGTCGTGCGCCGCCGCGTAGCGCAGTTCTTCGAGCTCGTCTCGCGCTGCATCGAAGCGCACGGTGGCACCGTCGAGGCGTTCGCCGGCGATGCGGTCATGTCGGCGTTCGGCGTTCCCATCGCGCACGAAGACGACGCCGAGCGCGCGCTCCGTGCCGCGCTCGAGATCAGGGACGCGGTGGGCGAGCTCGGGGTCGAATGCCGGATCGGCGTCGAGGCTGGCGAGGTCCTGTCCGAGCATGCGGACCTGGCGCTCGCGACCGGGAGGGCGGTCAACCTTGCCGCGCGTCTTCAGCAGAGCGCGGCGCCAAACGAGATCCTCGTCGGTGCCGGGGCGCATCGGCTCGCCGCTCACGCTTTCGAGTTCGACGCCGCCGGTACGCGAGACCTGCGCGGCTTTGCGGAGCCGATGCCGGTCTGGCACACGGTGTCCGCTACCGAACGCCGCGGCCGTCCCATCGGCGTGCTCTCTGCGCGCCTCGTCGGCCGCGACGTAGAGCTCGCTCTGCTTCGGAACATCTTCGAGCGAAGCCGGCGAGACCGGCGCGCCCATCTCGTCACGATCTACGGCGAGCCGGGCGTGGGAAAGAGCCGCCTAGCGCGCGACTTCTCGGCCGACCTCGAGGACGCGAGGGTGCTCGTCGGCCGCTGCCTTCCGTACGGCGAGGGCATTACGTACTGGCCGCTCGCCGAGATGATCAAGGCATCGGCGGCGATCGCCGACAACGACCCCCCGGAGGAAGCGCGTGAGAAGCTGCGGGCGTTCTGCGGCGACGAGGCGGTCGCCGAGCTGCTCGCGCTCGTCTCGGGCGTGGTCGAGGCGGTCGAGACCAACCGCAGCCGGGAGGAGATTGCCTGGGCCGTTCGGGAGTGGGCTCAGCGCGCGGCGGCCGAGCAACCCCTCGTGCTCGGCTTCGAAGACGCCCAATGGTCAGAGGAGCCCCTACTCGGCCTGATCGAGCAGCTCGCGCGCTGGGTCCGCGATGCCCCGCTCCTCATCCTGTGTCTCGCCCGGCCCGAACTGCTCGAGGTTGATCCTCAGTGGGGCGGAGGTCGGGTGCGCGGGGCCACGATCGAGCTCGGGGGGCTTGCCGAAGAAGAAGCAGGCGAGCTCGCCGACATGTTGCTCGCCGAAGCGGCGCTCTCGCCTGAGATTCGCGGCGAAGTGCTCGCGAAGGCGGAGGGCAACCCGCTGTTCCTAGAAGAGACTGTTCGCATGCTTGCCGACGGCGCCGAGGGAAGGGTTCCGATTCCCGACACCGTGCAGGCGTTGATCGCGGCCCGTATCGACGGGCTTCCACGCAATGCGAAGACGGTCCTGCGGCGCGCTGCGGTCATCGGCCGGGTCTTCTGGCCCGGCGCTCTCGGGCACGTTTCCAGCGACATCGATGACCTCGACGAGGTGCTCGAGACGCTGGTCGAGCGGGACTTCCTCTGGCGCGAGACGCGTTCGTCGATCGCGGGCGAGCCGGCGTTTCGCTTCAAGCACATCCTCATCCGCGAGATCGCCTATTCGGGCCTCACGAAGCTCGCGCGTGCCGAGCTCCACGAGGCGTTCGCCGCCTGGCTTCAGGGTCGGGGAGCGGAGGAGCTCGTGGAGATCCGCGCCTATCACCTCGACGAGGCGACGGCCCTGCGGGCTGAGGTCGAAGGCGCGGTGCCGCAACACCTCGTACGCGAGACCGCGGCAGCGCTGGAAGCAGCCGGCGCGCGGGCGCTGGCGCGGGAAGCGAACCGTTCGGGGCGCCAGCTACTGCAGCGAGCCGTCGAGCTGGAGCCGACGCTTAAGCGGCGCTACCAGGCGGCGCGGGCGGCGTGGCGACTGGACGACATCCCCGCGGTGTCGGTGGAGATGGAGAACGTGCGTGCAGACGCTCGGCAGGCGGGCAACCGCAGCCTCGAGGGCCGCGCGCTGATCGTTCTCGGCGGGGTCACGGCATTTCGGGACTCCGACTCGCACCGGTCGCGGAAGCTCACGGAGGAAGGACTCGCGCTCTTCGAGCCAGACGACTTCATCGGGCGTTTCGACGCCTTCCGGCAGTTGTCCACGCTGGCGAGATGGGCGGGTGATCGTTCCGGCGCCCGCCGGTTCGCGCACGAAGCGCTCGAAGTCTCGCGCGCCACGGGTCGAAAGGACATGATCAGCCGGGCTGCAAACGCGCTCGCGAGCTGCGAGCTGTGGGAGTTCGACCTCGACTCGGCGGAGGAGCTTGCGACCGAGGCGCGCCGGCTGGCTGAGAAGAGCGGTGGCATCGTGCCGCGCGGCCAGGCTCTCCATGTCCTGGCGAACGTCGCAGAGTTGCGCGGCGACACCGAACGCGCGGTCGAGCTCTACGAGCAGTCGATTGAGATCTTCGCCGAGGCAGGGGCTGTCCTCGAGCACGCGCGCAGCCTCAACTACCTGGCAGAGCTCGTCATGAACGAAGGCGACGACGAGCGGGCAGAGCAGCTCACGCGTGAGGCCATCCGGATGCTGAAGCCGCTGGGCGACCGCGGCTACGTCTGTGAGAGCGAGCGAATCCTCGCCGAGGTACTCGTCCATCAGGACCGGCTCGAGGAGGCTGAGCGGTACGCGGTGAAGGCGATCGAGACTGTCGGTGGACAAGACGCCAGCTCGATCCCGACAACAAGGACCGCCCTAGGGCTCGTCCGGGCGGCCGAGGGGAGGGACGCGGAAGCGGAGTTGCTGTTCCGTGAAGCCGTCGATCGGGCCTCAGCTCTCGCCCCCGGCTGGGTCTACGCCACGAGCGTGAATCGCCTGGCGGAGTTCCTGAGGTCACGCGGGCGCGGCGACGAAGCCGACGAGCTCGACGCGAGGATCGACGCCCCGACGCGCGTCGCCTGATTCAGGCGCCGACTCGACGTCGTTCGCGCAGCTCCCGCGCGTGCTCCGGGTTGCAACCACTCGATCCCGCCAGCCTGAGCAACTGGAAGGCGGTAGCACGCGTCCTCTTACGCCTCGAGTCTGAGGACGAACTCGCGGTCTCGGCCGCGCCAGCGCACCTGGAACGACTCGGCCACGCGCCTCAAGAGTGATACCGCGGGAGGGTTGTCCCCGCAGACCGTCGCGACGAGTTCGGTGATCCCCGCCGCCCGCGCGTCGGCGGCGAGCTCGCGTGCGAGGACGGATCCGATGCCGCGGCCTTGGTACGCATCCGCGACCTCGACCGCCACCTCGGCAGCCGAGCCGACGCGAACGAGTTGCCCCAGGCCGAGAGGTTCCGGGTCCCCGTCCAGGTAGCCGACGAGGACATGGTGGTCGCCGTCGACGCGCGCCAGGGCCATCAACTCTGCGTCCGACAGCCGTGGCTTCGCACCACAGAATCGCCTCGTCCGCGAGCGAGGCCCAAGCCGCGCGAACAGCGCTGCGACCGTGTCGGTGTCGCCGTTTCGCAGCGGCCGGATCGTGAGCCCGTCGACGTAGCGTGAATGCACTCGACCATCGTCGCTGCCCGCAGCCGCCCGCCGCTTCGCCGCCACGGGCCATCCTCTTGACATGGCCCGTTCGGGCCATCAGGCTTGCGGGTGATGGAGCAGGAGATTCGCTTCTGTGAGCTCGACGGCCGCCGCATCGCGTACGCGACGGTGGGCGAGGGACCGTTGCTCCTCTTCGGCGGCAAGTGGGTGTCCCACCTCGAGGAAGAGTGGGAGGAGCCCCGCGCGCGGGGCTTCTACGAGCAGCTTGCTCGCACGCACCGCGTGGTGCGGTACGACCGGCTCGGCGCGGGCGTCTCGGATCGCGAGCTCCCCCGCCCGCCGACGCTCGAATCCGAGACAAGGGCGCTCGCGGCGGTGTTCGACGCGTGCGGAGGCGAGCGGGCGGCGCTCTTCGCCTGCTCCTGCGCCGGGCTCGCGACGGCGCGCTTTGCGAGCGCCGCGCCGGACAAGGTCTCCAAGATCGTCTTCTTCGGCGGCTACGTCTCACGCACCGACATCCCGGAGGCCACGCGGCGCTCGCTCGTCGACTTCGTTCGGACGAACTGGCCGCTTGCGGCGCAGATGTTCGCAGGCCTAATGGTCCCCCACGCAGGCGGGGACGAGATCGCGGCGCTCAGCCGCTACCAGCGGCGATCGGCCGAGGCGGAGGTGGCCGCCGCCTTCCTCGAGCTCGACCTGACCACCGACGCGGCGCCGTCCTTGCCCACCGTGGCGACGCCGGCGCTCGTGTTGCACCGCCGCGGCGATCGCACCGTCCCGATGAGCCACGGGCGCAACCTCGCCTCGTTGTTGCCGAACGCGCGCTTTGTCCCGCTGAGCGGCGACTCCCATCTGGTCTGGATGGACGACCGACGCGAGCTCCAACGAGCGCTCGCCGGATTCCTCGGCGACGCCCGCCCCGTGGAGTCGAACGGCGACTCGCCGCTCACGCGGCGTGAGGCACAAGTTCTTCGCCTCGTGGCTGCCGGTCTTTCGAACCGCGAGATCGCGTCGTCTCTCGTCCTCAGCGACCACACGGTCCACCGGCATGTCGCCAACATCCTGCGCAAGCTGGCGCAGCCTTCCCGCGCCGCTGCGGCTGCTCACGCCACTCGCGCCGGCCTGATCTAGGGACGAGCTCGGATCGAGGGCGAGCTTAGCCTGCGCGAGTGTCCTTGTCACAGAACGCCGCGGGATGTCCGGTCCGTCGCGAAGACAACCACCTTCATCCCGCAGCGATCCCGCCCATCGCTATTAAAGCAACGCATCATCCGCGCTCATCCTCAAGAGACCGCCGGGAGCTACCGCCGACGGCCGCGAATTCGCGAGCGCTCCTCTCTCCATAGAAAGAGCGAGTAGCTGGGACGCTGCACGACGTCGAGAGTCTGCCGTGAGTGGTTGGACAGGTGGTTCAATCAGAGCATCGACAAAGCGGACCGGAGGCTGAGTCATGACCACCGAACGGTTCTTGAACACGTACCACAACGCGAGCACCCCGCCCAGCCCGGACGTTCCTGCCGACCTCGCGGGCTTCATGTTGGCCGCCGACCCGGTCCTCGCGGAGGCAGCGGAGCTCGCCCGGATACTAGCTCGGGCTCATCAGGGAGCGGCCGCGCAGCTGATCGGCGAGGGGTGGGCTCACGCCCGCAAGTACTTCTCCCTCTCGGAGAAGTACGCGCAATGGGCGGATTACCGAGCACCGGCCAAGGGATTCGGGATCCACG
>JBKOYZ010000083.1:0-6389 GCA_046725655.1 Actinomycetota bacterium | reverse complement strand
CGTCCCTGGGGGATCTACTCCGGGTACTTTCGTGATCCCGACGGTCATCTTTGGGAGATCATCTGCCGTCTCGAGAGCGCCGCGTCACCGTCTTGACCCCTACTCTCGGACCGTCGGCATCTCCAGCGTCGAGTGACATTCGCGCACGCTGGCCCAGTCGAGGGCCCCTTGCATGGGAGCAGCCGGGGGATCCAGAAGGTCGGGCTTACGATCGCGTCATGAGTGCAGTCGAAGCTGCTCTCGCAGTCGCTGATGCCCACGGGGTGCACTGCGAGAAGCCGGTCGTGTTGCGGGAAGCGTGGCACGTGCTCGTGCACCTATGGCCGTCGCCGGTGGTCGCGCGCGTAACCAGCGGCGCTCCCGGTGTCGATCCGGCCGACGTCGAACGGGAACTCACTGTCGCCTCGCACGCGGCTCGGGCGGGCGCACCGGTCGTCCAGCCAAGCGATCGGCTTCCGCCTGGCCCACACCGCCACGACGGACATACGCTCGTCTTCTGGCACTACCTCGCGCGAGTCGGCAAGCTCGACGCGACCGCAGCGGGCCGAGGGCTCCACACGATCCACGACTCGCTGGCTGACTACGACGGCGAGCTGCCCCGTGCAGGCCGCGCAGAAGAGGTGCGAGCGATGCTCCAACCTTTCGCGCCGTCCGACGACGTCGAACTACTCTGCGAACTCGCCTCGCGCGAGCTCCCGGCGGGACAAGCGCTGCACGGAGACGCCCACCTTTTCAACTGCATCCAAACTACTGCCGGGCCGATCTGGCACGATCTGGAGACGGCGTGCCGCGGGCCGCGTGAATACGACCTCGCCGCACTCGTACTGAGCGACCGCTCGCACGATTCAGATCCGGAAGCCCGGAGCGCCATCGCCGCATATGGAAGCTACGACGAGAAGCTCCTCGATCAGGCGCTCCCGGTCTACGCATCCTGGATCGCCGCATCGTTCATGGTCGCGATCCCCCGCCGCCCGGACGCCGCGTCAGCCCTCGAAAGCCAGCTGCGGTTCTTGCGACGCTTCCGCCACTAGGCCGCCGTCACCCTCATGGGTCATTCGTGAACGCTGGCGCAGTCGAGGGAGGGGCGCAAGCGCTGCCCCGTGCGTGTGCGCGCCACGCTCACGCGCGCCGCCCTCGATGCCGGCTTCGGCAGCTATCCGCAGTTCTACCGCGTTTTCAGACGTTTGACGGGCGTCGGCCCGGCTGGCCTTTGCCTCTAGGGACATTCCCGAACAGTGGCCCAGGCGACCTTCACTGCCCACCCACTGCGCGCGTGGCGGAACTTACGATTGGACCGTCCTGCTCGAGCTCGACCTGAACCTCAGCGCTGCCGAAGCTCTCGCCGAATGTTCGAAGCGAGGCCTTGTCGTTCGCAGCGAGCGCGAGTTAGCCGGCCGCGCAGGTAGCCACCACTGGCATCTCGGCCTCCCGGGGCGCAGCGGCACCCTCGAGCTCAGCGAGTGGCACGACCGAGTCTGGGTGAAAGTGCATCCGAGGCGTGACGGCGGCTGGGCAACGGAACTTGCAAAGGAGCTCGGCTCGAAGGACCCGCTAACGGCCCGACCGCCCGGGTGACATTCCCGCACGCCGGCCCAGGCGACCCCGCCTAGGGCAAGCGCTCCTGGTGGTACCTCTCCTTGTCCTCCTCACGCCACTTCGCCTCGTAGGCCGCTGCCTCGGCGAACTCCTGCTCCGTTAGCGCTCTTGCTTGCGCGTCTTCGCTCGCGGGATGCTCGCCGGCGACCCTTCTGCGACGCGTGGCCAAGAAGCCGACGACGACCAAGGGTACGGCGACCAGTGCAAAGATGATCCACGGGAACACGCAGGCAGCGTACCTAGTCACCCGCGAGTAGCCCGCACTGTCGGACGACCGGGTACGTTGGTGGACATTCCCGAACGCTGGCCCACGCCAGGCCGCTACTCCCTGAGTAGGGTGGATCAAAGGGACATGACATCGAGTGAGAGCGCGCTCGCGCAGGTCTGTGTCCATTCGGCCCAGCGGTCGTCCCCCAAAAAGGGGCTTCGGCGCCTGCGGCCAGAGGCGCTGCCAGAAACCGCGACGTGTCCGGCTAATAGATGTGCAGCTTGTCCAGGAGCGCGAGCGGGTCGTCGAGGGACTCGAACAGATCCTTGTTGTGCTTGATCATCTTGCTGCGCATGTAGACGCGAAGCCACTGCTTGTAGATGTACAGCTCGTAGCGATCGAGCATGTCTCTGAGTGGTACATCACGCTGCGCGATCAGTCCCGCTAGGTACATCGCACACTCAAAACCAAGCGAAATCGACTGAAAGTACGGAGAGCCAACAGCCGAGTCGCCGGCGAGGAGCACCGGTGAGCTCGCGAAGGGGTGGTCGCTTGGCCGCGCGGTGAGCCACTGCCGACTGGTCGCATTGCGCGCCCGATACAAGTCAAGCGGAATCCGAACGATCTCGAGGTCGCCGAGGATCTCGCCGTGAGTTTCCTCCTTGATTTTGTCGATGAACCGGTCCATTGATTGAGCGACTCCCGGAAAGTTGTCGCGAAGCCACTCGCCGTCGAATCGGGACGGCATCGCCTCGTAGTCGTCGGCGGAGATGTTGACGATCCCCGTGACGTGGCTGACGCTGCCGTCGTAGTGGGTGCGGTTGACCATCGGAATGAACTTGTACTGCGCGTTCTCGATGTTCTTGTAGTACTTGCAGTGCTCGTTGCAGTCGTAGGTCTGGCCGTAGAGGAAGGTGATGACAAGCGCGTACTCGAGCCGGATCCTGAGTGTGTTCGCGCTTCCATCCATCTGACCGGTGCCAGTCGTCAGGTGATCTCGGAGTAGCGATCTGCTGCCCGTGCAGTCGATAAGAATGTCTCCCGGCTCGAGCATCGCCATTGCGTCCTCCGCCGTCACGAGGGCAGTTGTGCGCTGCACCTGATTCGACACGCGCGAATCGATCAGATCGCTGACAGCGCGCTCGATCGAGTTGAGCGGGCAGAACCCCACGGTCCAGTCGCGAAGAAGCGCCATCAGGTCCGAAGGAATCGATCGCCTGAAGGCGAGGTCCTCGTGGAGCTCGGCCGGATCGAAGACAGCGTCGACATTGTCTCCGTCGATGTAATCGGTGCGGTAGCTGTCAACCGAATCCGCCACGAGGTACGGTGCAAGCTGGACCATCCGGGTGCGCGTGTACTCGCGCCTCTTCTCATAGAGCCGCACGGAGAACCCCTCCATCGACTGGAGCAGTGCCGTGAGCAGAAGACCCACGGGTCCTGCGCCGACCACGTGCACTCGTACGCTCGAGGGCAAGGCCTCAGGACCTGTGGAATCTGATGTCGGCGGCGGCATTCGCCTACTCCGCAGCAGGTGGTCTAGCCTTTGACACCAACGCGATAGCTCCACACTCCGTCAAGAGACATTCGCGGACGCTCGCACAGGCGAGACTGCTATCACCTAGCAGCGTGGATCAATAGGGCAGAACTGTCCAGACGCTCCCCCGGCCGTGCCGCGTTCGCAAAGTAGATCTGGGTTCTACGGCAATGGGCGTTCGGTGGCGCGCATCGGGTTCGATCAATCCGGTGCGTCTACAGAGGCGCGCTCAAGGCCGAGGCGGCGCAGCGAGCGTTCGAGCTCGGGTACACGTGCTCGAATGCGGTCGAAGTCCTGGCCGGAGAGCGAGAGGAGCCGCATCGGCGTACGAGCCACGACGGTGGCCGTTCGCTGTCCCGTCAGGACGAGTGCGATCTCGCCAAACGTGTCGCCGGGGCCCAGGCTCTGGATCGCCTCGCCATCGTCAGTCAGGGCCTCGGCCTTTCCCTGTTCGATGAAGTAGATGGCGGTTCCGTAGTCGTCGAGCGTGGTGACTTTGGCGCCCGCTTGGATCTCGACCTCGCTCAATGCGGCCGCGAGCTCGTCAAGTTCCGCGACAGGAAGATCGGCGAAGATCGGAAATGCTGCAATCCGACTTGCATCCAAGACCCGGATCGTGCCACAAGACCGTTCCCACCCGAGTAGGGTGGATCAAAAGAACAGAACATCGACGACAGCACGCTTGCCCACTGCGTCCTCGGCGAGCTCGCCCGTCAGTGGAAGATGGCAACACTCGGTGCCCTAGAGTCGGCGCTTATTTACGGGTCGAAATGGGCTCGGTCCCCCACGAAAGGAGCAGCAGGTGGCTTATGGAGTTGTGCATCAGTTCCCAGGTGGGACGAGGGAGCAGTACGAGGCGTCGATCGCGGCCGTCCACCCGGCCGACGGTCTTCCTGTCGGCCAGATCTTCCACGCCGCCGGTCCGTCCGCCGACGGGTGGACGATCGTCGCAATCCACGACTCCCAAGAAAGCTGGGAGGACTTCCGCAACAACATCCTGATGCCGCGTATGCAGCAAGGCATCGACGGCGGCTTCGCGGTGCCGCCGGTCGAGACGACCTTCCCGGTTCACAAGCAGGAGTCCGCATAGAGCACGTGCCGCCGGCGGGGGCGCGTTCGACCGCTCCCGCCGGCCAAACGTCGCACGTCAGTCGCCTTCCGACGAGCGGACGGCCGCTCAAGGGACATTCCCGAACGCTGCATCATGCGAGACCGGTATCACCCGAGGAGGGAGTATCAAGTGGCCATAACAAGGCCACGATTCAGTCGGGCGATCTTGACCGGCAGGTTCCGGTCTGGCGGACAAACCAAGAAAAAAGCCGGACGCGATCCGAAGAGGCCCGTGTCAGTAGGGCAGCAAGGACTTCTTTTGTTTCGGTTGCCTTGTGGCTACGGCGGCAGTCCAGGAAACTGGCCCTATGCAACCTGACGTCCGCTATGCGCAGGGCCGCGGAGCCGCGATCGCCTATCAGGTGGTCGGCAACGCGGACACGGACCTCGTGTTCGTTCCCGACTTCGGTTCGAACCTCATCTACGGTTGGCAGTCGCCGCACTGGCGGGACTTCTACGAGCGCCTCGCGCGCGAGTTCAGGCTCATCCTCTTCGACAAGCGCGGTTCGGGCCTCTCCGACCGCCACGGGGAGTTCGCCACGCTCGAGACGCGGATGGAGGACGTGGGCGCCGTCCTCGACGCCGTCGGCTCTTCGGAGGCCGTCATTCTCGCCTCGGGTGACGGCTGCGCGATGGCGGTGCTGTACGCGGCGACGTACCCGGAGCGGACGAAGGCGCTCGCGCTCTTCCACCCAACCGCCGCCCCCGAAAGCGCCGACCGCATCGAGGAGGAGCTGCGCGGCCTGCGCGAAGGCTGGGGCACGCAGGAGTTCACGGACTCGGTGCTCCAGCGCATCTGTCCGACGCTCTACGCACAGGGTGAGGAGGAGCGCCTCTGGTTCGCCAACTGGATGCGGGTGAGCCTCAGCCCCGACTTCGCCTACGCGCTCAATCGCGCCTATCAGGAGACCGACTTGCGGCCCATCCAGCCGGCCGTGCGCGTGCCGACGCTCGTCCTCTACCGCCATGATTCGCCCTGGGCGCACGAGCCGCTCGAGGTGGCGGAACGGATCGAGGGAGCACGCGCCGTCCGCGTCTCGGGCAGCGAGGGCTGGGGGATCTTCCTCTCGCCGGAGATCGCCGACGAGATCGAGCGGTTCGTCGCCGGCGAGACCGCGCCGACCGTCCCCGACTCCGTCCTCGCGACGCTGCTCTTCACCGACATCGTCGGCTCGACCGAGCGCGCCGCCGAGCTCGGCGACCGCTCGTGGCGGGAGCTGCTCGACGGCCATCACGGGCTGGTGCGGCGCGAGCTCGTTCGGTTCCGAGGCGAGGAGAAGGACACCGCGGGTGATGGCTTCTTCGCTACCTTCGACGGGCCGGCGCGCGCGATCCGCTGCGCACAGGCGGTCGTCGAGAGCGTGCGCGGAATCGGCCTCGAGCTGCGCGTCGGTGTGCACACGGGCGAGTGCGAGCTCCACGAGGGCAAGGTTGCCGGCATCGCGGTGTCGGTCGCTGCTCGAGTGGCCGGGTCGGCCGCCCCGGGCGAAATACTCGTCACGGCCACCGTCAGGGATCTCGTCGCCGGCTCGGGGATCGAGTTCGAGGGCCGGGACGAGCGCGAGCTGAAAGGCGTGCCGGGGAAGTGGAGGCTGTATGCCGTTCGGGCACACTCGCGCAGTCAAACGGTCGCGGTGTAGACGGCCCGCAAGCAGCGGTTGGCGAGAGAGCGCAAGACGCTCCGCAAAACAAGCCCCGAGCGGCGCGCACTGTTCGTACGCGCCGCTCGCAGACGCCGATCAGCGCAGCGAGCTGAACCCGGCGCGGAGCTCGGACGCGAACAGCTCCGGCTCTTCCCACGCGGCGAAGTGGCCGCCCCTGTCGGGCTCGTTGAAGTAGGCGAGGCCGGGGAAAACCACCTCGACCCAGCTGCGCGGGGCAGGGAAGACCTCGCCGGGGAAGTTCGTGAAGCCGACCGGAACCGCGACCGGCGGCGGAGCC
>JBKOYZ010000063.1:0-5055 GCA_046725655.1 Actinomycetota bacterium | reverse complement strand
CGGAGAGACATGCTGACCCCCTTCTGTCCGTCGTCGCGGCTTTGCGCGGCGGATCCTTGCACATCAGCCGCCGCTGGACCCATGGGGTCAGGTCTTGCGTTCATGCGTCATCGCAAGACCTGACCCCAGCTGGTCTGCAAGGCGCTCGGGTAGTGCGTCCCGCGTCTCGCGGGTGATCCGGATCCGCTCGACGTCGCGCCGTCGCTTGAGCCGGTCGGTGAACGGGTCGCCGAAGACGTGCGCCGCGGCAACGAGAGAAACGTCGGCGTCGAACAGTTGGGAGATCGCCTCGCGGAACGGCTCCGACGCCAGCTCCATCTTTCCGAGCTCATCGATCAGGACGACGCCGTGGCGTGGCGGTTCCGCCAGGGCCGGCAGAGCGACGCGCTCGAACGCGTCGAGGTCGACTCCGTAGCGGCCGACGCGCGGCGGCCCGGCGAAGCTGTCGTGTGCGAGCGTCGCGCGCTTCCCGTCGACGGTCTCGACCTCGAACCCAACGCGGCGTCCGCGTTCGCGCAGCTCGTGCGTCACGAACCCGCGAACGTCGACGCCGCGCTGTGCGAGCAGGTCGGCGAGGTGCGCCACGACGGTCGTCTTCCCGGAGCCTGGACGGCCTTCGACCAAGACCTTCGCGGCCATCGGTCAGACGTACGCGAGGACTTGGTCGAGCGGCCGGGGGACGTTTGTGAGATCGAGCGCCTCGACGAGCAACCGGGCGTAGCGCACCTTCCGGCTGCCGCCGCTCCCCATGAAGCGGCGGAGCTGCTCGTCGAGCGGCCGCCCTCGCCACGCCGGCTGCTTCTGGAGGGTGCGCAAGGGGCCGAGATCTCCCTGAACGTCGACGACCTCTTGGACAGCTGCCGCGCCAAGGGCACGGATCAGCTCGTCCTCCAGGTCGGCGGCGCAGACGTAGAAGCCGAGCCGTTCCAGATCCGCGCGAGTGAGGATGGAGCCGAGGCCGGCACGCTCGAGGCCGCGACGGAACTCACCCTCCTCTCCGGCGTCACAGAGACCTGCGAGGCGGACGTCGAGTCCTCGCGGGCCGAACAGGTTCAAGAAGCGGCCGATCGACTGCGCGCCGCCCATGGGCACGACGGAGACGCCCTCATCGCCGAGGGCCCGGCCTCGGCGCTCGGTGAGCGTCTCGAGCGCGACCCGATCGCTGACCCCTTCGACGAGCACGACCGCACGCAGCTCGACGTCCGCGGCGAGGGCGGGTGCTGCGCCTTTCTCGTCCATGGGCCGTAGTTTCACAGCAAGCCGCGAGCTCGCAGGGGCGCTTTGTATTTCGCAGTCCGACGAAGTAGGGTGAGTGCGGGGTCTGACTGCGGCAAACGACTAAGGAGGAGTGAATGCGAGGGCTGATTCGTCTGCTCTGCGGTGCTGCGCTCGTCGGGGCACTGGCCGTGACCGTGCCGGGCGTGGCAGGCGCTGGTTCTGCCACAACATGCACCGGTGAACTGGCGGCAGGGACCTACCAGAAGGTGATCGTGCCCGGAGGCGCGACATGTCTGAGCAACGGCCCAGTGATCATCAGGGGCGGGCTCTTCATCGAGGCGGGCGCGACTTTCGTGCTCGGCAGTGAGGAGAACCCCGTCGATACCGGCACCATCTCCGGCGGCGTCCACGCTACCGACGCAGCCTCGGTGCAGATCCACTTCACGACCATCAACGGGGGCGTCGACGTCCACGGCGGGTCCGGCCCGTTCGGCGGTCCGTTCGACATCACGTGGAACACGATCGAGGACAGCCGCATCAACGGCGGCGCGAGCATCGAGGGTTACGACGGCTTCTGGATGGGGTTCATCCGCAACCAGGTGAACGGCTCCGTGAACCTGAACGACAACGTGCTCGCCGATCCCGACGGCAACGAGTACGTCACGAACACGATTCACGGCAGCTTGAACTGCGCCGGCAACTCGCCGGCCCCGCAGATCGGTGACTCGGAGGGATCGCCGAACCGGGTGACCGGCGCGAAGACCGGTCAATGCACGAACGTCTGACCGACTAGACGATGGGGCCGGGGAGCCCGAGCTCCCCGGCCTCGCATTCTCCTAGCGCCGCTCCGCGGCGAGCCTGAGGCCGAGCGAGACGAGGACGACGCCTGTCAGCCCTTCGAGGGCGCGTCTGACCCGCGGGCGCCGGAGCAGATTGCCGGCCTTGGCGACCACGACGCTGTACGCGACCAGCCAGGCCAGCGTCAGGCAGGAGAAGAAGAGGCCGAACCCGAGCAGCGACGTGAACGAGTCGCCGAACTGCGGCAGCAAGCTCGTGAAGAAGGCGAGCATCTTCGGGTTCCCGAGGTTGCTGAGCAGGCCCTGGCGGAACGCCCGCCTGGGCCTCAGCTTCGCGCCGCCCGTGGTCACGGCCTGGCGATGGTCGTCGCCCCGGAAGGCGGCCACGAGCGCCTGCGCGCCGAGGAAGACGAGGTAGGCAGCGCCGACGAGCTTGAGCGCGGTGAATGCCGGTTGCGAGGCGACGATCAGTGCACCGATCCCGGCGCTGGTCGCCAGCGTCCAGGTCGCCTGGCCCGCCGAGACGCCCAGCGCCGTGGAGATCCCGGCGCGCCGCGCGCCCATGAGCGTGTTGCGGATGGTCAGCGCCGTGTCCTGGCCGGGCGTGACGATCACGACCGCAGAGACGATGACGAACGCGGCGAGGTGGGCGATCAACGTTCGCGCATCATCGCAGCACCGGCGCCACCAACGGGGCCGCGCACCACGAAGATGTAGGGCGCGGAGATGAGGATCAACGACGAGATCCTGATCGGTGGGGCGATCCTCGTGCTCGCCGTCGCGTCGGCCGTGGGAACGAGGCGCCTCCGCTTCCCGCTCCTGATCACGTTCCTCGGCCTCGGGATGCTGCTGGGCTCGGAGGGGCTCGGAGGCATCTACTTCGATGATGCTCAGCTCGCGCGGTCGATCGGAATCGTCGGCCTGATCGCGATCCTGTTCGAGGGCGGCCTGACGACCGATTGGCGGGACATCCGGCCGGTGCTCGCGCCCGCGTCCGTCCTCAGCACGGCGGGCGTCGTCATCACTGCCGCCGTCACGGCGCTCGCGGCCTACTGGCTCTTCGACCTCTCTTGGTCGAAGGCGCTGCTCCTGGGCGCCGTCGTCGGGCCGACCGACGCCGCGGCCGTGTTCGGAACACTGCGGTTTACGCGGCTACGCCGGCGGCTGGGCTCGCTGCTCACGGCCGAGTCGGGCTTGAACGATCCGATGGCCGTGGCGCTGACGATCGGCTTCATCGACTGGGTCGAAACACCGAGCTACGGCGCCCACGACATCTCGCTGCTCCTGCTGCGCCAGCTCGGCCTCGGGCTCGTGATCGGGATCGGCCTGGGCCTCGTGGCTTCGCGACTGCTCCCTCGCATGCCGACGGAGCTGGCGCCGTTCGCGCCCGTCGCCTCGATCGGAGCGGCCGCGGTCGCCTACGGCGTGGCTGCAAGCGTCGACGGCAGCGGCTTTCTCTCCGTCTACGTCGTGGCGCTGTGGATCGGGAACACGCCGATGCCGCTGCGGCGGGCGATCGTGGGGTTCCACGAGGGCCTTGCGTTCCTGGCTCAGGTCGTCCTCTTCATCGTCCTCGGCCTGCTCGTCTTCCCGAGCCGGCTCGGGCCGGTTGCATGGTCGGCGCTGGCGTTAACCGTGGCGCTCGTGCTTCTCGCCCGCCCGCTTGCCGTCGTCGCCTCGCTCGCTCCATTCCGGTATGCCTGGCGCGAGCAGTTGTTCGTCTCGTGGGCGGGTCTCCGCGGCGCCGTGCCGATCGTGCTTGCGACGTTTGCGCTGTCCGCGCAGGTGAGCGACAGCGGGACGATCTTCAACGCGGTGTTCTTCGTCGTGCTCGTCTCGACGATCGTCCAAGGGCTGACGCTCGAGCCCGTCGCCCGCCGGCTCGGGCTGACGACGGAGGAACGGCCCTTCTACAGCCCGCCGGTCGAGGTCGGCGCCATCCGCGCGCTCGGGGGCGACATCATCGAGTACGGGGTCTCTCCGGACGACGCGATCGTCGGAGCGCACATCCGCGACCTCGGGCTGCCGCGATCGGCGATCGTCATGCTCATCGTCCGCGACGGGGCGGGGATCCCGCCGCGCGGGAACACGGTTGTCGAGCCCGGCGATCAGCTGTACATCCTCGTCCGCGGCGAAGCGAGAGCGGCCGTCGAGGAGCTGATCGGTCGGTGGGAGCGTGGGCCGATGCCGGCGCCGCTTCACGTTCTGCGCGCTGCCGACCTCCCGGGCGATAGAAAGGCGCCGTGACCGGCGCGACCCTGTTCCCGAGGCCGCTGCGAGCGGGTGGCACCGTCGGCGTCTCGGCGCCTGCGAGCCCGCAGGAATCACGCTCGGAGGTCCTGCGCGGCGTCGAGTGGTGGGAGTCGCACGGCTACCGGGTGAAGCTCGCCGACGGCATCTACGAGCGCGACGACTACGTCGCCGGCGATGCGCACCGTCGAGCGGCCGACCTCAATGACCTCTTCGCCGATCCCGAGGTCGACGTCGTCCAGACCTTCCAGGGCGGCTACGGCTCGGCCCAGACGATCCCGCACCTCGACTTCGACCTGATCGCGCAGAACCCGAAGCCGTTCGTCGGCTACTCCGACATCACGGCGCTCCATACCGCGCTGCTGCGGAAGACGGGCCTGGCGACCGTCTACGGCAACGGCCTCTGCGGCGTCGGCGCGGCCGAGACGACCGAGTTCACCCGCAAGCGCCTGCTCGAGGTCCTAACCGGCGCCGCCGACGCCGAGGTGCCGCGCGATCCCGACGACCCCTACGTGCGCGCGATCCGGGGCGGCACGGTGACGGCACCACTCGTCGGCGGCTGCCTCTGGCTGCTGATGCAGTCGATGGGGACGCCCTGGGAGTTCGACCTCGACGGCGCGATCTTCTTTTTCGAGGATGTGAAGGCGCCGCCGTACTACATCGACGGGCAATTGACCCAGCTCCGGCAGGCAGGGAAGCTCGACAACGTCGCCGGCGTCGTCGTCGGCGAGATGAAGGACTGCGACTGGGGCGACCTGCGGCAGGCCTCCGACTGGGCGCGTTCCCGCTC
>JBKOYZ010000140.1:0-34115 GCA_046725655.1 Actinomycetota bacterium | reverse complement strand
CCACGAGGCGACGGTCTCGAAGATCGGCGAGGAGCAGCTCTTCTACCTGATGTCGCGCGGCCTCTCCGAGGCCGAGGCGACGGCGATGATCGTCTCCGGCTTCGTCGAGCCGATCACGAAGGAGCTTCCACTGGAGTACGCCGTGGAGATGAACCGGCTCATCCAACTGCAAATGGAAGGGTCAGTTGGATAGGCGGCTGTTCACCGGCGGAGCCGGCTAGCGGTTAGTGCGAGCGGAGCGGATCGACTTCATCGCGGTGCCGGTGGAAGACCTGGCACGCGCTGACGCGTTCTACGGCGAGACGCTCGGGCTTGCAAAGAACCCGGACACCTCCGGTGAGAAATGGGTCGAGTACGAGACCGGGAACCTGACGATCGCGCTGTCGATGTTCGGTGGAGTCGTCGCACTTCGCGTGCCGGACGTCGCCGAGGCGAGGGGCAAGCTCGAACAGGGCGGAACCGGGTTTGCGATGGACACCTTCGATTCGGGCGTCTGCCACGGCGCGCCGTTTGCGGATCCGGACGGGAACCGCCTTCAGCTCCACCGCCGCTACGCGCCGCTCGAGGACTTCGAGATCCCCGTTCAGGAGGTCGAGCGCACCGATTTCATCGGCGTGAACGTGCGCGATCGCGGCCGCGCGTCCGACTTCTACAGGGACACGCTCGGCCTCGCCCCGAACCCGCTCGCAAGCGAGGGCTGGCCCGAGTTCGAGGCCGACAACATCGGCCTCGTGCTCAGCACGCCTGAGCAGAAGGGCGGCGGTGATTACCGCCCCGAGTACGCCATCGCGCTCCGCGTCGCCGACGTCGGTCGAACGATGGAGCGGCTGCAGGCCGAGGGGGTGGAGTTCGAGTTTCCGGAGCAGTACGACTCCGGTGTCTGCCACATGGCGTTCTTCAGCGATCCGGACGGGAACGCGTTGATCCTCCACCACCGCTACGCGCCATACGCGGACGGCTCCACTCCCTGATGCAGGTCGAGCGAGTCGACTTCGTCGACGTTCCGTCGCGTGACGTTGAGCGATCGGTCGCCTTCTACCGCGACGTGCTCGGTTTGCCGCAGAACCCGCGTGAGCCGACCGAATTCGAGGCCGGGAACGTGACGCTTGCGATCTGGAAGCCGGAGGACATGGACGTCGAGTTCTCGAGCGGGGCGAGTCACGGCATCGCTCTGCGGGTTGCCGACGTCGCCGACGCCCGAGCCGAGCTCGAAGCGAAGGGCGTGGAGTTCATCGGGGAGCGCGACTCGGGCGTTTGCAACATGGCCTTCTTCACCGATCCCGACGGCAACTCGCTGATCCTCCACCGGCGGTACGCGCCGTGAGCCGCGCCGAGCTGCTCGAGCGGTACCGGGCGCTGCCCTTACCCACCACGACCGACGAGCCGTGGCGCTTCACCGACCTGAAGGGCTTCGACCCGGACGCCTTCGTCTCCAACGGCCACGTCGGGGGTCAGACCTCGGCCGGGGCTGCGGGGAGCATGCTGGAGCTGGACGTGGCCGGCCTGGCGATCGTCAGCGAGGACGGGATCGAGATCCAGAGCGCGCCGGACGGCGTCATGTTCGAGCCGCTGCGGGACCACGAGTTGCTGGGGACGCTCGTGGGCGCCGACGAGAAGTTCGCCGCGCACAACGCGGCGCTCTGGGAGCACGGGCTCCTCGTCCGCGTCCCGCGCGGCCTGGTGCTGGAGAAGCCGCTCTACGTCCGGATCGCGAACTCACACGAGGGCGGAGCGCTCTTCTGGCGGCTGCTCGTCGTCGCCGAAGCGGAGAGCCGCTTCAGCGTCGTCGAGGAGTACGTCTCCGCCTCACCCGCGCTGACCGGCTATTCGAACGCCGTCACGGAGCTCTTCGTCGGACCCGGGGCGAAGGTCGAATACGTCTCGCTGCAGAACCTGTCCGCCGACACGTGGCACTTCGCCTCACATCGCGCACGCGTCGACCGCGACGCCGAGCTCGATTGGGTCGCTGGCGGCTTCGGCTCGAAGAAGGGAAAGACGCGGATCCAGAACGACCTGGCGGGCCCCGGCGCCACCTCGCGCGTCACCGGCGCCTACTTCGCAGACGGGGACCAGCACCTCGACTACGACACCTTCCAGGAGCACATCGCCCCGAACACGACCTCGGACTTCGCCTTCAAGGGTGCGCTTCGCGATCGCGCGACGGCCGTGTGGCGCGGGATGATCAAGGTCGAGCCGGACGCACAGAAGACGAACGCCTACCAGGAGAACCGGAACCTCATCCTTTCGGAGCAGGCGCACGCGGACTCGATCCCCGGGCTCGAGATCGAGGCCAACGACGTCCGCTGCACCCACGGCGCGACGATCAGCCCCGTCAACCGCGACGAGCTCTTCTACGCGATGGCGCGAGGCATCTCACGCGGCGAGGCCGAGCGCCTGATCGTCCGCGGCTTCTTCACCGACGTGCTGAACCGGATCGAGATGGAGCCGGTCCGCGAGGCCGTCACGGAAGCGCTCGAAGCGCGGATCCCGCAGGCGTAGCAGCGACGCGTGCGGTTCGGACGGAGGTCCGCGCGCGCCTAGGGGAAGGAGTCGCTGCGCGCGCCTAGGGGAAGTAGTAGTGGTCGAACGAGAGCGGGAACGCCTTCCCGGCCGTCATGCTCCAGAACACCCAACTCTCGTCGACCCGCCGAATCGTGCCCGCGAGGAACGTATCGGAGGCGATGAAGCGGGTCGGCAGGTCGTAGTCGCCGATGTCGTGGCATTCGAAGTAGAGAAAGCCTGTGTGGCCGCTCAGGTCGATCTGGATCTTGTACGAGGGAACGAGCGAGAAGCGGCGATGGGTGAACGAGCCTGACCCGAGCCAGAAGGCGCGCAGGCGATCCGAGCCGACATAGGGCGAGTTGGGGTCACCCTGGTTGACGAGCGTCCCGTCGTCGGCCCAGAGCGACATCATCAGGTCGATGTCCTGCGTCGTCTTTGCGCGGTGGAAGGCGGCCTGCAGTCGATAGACCTCTCCGACCTTGCCGCTTCTCTCGTCGTCGGCTTTGGCCACCCCGGGAATCCCGAGCGCGGCGACGCTAGCGGTCGCTCCCGCGGCGGCGCCGGCCCGCAGGAGGTCGCCTCGAGTGAGCTCCGGTGCCATCTCGCACCTCCCTTCGACTGCCTGCCGTCCTCTCGAGCGTGGCGGCCGTAGGCGGTTGTGTCCATATGACGATCGTCATATGTTGTGTGGAGCCCATGGCTCGGCTGTCGCTGTCCGACCTAGGGCAGGCGCTGAACTTCCTTCGCGAGGCCGAGGGCGTGACCGGTCACGACCCGTTCCCGTCCGCGCTTCTCGATCTGCTTCGTGACCTCGTAGGCTGCGACTACGTCGACTACTGCGAGCTCGACCGGCCGCACGAGCGTGTGCTCTTCTATGACGGCTGCAGTCGCGCGCGCGAAGTCGACGCCGGCGTGGGGGAAGACGCTGTGCGCACGTTCTGGCGGCTTCGGCATCAACACCCGGTTTGCGTGCACCAGGACCTCACCCAGGACTTCGCGGCGCTCAAGGTCTCCGACTTCCTCACCCGCAGGCAGCTGCGCCGACGCGAGATCTATTGGGAGTTCTTCCGGCTGTTCGGCGTCGAGTTCGAGCTCGACGTCGGCCTGCCCGCACCGCCGACGCACACGAAGGTCTTCCTGTTCGAGAGCGGCAGCCGCGACTTCACCGAGCGCGAGCGGCTCCTGCTCGATCTCTTGCGACCCCACTTCGTCTCCCTCTACGCCGCTGCGCGCAACCGGTCGCGTGCTCGCGGCGCTCGAGGGGCGAGAGGAGTCGGCTCGATCGCTCGTGGTCCTCGGTTCCAACGGCGGCGTCGATTTCGTCGGGCCGGACGCCCTCGAGCTCCTGCATGGCTACTTCGAAACCGACCGCGGGCGATTGCCGGACGTGGTCTCGGAGTGGCTTCGTGAGGAATCGGCGCGCCTCAACGGAGACGGCGCGCTAACGCACCCGCCCCGCCCGCTCGCGGTCAAACACGACGATCGATGCTTGGTCGTGCAGCGGGTCGACGATGTCCTGCTGCTGCGGGAGGAGGTCGCGACCCTGACCCGCCGGGAGCGCGAGATCTTGGCCCTGGTAGCCGAGGGGCGTTCGAACGCCGAAATCGCGGCGAAGCTGTGGCTCAGCGCCGGGACGGTCCGGATTCATCTGCAGCACGTTTACGAGAAGCTAGGCGTACGGAACCGAACGGCGGCAGTCGCGCATGTCCGGGACCTGGGTCTGCGTGAGACGACATAGAGCGGTCACCACGTGATCGAGGCCCGGATCCCGCAGGTGTAGGAAAACTGAGCTACCCTCCCCGGCTCTTCGAGGCGGACGAAACAGGGGGGAATCTGTGAAGACGAAGTTGATGGTCGGCGTCGCCATGCTTGCGCTCGCGCTCGTCGAGTCGGCCGCAGCGGACACGACCGGGGACGTCCTGACGATGCACCCGGTCAGCCACGGCGCCTTGTCAAACGCGAACTGGTTGGCCCTGGAAGGCCGACCGGATTCGCAGGGACAGGCCAACCAGGGGTTCGTGCTCGAGGCGTCCGGGACCCCGGACACATCGGCGGCCGCGCTCTTCCGTGGCTTCGAAGGCATCCGAGTCAGTGACCCGCAAAGCCTTTCCTACCAGCACCGAGCAGGGAGCACCTGCACGAAGACCGATCCGCGCTGGACGCTCTTCATTCGAGGCCGCGGCGCGAAGACGTACCTGATCAACCTCGGCTGCGCCGTCACGCCGGCCCGGCCGACCTACGACCCGAAGTGGATCGAGCGTGTCTTCACCCAGGCCGTGGTCAGGCTGAGATCGTCAGGCAAGTTCCGGGCCTCCCGGCACAGAGGGACGCGCTCGGTGGCACGATCGGCGACCTGGCGCTCGTGGTCGATCGATCGAAGGGAGCCGTGTATCTCGACAACATCGCCGTTCGCACCCTGACCGCGACGAAGGTTTGGACTTTCGCCGGAGACAACGGCAATGGCGCTGCGGGCGCACCGACCGACTTCTCTGCGGACGAGACGGCGATGATTGCCGCTCCGCTCGCGGAGGAGGCCCTTTGGGACGAGGCCGACGTGCTGGCGTCGATCACGCCGGAGGAGCAGGCGCTGATCGGCGAAGCTGCTGCGACGACTGACTAGGCACCTTGCGGCTGCGGCGCGCCAGCTCGCGCCGCAGCCGCAAAACCTTTCGAAATTCTCGCCTGAATGTTGACTCTGCGTTAGCACCGCCTTTACAGCGGGCTCGTAGGGTCGCCGCATGGGCATCAGGCGGTTGATCGGTCTCTTCGCACTCGCCGGCTTCGTGACGATTGCGCCCGCCGCGTCCGCAGCCGCGAACGGAAAGCTCGCCTACGGCGCCATGGGCGCGATCTACTCGGTCGACGTCGACACCGGCGCCACAACCGCGGTCCATAGCGGCTCCCTGCCGGCGTTCTCGCCCGACGGCACGCATCTCGTCTTCGCCGAGCGGACGCCTGCCGACGGCGATTCGGTTGGGATCTGGGTCGCGAACGCGGACGGCTCGAGCCCGGTCGAGATCGGCAGGGGCTCTCAGCCACATGGGTTCGCCTGGTCGCCGGACGGGACGCGCATCGCGTTCGTCAACGGCGACTACCCGGTCGGCTGGACCGTCGTCGTCATGAAGACCGACGGCAGCGGCGGCGTGATCGCCGCCGACGACGCCTCACCGGCGACCCCACCCTCCTGGTCGCCCGACGGGACGGCGCTCGCCTACACGACACGCGACAACGCCGACATCGCCGTCGCCAAGGCGGACGGGACCGGCACGACGCGGCTGATCCGAGATGCGGCGCGTGACGTAGCGCCGACCTGGTCACCGGACGGCTCACGGATCGCGTTCTTCCGCGAGTCGTTCGGCGGCTTCGTGCTCTACGCGATGAACGCGAACGGAAGCGGCCTCGAACAGCTTGGCCGCACGCGCGCCCCCGACCCGTCCGAAGGCATTCTCGCCCAGCCGGCCTGGTCGCCGGACGGCTCACGGATCGCGTTCGGCGGCTCCTCGGTCTACGGGTGGTCCCGGTACGGCTACTACTACAAGCACGACGTCTACTCGGTTCGCGCCGACGGCGCGGACGAGAGGGAGTTGACCGACAGCCGGTCGCTCGACGCGGGCGCGGCCCCCGTCTGGTCGCCGGACGGCCGCCGAATCGCGTTCCTCAGCTCTCGCGCCGGCGTATCGCAGGCCTTCGACATGAACGCCAACGGCAGCTGCGAGACCCAGATCACGACGACCACGGCGCCCGCCGCAAGCGTCAGCTGGCAGTCGCTCCCCGTCGGGCCGTCCGCCGCCGAGCTGACCTGCGCCGCGATGGCGATCACGGGGTCGATCGACGCCGATCCCACCAAGCCGGCCCTGGACGACGATCGGATCTACGTCTACCACGGCTCGATCACGAACAACGGCAACATCGCATCCGGACCGCTCTCCTTCCACACCGCGAGCGACGGATCGTTCGCCTGGGTGAGCGCGACGGCACCGAACGCCGACTGCACGGTCGCGGCCGCCATCGACTGCGCGCTGCCGTCGCTCCTTCCGGGCGCGTCGACGTCATTCGAGATCACGTTCCGGATGCCCGCTCGCGGCTGGCATTCACTGACCGGAAATGTGAAAGCGGCCGACACGGTGCCGGACGGAGACCAGTCCGACAACCGAGACGGCGAAGGTCGCTACTTCCCCTTCTGCGAGATCTCGGCCCAGCGCGGCTCGACCATCCGGGCATCGATCGACGACGACCTCATCTGCGGCACGGTCGGGCCCGACCGGATCTACGCGGGCGGCGGGCTCGACCGAGTCCGCGCAGGTGGGGGCCACGACGTCGTCCACGGCGGCGCCGACCGCGACTGGCTCTTCGGCGGCGGTGGCTCCGACTATCTCTACGGCGACTCGGGCACCGACCGCCTGCACGGCGAGGAAGGCAACGACGTCCTCAGCGGCGGTCTCGGCGACGACCAGCTCTGGGGCGACGCGGGCGGGGACTTCCTCCGCGGCGGCCCCGGCGTCGACCAGTTCTACGCGGGATACGGCAACGACGTCATCGACGCCCGCGACGGTGTTCGCGACCACGTCTACTGTGGCGAGGGGAAGGACATCGTCAAGGCCGACCTGCGCGACGTGGTCTCGGACTGCGAGGTCGTCGTCCGCGCGCCTGCTAAGCGCTAGCGCCCCGGTAGCAGTCGCGGCGATAGGACGCCGGCACCGGCTCGCACCGTGCGCGCCGCGCCGCGCTCGTGTTCGCGAAGCCCCCGAGGATCGTGCCGATCCCATAGAAGCAATACGAGCGCGTCGCGCGCGGCGCGAGCAGGCACATCTTGATCGCTCGCCGGGGGCCGGCATCATTGGATGTCAGGTCCCGCGAGCCGCCGTAGATACACTCGCCCTCCATCGAGCCCGCGAGCCGGCAGTACTCGACGATCCTCCGCGGGTTCTGGACGCTGTAGCCCGAAGCATCGCGGCCGAGGGACTGGAAGCACGTCGCGATCCAGCGCCGCTCGGCCCGCCGGCACCACGCGGCCGCCTTGCGGAAGTCGTAGTGCACCATCGGCAGGATCCGCGACGTCACCATCAGGTAGCAGTAGAGCTTGTCCCGCGCCTTCACCTTGTCGCACGGGTAGAGGAGGTCCTTTCTGCTCAGCCACTTCGTCGGCGCGAGCTGCATCGGGCCGGGCAGGAAGTTCTGCATGAAGACGCCGCCGGTGCAGGAGGTCTGGTCCCACTCCGTGGCCAGTGAGTCGCAGACGCGGAGCGAATAGGGCAGGTCGTTGAGGCTGTAGATCATCAGCCCGTGCCCGAGCCCGTGCACGCACTGGTAGGCGAGGAAGTAGGTCTTGCGGATCGCGCTGCCCGAGCAGAGGTTCGCCGCGATCGCCTTCACCTTCGACCGCGGCACCCCGCCGAAGGCTCGCTCGATCACGCCGTGGTAGTAGCCCGACCAACACGTCATCGTCCCGTGCGCGAGCGCCTGCGCGGCGTTGTCGTGGTAGCGCGCATAGCCGGCATGCCCGATCTCGTGGGCGATCTGGTGGCAGCCGCTGCTGACGGTCGGGTTCGACCGCATCGCGCCGGCCAGCCGCGTCAGCGCGGTCTCGGGACCGTCGTAGTAGGCGATGTTCCCGAAGGCCTGCTTCAGGCAGGCGTAGTCGTCGTGGCAGCCAGAGAGCTTGGTGTCGTCCGGTTGGAAAGCCGTGACGACGCCCTTGCTGTTCTCGGTAGAGGACGCAACGAACGCGGCGACCTCCCGGATCTGCTTCGCGTTCAGCTTGCCGGCGAACGCGGGCATGCCGCCGCCGCCGTTCGAGACCTGGCGGACGACGGCGTCGTAGCCGGGTTTCCGCTGGTCGAGGTTGGGACCGACCTGCCCGTTCGACTTCGCCGCCGCGAGGGTGTGGCAGCCGCCGCAGCCGGCCGAGGCGAAGACCTTCGAACCGGCACCGGCACTCTTCTCGCCCCCGCTGCCGCCGCAGCCGGCCAGCACTGCAGCGATGGCCAGCAGCGTCAGTGCCGGAAAGAGCCTGGGCGCCACCCGCGGGGATACGATAGCCACGTGGCCGTGACGACCCGCCCGAGGCTCGATGCGCAGAAGCTGCGCGCCGATTTTCCGATCTTCGAGCAGCTGATTCACGGGAAGCCGCTTTCGTTCCTCGATTCTGCGGCGAGTGCGCAGAAGCCGCGCCAGGTTCTCGACGCGACTCGCCACTTTTACGAGACCTCGTACGCCAACGTCCACCGTGGTGTCTATTACCTCGCCGAGAAGGCCACTGCGGGGTACGAGGGAGCGCGCGAGACCGTCGCGCGGTTCGTCAACGCGCCGTCGCCTCGCGAGGTCGTCTTCACCAGGAATGCGACGGAGGGCATCAACCTCGTCGCCTACGCCTGGGGCCTGACGAACCTCGGGCCAGGCGATCTCGTCCTCGTCACGGAGCTCGAACACCACTCGAACTTCGTTCCCTGGCAGTACATCGCCAAGCGGACGGGAGCCGACTTCCGGATGCTCCCGCTCGACGAGCAGGGCGAGCTGAGGCTTGACTTGCTCGACGAGCTCGCCGGAGACGCCCAGGTTCGGGTCGTCGCGGCCGGTCTGGTCTCGAACTCCCTCGGCACGATCAACCCGATCGACCGCCTGGCCGCCTGGGCGCACGAGCGCGGCGCGATCCTCGTCTGCGACGCCGCCCAGGGAGCGCCGCACCGGACCGTGGATGTGCGGGCGCTCGACGCCGACTTCGTCGCGATCACGGCACACAAGCTGTGCGGCCCGAGCGGTGTCGGCGCCCTCTGGGGCCGGATGGAGCTGCTTCAGGAGATGGAGCCGTTCAACCTCGGCGGCCACATGATCAGCCGGGTCAGGGTCGAGGACACGAGCTGGGGCGAGGTGCCGGCCAAGTTCGAGGCAGGCACGCAGGCGATCGCGGAGGCAGTCGGCTTCGCAGCCGCGACCGAATACGTCTCCGAGGTCGGGCTAGAGGCGATCGAGCACCACGAGCAAGAGCTCGCGGCCTACGCGCTCGAGCGCCTGGCCGAGCTGCCGTGGGTGAAGACGTATGGCCCGCCGCCCGATCGACGTGCCGGCATCGTCTCCTTCAACGTCGACGGCATCCACCCCCACGATGTCGCACAGATTCTCGACGGCGAGGGGGTCGCCATCCGCGCCGGCCACCACTGCTGCCAGCCGTTGATGGCGAAGCTGGGCGTCGCCGCCACGAATCGCGCCAGCTTCTACCTCTACACGGTTCCGGACGAGATCGACCGGCTCGTCGACGGCCTGCACAAGGTCCGTAAGATCCTTAGCTAGAGCGCATGAGCGACCAGCTGTATCGGGAAGTGATCCTCGATCACTACAAGAACCCGCGCGGGCACGGGGTGATCGAGGACGCAGACGCCTCGGCAGAGGGGCTGAACCCGCTCTGCGGGGACGAGATCTCGATCTACCTCGTCTTCGGCGAGGACGGCCAGACCATCGACGACGTCAAGTTTTCCGGGCGCGGCTGCGCGATCAGCCAGGCCGCGACCTCGATGCTCGTCGACATGGCGAAGGGCCGCACCGCGAGTGAGCTGGCGGAGATGCCGAAGGACGAGCTGCTCGAGGAGATCGGGATCCCGTTGACGCCGATCCGCCTCAAGTGCGCGCTGCTCGGCCTCGGGGTGCTGAAGGTGGCGCTCCACCGCGCGAAGGACACGCCGCTTCCCGAGGAGTGGGCCGGTCTCGACGAACTGGAGCTGAAATAAGCGTGGACGGCGGGCCGTTTGCGTACCGTTCATAGCTCGGCTCAGGTCGTCTAACCAGGATCCGTAGGATGGCGGAACTGGACGTCGGCCCAGTCGAGGAGCTGCCGCCGGGGTCGGTCAAGATCGTCGTCGCGGGCTCGATCACGATCGGCGTCTACAACTTGGGCGGCGAGTTCTACGCGATCGAGGACCGCTGCTCGCACGACGACGGGCCGCTCTGCGAGGGCGAGTTCGACCTCGAGGACGGCTACGCGATCTGCCCTCGGCACGGCGCCCACATCGACATCCGCACCGGCCGGCCCCTCACCCTGCCGGCCGTTCTCCCGGTCGAGACATTCCCGGTGCGCGTCGACAACGGGATGGTCAAGGTCGAGGTGACGTGATGCTCGACGACCGCGTTCGGCGCGTGCTCGCCCGGCTCGAGGCCGAACGCGATCCGGTTCTGGTCGAGCCGACCACTGGTCGCCTCCTCTTCGCGCTCGTCGCGCCGCAGTGGGACTGCGAAGTGCTCGAGATCGGCGCCGGGCGCGGGTACGCGACGATCTGGCTTGCCGCCGGCGTCCGCTATCTCGGCGGGCGCGTCCTGTCACTCGAGCGAGATCACGAATGCATCGCGAGCTGGCGGCGCAACGTCGCCGAGGCCGGCCTCGAGGACACTGCCGAGCTCGTCGAGGGCGACGCGCGCGAGACGCTCACGATGATCGACGACGTCTTCGACGCCGTCTTCCTCGATGCCGAGAAGAGCGACTACGAGTCGCTGTTCGCGCTCGCCCGGACGAAGCTGGAGCCGGGCGGCATCGTCGTCGCCGACGACGTCCTCGCCGAGCGCGACAAGCTGAGCGCGTACTCCGAGGCGCGGCAAGCCGATCCGACGCTGTTGAGCGTCACCATCGCGCACGACCGGGGGCTGGAAATGTCGGTGGTCATCTCCGAGACGGCTGGTAATCTGCTCGAACCGCGGAAAGGAGGTGGTCCGAGCGTGAAAGATTCAAGTACGGGCAGTGGAGGTACCAGCGGGTAGAGGCGTGTCCCCGGCACCTACGGGGAATCGCCTAGCCAGCGTAGGGGACTCGCTATGAGCGCCGCCGGTTGCAAGCCCGGCCGGCAGGAAGCGCCTCTACTACTCCATCGCTGGTAACCGGATTGGGGCCACCTGCGGAAGCGGGTGGCCCCAACTCTTTTTCGCCGCCGCAGTACGCCGCTTAGGGCTGCGCAGCGGCTGAAGACGAGAATAGGAGGGCGATGGCGAGCATCAGGCTCGAACCATTCGGCGAAGGTGACCTCTGGCTCGTCGAGCGGCTGATGGGCGACTCGGCGATGACCAAGCATCTTGGCGGGCCGGAGAGCGCGAAGAAGCTCGAGAAGCGTCATCGTCGCTACACCAAGCCGGGGTCGGGGATGTTCAAGATCGTTGATGCGGAGACGGACGAGGCGCTCGGCTCGGTGGGATTCTGGGAGCGTGAGTGGCAAGGGGAGCAGGTGTATGAGACCGGCTGGTCGGTGTTGCCCGAGTCCCAGGGCCGCGGCATCGCCAGTCGCGCGACCGCCCTGGCGATCGACCTCGCGAGGCAGGAGGGAAAGCACCATTTCCTGCACGCGTATCCATCGGTGGAGAATGGGCCTTCGAATGCGATTTGCCGCAAGCTCGCCTTCACGCTGCTCGGCGAGTACGAGTTCGAATTCCCACCCGGGAACCGGATGCGTTGCAACGACTGGCGGCTCGACCTAAGGCCGGCGCCGGACCCGTGCGACTCGTCTTCAGTTCGTTCCGGGGGTCGGACTGACGTGTCGGGCAGCGCCGCCTCCGTCGGCGGAGGCGGGCTTCGCCCGCCGGAGCCTCAACTGCGCGGGAAGCGCGTCAACATAGCGAGGGGGCACACGGGGGAAACCGGGTTTCCCCCGTGAAGCGAGCGCGAAGCGCGACGCGTGCTACGCGGGCGCGCGCTCTATCTGGACGTCGGGCAGCCACCGCAGCCAGGTCGGTAGGTACCAGTTCCAGCGCCCGAGAAGCGTCATCGCCGCGGGCAGGATCACCGAGCGGATCACGGTCGCGTCCAGGAGCAGCGCGACCGCGACGCCGAAGCCCATCTGCTGGAACATGATCAGGTCGCCCTTGGCGAAGCCGGCGAAGACGGCGACGATGATCAGCGCGGCGCCCGTGATGATCCGCGCCGTCGAACCGACGCCCCAGCTCACCGATGCAGTCGTGTCGCCCGTCTCGTCGTAGCGCTCCTTGATCCGGCTGAGCAGGAAGACCTGGTAGTCCATCGAGAGGCCGAAGAGCACAGAGAAGAGGAACAGCGGCACCCAGGCCTCGATCGTGTCCGATTGGCTGAAGCCGAGCAGGCCGTTGCCGACTCCCTTCTCGAAGACGAGCACGATCAAGCCGTAGGCGGCGCCGACCGAGAGCAGGTTGAGCACGATCGCGGTTCCGGCGACGACGATCGAGCGAAAGGCGACGGTCAGGAGCACGAGCGTCAGCCCGAGGACGAAGAGGAAGACGTACGGCGTCGGGTTGGTGACGGAGTCCGCGTAGTCGATGTTCTCGGCTGTTCTGCCGCCCACGAGCACTTGTGCGCCCGTCCCGCCGAAGAGCCCCGGGATCACGTCGGCGCGAAGGTTCCTGACCGCGGCCAGGGCGCGATTGCCCGCGTCGTCGCCGCGGATCGGGACGTCGAGTGCCGCCACCTCGCCGTTCGGCGCGTACCGGATCCGGCCGGGCCCGAACTCCGTGTTGGCCGCGAGCCGTGCCCGTAGCCGTCGCAGGGCCGCGCGGACCTCCGGATCCGAGGCCCGGTCGGCGACGACGATCCGGACCGGGTCGGCGGTCGCACGGGGAAAGTACCTCTGCAGCGCCAGGTAGCCCTGCTTCGAGGCGAAGCGGTCGGGCAGCGTGCTGACGCCGTTCGTGCCGATCTTGAGCGAGAAGACGGGGGTCGCGGCGGCGAGGAGCAGTCCGCAGGCAAGCACTAGGCTCAGCACCGGCCGGCTCTGGACCCGCCTGACGATCCTGCTCCAGAATCGCCCTTCGGCCGTCGCTCCGGTGAAGAAGGGGATCCGAAGCGAATTCACCCGGTCGCCGAGTAAGCCGAGGACGGCGGGCAGGAGCGTCAAGGCAGCCGCAAGGGAGGTGATCCCGACGAGGATCGCGCCGGCCGCGAGGCTCCGCATGACCGTGTTCGGCACGATCAGCATTCCGAGCATCGCGATTACGAAGGCGCTGCCGCTGAAGAGCACCGCGCGGCTCGCGGTCGCGCCGGATGTCTCGATCGCGTCGAGTTGCTCGCGGCCGCCGGCGCGCTCCTCGCGGTAGCGGGAGATCACGAACAGCGAGTAGTCGATCCCGAGCGCGAGGCCCATCCCGGTCAGCATGTTGATGACGAAGATCGAGAGCTCCCAGATCTGCGCCACGACTGCGACAAGGCCGAGTCCCGCCACGATCGACAGCATTGCGAGCAGTAGCGGGACGAGCCCGGCGACGATCGACCCGAACACGAGCACGAGGATGATCAGCGCCGCCGGGAGGCCGAACTGCAGCTCGCCGCTCTTCAGGTCGTGTTGCGACAGTTCGTTGAAGTCGTTGTCGCGGACGTTGTTGCCCGTGATCGCGACCAGGAAGCCGGCTTTCCCGTTGTCCCGCTTGACGAGTGCGTCGATCGGCTTGATGTCGCTCACGTCGTAGACGTTGATCGGGATGATCATCGCGTGGTGATCACGCGAGACGAGCGACGGATCGCGGGTCGCGTAGTAGACCTGCGCGTCGTGGATCTTCCCGGTCGCTCGCCCCTCCTGCGCGAGACGCTGGATGAAGGCGCGAAACGGCGGCTCGTCGACGGTCCAGCGGCTGGAGCGAACGAGGACGATGTCGCTGAAGTTCTGCCGCGGGTCGGGCGGGAAAGCCGAGAACTCGAGGTTCTCGGCTTTGCGGAACTCCGGATTCCCGGCCGCGCGGCCCTCCGACGTCAGGTTGCCTGGCAGCAGGAAGGCGATGCACGCGAAGGCGAGGACCAGCGCGGCCATCCAGCCGCCGACGGTGCGCCAGGGGTGGCGGCTGCATGCCCTCGCAAGCCGCTCGGTCACCCAACGAGTGTCGCCACTCAGGCAGTACGACGCAACTGTTCTTCCGGTCCTAACTCACTCGACGGAGTTGTTCGTCGAGCGGCACGAGCGGGAGCTGGAACGTCTGAACCGCGTCGTCGTTCCGGGCGACGTTGTCGCCGTGCTCGAGCATCGTCAGCAGGTCGCGCGTCAGCGGGATGTTGCCCGGCAGGCGCTCTGTGACGAGCGCGTTCACGCGCATCAACGAAACCGGGACGTGCACGCTCGGGCGCCGCTGACCGAGCGCCTGCTTGAGGCGCTGCCAAAACTCGTTCCAACTGACGACGTCTGGGCCGCCGAGCTCGAACGTCCTGTCGGCCGCTTCACGCTTGTCGATCCCGGCCGCGAAGTAGGCCGCGACATCGTCGACCCAGATCGGCTGGATCTTCTGTTCGCCGGAGCCGATGATCGGCGTCACGGGAGCGAGCCGCGCGAGCCGGCGGAAGGTCGGCAGGATGCCGCCGTCGCGCGCAAAGACGAAGCTCGGGCGGAAGATGACGTGCTCGAGGCCGGAGCCCCTGACCGTCTGCTCCATCTCCCACTTCGCGTGGTAGTAGGGGACGAGGTCCTTCGTCGACTCGTCCGTTCCGAGCGCGCTCATGAGGACGAAGCGCCTCACGCCAGCCTCCTTGGCCGCGGTGACGAGGTCGCGCGTGCCCTCCTCCATCACACGGCGGAACTGCTCCTCGCCGCCCTGGCGGATCGCGACCAGGTGGACGACGACGTCGGCATCGGTGACCGCTGTGCGAAGGCTGACCGTGTTCGTCATCTCGCCGACGACCGGCCGGCCAGGGAGGTCGCGGGAGCGTGCGGAGTCGCGGACGAGGAGCCGAAGGTCGTGGCCGGCGTCCGCCAACGCCCGGACGACGTGGTGCCCGACGAAGCCCGTTCCTCCGGTGACGAGGACGTTCACACCGATTCCCGTTCGAAGTTTTGCCAGTACCGGCTCGGTGTCGGGCCCATCTGCCCCTGGTACTTCGAGCCGAGCTCGCCGCTGCCGTAGGGCTTGTCGGCCGGCTCGGAGAGTTGCACGAACGAGATCTGCCCGATCTTCATCCCGTGGTAGATCGTGATCGGCAGGTTGGCGACGTTCGAGAGCTCCAGCGTCACGTGCCCGTCCCAGCCCGGGTCGATGAACCCGGCGGTGGAGTGGATCAGCAGGCCGAGGCGGCCCAGGCTCGACTTGCCCTCCAGGCGGGCCACGAGATCGTCGGGCAACACGATCCGCTCCAACGTCGAGCCGAGCACGAACTCGCCTGGATGGAGGATGAACGGGCGCTCCTTGTCGATCTCGACGAGCTCGGTCAGGTCCTCCTGCGGCTCCTTGACGTCGATGTACGGGTAGCGCGCGTTGTGGAAGACGCGGAAGAAGCGGTCGACGCGGACGTCGACGCTCGAGGGCTGGAGCAGCGTTTCGTCGTAGGGATCGATGACGATCCGTCGTTCGTGGAGTAGCCGCGCGATCGTGCGATCGGAGAGGACCACGCTGCGATTCTTTCAGTCGGCGCTGGACCTCGCCCGCGCCTCTCGGGCAAGCCGGCGCGCTTGGCGGATCGGCTCCGGCGTTCGCTGAACGCAGTGAGCGAGGACGAACGCCACAGCGGTCTTCGCATCGGTGCGCCAGGCGGCGTGGACGGCGAGCGGCCGTGTGCCGGAGCGTGTCCGCAGCCAATGGCCGACGAGCTCGCCCTCGAGGACGAGCGGTGAAGTCGCGCCCCGCTCGTCCGGCGGCCACGCGCCGCGGGCGGCGAGCGGGCGGTGCGTGACTCCGAGCGTCGGCACGTCCAAGACGGCCCCGAGATGGAGCGCAAGCCCGGCCCGTCGCGGATGGTCGCGACCACCCGCGTTCACGAACAGGAGCTGCGGCTGCTCGGGTAGCCGGCGCGCGGCCGCTGCCAGCAGTGGCCCCTCGCGGAGCGCGAGCAGCCCCTCCCGATACGCGGCACCGGCTGCGCCCGAAAAGACGCTTGTCGCGACGAGCCCGTTGTCCGAGAGCAGCGCCGCCGCGGCCCAGCCGCGATCGCCGGCAGCTCCGGCGCCCGACCTCCCGCGCTCGAAGCAGACGAAGCAGCCGCCGACGAGCAGAGGCCCAAGCGGGGGCTGCCAGAGCGGCGGCTCCGCGTCGCCAAGGGCGATCTGGAGGGCGATGAGCTCGTCCGCGTCCGCGGGCCAAGCTCGAGTTGTCTGCGTCAGCGCCCGCCTGAGGCCGCAGCGCCGGCGCCGGCCGGGCGCAGCGGTGCGGGCGGCACCCGAAGCACGCGTGCGACCGGTTGCGGCAGCCACCAGTTCCAGCGGCCGAACAGGCACACGAGCGACGGTACGAGCAGGGTCCGGATGACCACGGCGTCGAAGATGATCCCGGCCGCGAGCCCGATCCCGAACTGCTTGATGTCCGTTCCCGGGCTGCTCGAGAGGACGAAGAATGCGAACATCAGCACCAGGGCCGCGCTCGTCACCAGCTTCCCCGTGCGTGCGAGGCCGTACTCGACGGCCTTTGCCGTGTCACGGCGCTCGTCGTACTCCTCGCGCATGCGGGTGATCACGAAGACCTCGTAGTCCATCGAGAGCCCGTAGAGGAACGCGAAGATCATCAGCGGGATCCAGGAGATGATCGCGTTCGTGCCGGGGACGCCCCAGATCGCGTCCGAGCCGTGGCCCCACTGGAAGATGAAGACGATGATCCCGTACGCGGCTCCGAGCGAGATCAGGTTCAGGATGACGGCCTTCAGCGGCAGCACGATCGAGCGGAACGCGCGCATGAGCAGCAGGAAGGTCAGCAGGATCACGAAAGCGAGGACGTACGGGAACTTGCCGTAGACGGCGTGCACGAAGTCGCGGTCCTCCGGGGAGACGCCGCCCAGGGTCAGCGCGACCGGCCGGGTCGGGTTCCCCGGCACCACGAACCTACTCTCGAGCGACGGGAGCACGTCGTGCTGCAGGCGCGAGATTGTGTGCGCCGACGCACTGCTCGCCGAGTCGCTCGTCGGGAACGCCTCGACCAGCGCCTTCGAATCGGCGTGCCAGCTCTTCGGCGCGACCGCTCCCGCGATACCCGGTTCGCGCGCGAGCTCTTCGGCGACCAGGCCGGCCGCGTTGGCAGCGCCGTCGCCCTCGACGAGGACGACGTACGGCTTCATCACGCCCGGCGACAGCCCGGCTTGGTCGATTGCCGCGCGTCCGGCGATCGCATTGCCGCTGCCGGGGAAGTCCTTCAGTTGCGCCTCGGCCGCGTTCAGCTGCAGGCCCGGGATGAGCAGGAGCGCGACGATGGCGAGGCCGAGCACGGCGATCGGGACCGGCCGGCGCGTGACGAGCTGCGCCCAGCGGTGCCAGAAGCCGCGCGTGGGATCCTGGCGCTCGACGATCCGCTTCGGCATCACGCGCAGCCGGTTGATCTTGTGGCCGAGCATCGCCAGGAGCGCCGGCAGGAGCGTGATCGATGCGATCACCGAGACGGTGGGGATGAGCAACCCGCCGATCCCGATCGAGCGGATCACCGGGATCGGGAGGATCACCATGCTGAGCAGGCCGATCGCAACGGTCGACCCGGAGACGATCACGGAGCGCCCGGCGTGTCGCATCGTCTCCACGAGCGCCGTCTCCGTGTCCTCGCCCTTCTGCAACTCCTCGCGGAAGCGGAAGATCATCAGCAGCGAGTAGTCGATCGCCACCCCGAGGCCGACGAGCGCAACGAGGAACTGGACGATCAGCGAGACGGAAGTGATGTAGGTCAGAAGCCAGATCAGCGTGAACGTGTTCAGGATCGAAGCGACGGCGATCGCGATCGGCATCGCAACCGCAGGAACCGTCCCGAAGACGAAGAGCAGGATCACGATCGCGCCGAGGCCGCCGATCAACGCCTCCGTCAGCACGCTCGGGCCGCTGTTGTCGCCCCCGCTCGAGGCTTCGTAGAGCGGGTCGCGCCCGGTCAGGTATGCGCGGACGCCCGCCGGGGTCGCCCGCTCGAGCGCGTTGCGCGTCGTCTTGATGTGGAGGTTGGCGTTGAAGCCCTGGTTCCCCGGCGGGTAGATCGTCGCGAAGGTCGTGTGGCGATCCTTCGAGACGTAGGCGTCGCTGCCGGTCGAGAAATAAGAGCCGACGCGCGAGCCGGGATTCACCTTCGCGGCGGCGTCGATCGCCTTCGCGATGCCCTTGTCCTTCGTCACGTCGCCCTTGCTGACGAACACGGGCACGAGCGGCGCGTTCTCGCCGGTTCCGAACGTCTTCAGCGTCCGCTGGTTGGCCTCGTAGGCCGAGTAGCCGGGGATCGAGAACTGCTCGAGCCATCGCTTCGAGACGGCGTTCGCCGAGTACGCGCCCAGCAGGGTGAGCGCAACCCAGGCAAGCGCCACGGCGCGCCGGTGGCGAAGGACGAAGTGCGCGAGCGCGGTCATAAGTCGGCCACCATACGGATTGCCAACGACCGGGCGCAAGGGTGAATTTCCGTCTGAATCGGTCCTATGCACCTATTCATTCGGCCGGGCGCTCGTGTATCGTCGAGGCGTGGCGGTGACGCGCACTATCGAGCTCAAAACGGCGATTCCGGGGCCGAAGTCGCAGGCGATCCTCGACCGCAAGGAGCGGGTCGTCGCCGAGCCGTTGTCGGTCTTCCTGCCGGTCGTGATCGCGGAGGGCCGCGGCGCGACGCTCACCGACGTCGACGGCAACACGTTCATCGACTTCACCGGCGGCGTCGGCTGCCTCAACGTCGGCCACGCCCATCCGCGCGTCGTGGAAGCCGCGCAGGAGCAGCTTGCAAAGTTCACCCACACCGACTTCACGATCGTCCCCTACGAGACCTACGTCACCCTCGCCGAGCGACTCATCGAGGCCTCGCCGTTTCGCTCCCCGGCGAAGGCGGCGTTCTTCAACGCCGGCACCGAGGCGGTCGAGAACGCGATCAAGTTCGCGCGCGCCTTCACCGGCCGCCCCGCCGTGATCGCGTTCGAGGGCGGGTTCCACGGCCGGACGCTGCTCTCGCTCTCGCTGACATCGAAGACTCACCCGTACAAGGCCGGCCTGGGCCCGTTCGCGCCTGAGGTCTATCGCGTGCCGTTCCCGAACGAGTACCGCGGCATCGCCTCGAGCGATGCCTTTGCCGCGCTCGAGCGCGCCTTGATCACGCAGATCGCGCCCGAGACGGTTGCCGCAATCGTGATCGAGCCGGTGCAGGGTGAGGGCGGCTTCGTCGTGGCGCCGCCGGACTTCTTCGAGGGCGTCCGCCGCCTGTGCGACGAGCACGGAATCGTCCTCGTCGTCGACGAGGTGCAGACCGGATTCGGTCGCACCGGCAAGCTCTTCGCCACCGAGCACTACGGGATCGAGCCGGACCTGATGACGGTCGCCAAGTCGATAGCGGCCGGGTTGCCGCTCTCGGGCGTGATCGGCAAGGCCGAGATCATGGACGCGCCGGCGGACTCTGCAATCGGTGGGACCTACGTCGGCAACCCGGTGGCGCAGGCGGCGGCGTTGGCGATCCTCGACGCCTTCGAGGAGGAGGCGCTCTGCGACCGTGCCGCGCAGATCGGCGAGACGATCCGCGCCCGGATGGAGGCCTGGCAGGAGCGCTGGCCGCGTATCGGCGACGTCCGCGGCCTCGGCGCGATGCTGGCGATCGAGCTCGTGGAGGATCCGGCCACGAAGGAACCGGATGCCGCGGCCGCCTCCGCGATCGTGACGGCAGCCGCCGAGCGCGGACTGCTGCTGCTCAAGTCGGGCATCTACTCGAACTGCATCCGCGTCCTGACGCCGCTCGTCCTTTCGGACGCCGAGCTCGACGAGGCTCTGGCGGTCTGGGAGGAGGCTCTCGACGCGACGCTGAGCAGGTAACGGCATTCCTCACATGGCTACCCTGAGCCCCGTGGTCGGGGAGCTGATCGCGGGGCGCTACGAGCTCGAGGAGCTCGTCGGGTACGGCGGGATGTCGAGCGTCTACAGGGCGCGCGACCGCCTGCTCGAGCGCAGCGTCGCGCTGAAGATCCTGCACGAGCAGTACACCCGCGACGAGGACTACGTCGAGCGCTTCCGCCGGGAGGCGCGAGCGGTTGCGCAGCTGACGCACCCGAACATCGTCACGGTCATCGACCGTGGCGAGCAGGACGGGCGGCAGTTCATCGTCTTCGAGTACGTCGACGGCGAGAACCTGAAGGAGCTGCTCGAGCGTGAGGGACCGCTCGACGTCCGCGAGGTGGTCGACCTCGGCGTCCAGGTCGCTCGGGGGCTGTCGTTTGCCCACAGCCAGGGGCTCGTCCACCGCGATGTGAAGCCGCAGAACGTGCTGCTCGACTCCGACGGCCGCGCGAAGGTGACGGACTTCGGGATTGCACGCTCGCTCGACGTCGGCGGGATGACCTTGACCGGCACGGTCCTGGGCACGGGCAACTACATCGCGCCCGAGCAGGCGCGCGGGCAGCCGGTGGACGACCAGACCGATGTGTACTCGCTCGGCTGTGTGCTGTTCGAGCTGCTCACGGGCGAAGCGCCGTACCCGGGCGACAACTTCGTCTCCGTCGCGATGCGGCACGTGAACGACCCGGTCCCAAGCGTGCGCGAGTTCCGGCAGGACGTGGCGTTGCGCCTCGACTGGGCGATCCAGCGTGCGATGGCGAAAGATCACACGGAGCGGTTCGGCTCGATGGCCGAGTTCGCGAGCGAGCTCGAGGCGGGGCGCGCGGAGCTGGACGGTGCCGAAGGCGCGACGGTGATCGTGCCTCCCGTGCCACCGGCGCCGGCCCGCGCCGCCGGGCGCCCGCGGAAAACGCGGCGCCTCATCTGGCCCGCGGTGCTCCTCGGCGTCGGCCTCGCCGCGCTCGCAGGCGGGTTGGTCGGCGTCGTTCTCCTCGGAGGCGACGGCAACAGCTCCGCAGGCTCGCCGCCTCGCCCGGCGGGGCCGGTTCGGTTCACGACGGCCACGGCTTACGACCCGCTCGGGGACGGCACCGAGCACGACTCCGAGGCACCGAACGCCGTGGACGGCGACCCCTCGACCTACTGGACTACCGAGACGTACTCGAGCTTCGACAAGGGCGGCGTCGGCATCGTCGTCGCTGCAAGGCGGGCCGTCTCCCCGAGGACGCTGACCGTGACGACGGACACCGACGGGTTCACCGCCGTCATCAAGGCGGGCGACTCTCCGACGGGCCCGTTCAACCGCGTCTCCTCGTCACGCCTGGTCAGCGGACAAACGGCCTTCCATCTCGGCGGCGGCGGCCGCTATTTCCTGATCTGGGTCACCGACCTCGGCGGCAACTCGCACGTGCACGTGAACGAGGTGACCGCGCGCTAGTAGCAGGTGACAGCGCGCTAGTAGCGCAGGCGTGAGCGGCGCTCGTGGCGCTCGAGCGCGAGCTCCACGAGCCGATCGAGCAGCTCCGGGTAGGGAATGCCCGACGCCTCGAAGAGCTCCGCGTAGACGCTCGTCGCCGTGAAGCCTGGGATCGTGTTCAGCTCGTTGACGACCACCTGGCCGTCGCGCTCGCGGACGAAGAAGTCGACCCTCGCCATGCCCTCGACCTCGGCGACGACGCAGCTCTCGACCGCCAGCCGCTGCACCGTCTCGATCTGCTCCTGCGAGATTCGTGCCGGCACGATCAGGTCCATCCCGCCCTCGTCGTACTTCGCCGAGTAGTCGTACCAGTCGGGCTGATCGAACCCGTGCGAGACGATCTCGCCCGGGAGCGAAGCGATCGGGTTTCGGTTGCCGAGGACGCTGCACTCGACCTCGACCCCGGCGACGAACTCCTCGACGAGCACCTTCTCGTCGTGGCGGAAGGCCAACTCGACGGCGGGCGCGAGCTGATCCGCGGAGCGCACCTTCGTGATGCCAACGGATGAGCCGAGCCGCGCTGGCTTGACGAAGACCGGGTAGCCGAAGGGGTTCCGCAGCTGGTCGCCCTCGCGCAGGGTGATGTTCCGCGTAACCGGGATGCCGGCGTCGCGCAGGACGGCCTTGAACTTGTCCTTGTCCATGGCGAGAGCCGACCCGAGCACGCCCGCGCCCACGTACGGAACTCCGGCGAGCTCGAGCAAACCCTGGACGGTTCCGTCCTCGCCAAAGGGGCCGTGGAGGACCGGGATGACGACGTCCACGTCGGCGAGCGCCCCGGGCACGCTTTCGGTCGGGACGGGCAAGGTCTCGACCGCGGTGCGGCCTTCGCCTTCATCGATCTCACCTGCGACGCCGCGATGGAGGGAGCGCGCCTCGCCGGGCTCGAGCTGCCACTTCCCCTCGCGGTCGATCTCGATCGTCACAGCGTCGTACCGCCCCGGATCCAGCGACTCGAGCACGGAGCGCGCCGACGCGACCGAGATGTCGTGCTCGCTCGAGCGGCCCCCGCTGACGACGGCGATCCGGAGACGGCGGTTCACGGGACCGCGCCGGTGTAGCTGCCGACGACGATCGTCACCTTCGACCCCGTCGGCGCGTTGCTGCCGCCGACCGGCGTCTGGTCGAGGACGATTCCGTCCTCGCTGGGATCGTTGACGTCCTGCGTGGTCTCCTTGACCTTGAATCCCGAGCCTTCGAGCAGCGCCCGCGCGGTCGGCTCGTCCTGATTCGTGACGTCGGGCACCGGCGTGGTCGCCGTCGCGCCTCGCGAGACGCTCAACGTCACGGTCGTGCCGGCGCTCACGCGGATGCCGGAGGACGGCGACTGCGACACGACCGTGTCGGCCGGCTGATTCGAGTCGACCATTTGCTTGACGACCTTGAAGCCCTTTGCGAGCAGGGTCGAGCGCGCGCTCGCATAGGGCTGGCCGACGACATTCGGGATCTCGATCTGCTGGACGCCCTGCGAGACGTTGATGTAGACCTTCGTATTGCGGAACACGCGGCTGGCCGCCGGCGGGTTCTGCGCCGTCACGGTGTCAGGTTCCTTCGACGAATAGACGTGTGCCGTCACCACGTCTAGATGCGCGGCCGTGAGCGCCGCGACCGCGTCGCTCTGCGTGTCGCCGACGACGTCGGGAACGGTCACCTTCGCCCGGCCGGTGGAGACGGTGATCCGCACCGCGTTGCCCTTGTCGGTCTTTTGGCCGCCGCCGGGGTCCTGCGCGATGACGATGCCGCGCTCGAATTTCTCGCTCGAGTGGTGGAGTACGCTGACGCTCAGTCCTTCGTTGCGAATCTTCGCCTCGGCCTGGGGCTGTTTCAGGCCGACGACGTACGGCACGGCGACCGGCTTGTTCGCGTTCAGCTGGTCACGGATCTTGTCGTAGCCGAACCAGGCTGCGACGCCGGCGCCGACGAGCAGGAGCAGCACGAGCAGCCACGGCCAGATCGACCGCGAGCGCCTCGGCGGCCCCTCGTAGCCGTAGTACGCGGCCGGAGGCGCCCGCGGCGGGGCCTCGGCGGGTCCGATCTTGGTCGGCTTCGGGGCGATGATCGTCGGCGCGCCCGAGATCCCGGCGCCCGCGAGGACGGCCGTCGCGGCGTCCGCAGTCTCCGGCGAGACGCCGAGGCCGCGCGCGAGACGCCCGAGATCCGCGTCCATCTCCTCGGCCGTCTGGTAGCGGTCGTCCGGATCCTTCGCGAGGGCGCGGAGGACGACGAGGTCGAGATCCTCCGGAACCTCCGGCCTGATCTCCGACGGCGGCACCGGCACCTCGGACAGGTGCTTCATCGCGATCTCGAGCGGCGTGTCGCCGGTGAAGGGGACCTTCCCCGTCAGCATCTCGTACAGGACAATCCCGACCGAGTAGAGGTCGGAGCGCTGGTCGACCGGCGCACCGCGCGCCTGCTCCGGCGAGAGGTACTGGGCGGTGCCGATGATCGACCCGGCCTCGGTCATCTGGCTGGCGCCGGAGCGGGCGATTCCGAAGTCGGTCACCTTCAGGCGGCCGTCCGCGTCGACGACGACGTTGTGAGGCTTGATGTCGCGGTGGATGATCCCGTGGCGGTGCGCGTGCCCGATGGCGGCGAGGATCTGCCGCGTGTAGTCGATCGCGATCCGGATCGGCGTCGGGCCGCGGCTGACGATCAACTCCTTCAGGGACCGGCCTGAGAGGTACTCCATCGCGATGTAGTAGGTGCCTTCGGCCTCCCCGCGGTCGTAGATCGAGACGATGTTCGGATGGGACAGGCCGGCGGCGTTCTTGGCCTCGCGCCGGAACCGCTCGATGAACGAGTCGTCGGCGGCGTGGCGGTCGTCGAGGATCTTGATCGCGACCCGGCGGCCGAGCTCCTGGTCCTCGGCGAGGTAGACGTTCGCCATCCCGCCGGCGCCGAGCTTGCGGACGATCAGGTAGCGGCCGTCGAAGACGGCGTCGATCAGCGTGTCGCCGGAAACGGCCATGACTTGACTACTTCGACCCTCCACTGAGGACTGCCTGCATCAGCACTTTGGCGATCGGCGCGGCGGTCGTGCCGCCGAAGCCGTGCTGATTCTCGAGCGCGACGGCGACCGCGACCCGCGGCGCATACGCCGGGGCGAAGGCGACGAACCAGGTCGTGTTGACGCCCTGGGCGCCCGTCTCGGCGGTACCCGTCTTGCCGGCGACCTGGACACCGGGGATCTGCGCCGCGGTTCCGGTGCCGCTGTTGACGGCCGCGACCATCATGTCCGTCAATTCGCCCGCAGTCCGGCGCGACATCACACGGCCGAGCTTCTTGGGGTGGACGCGGACGACGGTGTGCCCGCCGGAGTCGACCACGCGCTGGAGCGCCTGCGGCTGCATGAGCTCGCCGCCGTTGGCGATCGTGGAGGCGACCATCGTCATCTGCAGCGGCGTGACGGACAGGCGCTCCTGCCCGAAGGCCATCCGGCCCGGGTCGACCTGCGTGTCCGGGTGTCGCGGGAAGAACAGCCGGCCGTGGTCGTAGAGGCCGCTCGGCGCCTTCTCGTCGCCGGGAGTCTCGAGCGGTGGATCCTTGTAGAAGCCGAATTTCTTCGAGAAGTCGAGGATCAGGCCGGCGCCGAGGCTCTTGCCGACGTTGCAGAACACCGAGTTGATCGAGTGCTCGAGCCCCTGGGCGAAGGTGACCCGCCCGAAGGCCTCCGCGGGACCATCGGGGGCGGCCGCGTTCGAAACCCGCTTGCCGTACTCGATGCAGTAGCCGGGATCGTCGAACGGCGACTCCGGGGTGAAGCGGTTCGAGTCGAGGGCGGCCGACGCCGTCACGAGCTTGAACGTCGATCCCGGCGTGAAGAGGCCGTTCGTCGCCCGGTTCAACAGCGGTGCGGCCGGCCGGCACGCTGCTCCCGGTGCCTTGATCCGGTTGAAGTGACTCTCGACGAGGTTCGGGTCGTACGTCGGCTGCGAGGCGAGCGCGTAGACCTTGCCGGTCCGCGGGTTCATGACGACGACCGCGCCGCACTTGCCGGCGAGCTGCTGCATCGCGACCCGCTGGATCCGCGGCCGGACGCTCAGGATCAGGTCGTTGCCGGTGATCGTGACGCCCTTCAGCCGGTCGAGCGTTCGGTTGAGGATGGTGCTGAGGTTCGCATTCGACGAGGTGAGATACGCGTTCTCCGACTGCTCCAGTCCCGCGCGCGAGCGCACCTGCGTCGAGTAGCCGACGAGGTGCGCGAAGAGGCCGCGGGTGGGATAGCGCCTGAAGTAGAGGGTCTGGCCGTGCACGCGCCGTCTGACGTTCGTCGCGAGGAGCGTGCCGTCCGCCGCCCGGATAAGCCCGCGCTTGATCCGGAACTGCGCCACCCGCTGGATGGCGTTGTCCTGCTTCGCGGCCAGGCTCGCGGACGCCCATGTCTGCCACCACGTGGTCGCGACGATCAGCGCCGAGATCAGGATCAGCGCGGCGACGGCGAGCTTCGTGATCTGCCGGTTCACGCCGTCAACCTCTCGGCGCGTTGGCGCGGTTGGAGACCAGGAGCAGACCTGCGAGCAGGACGAAGTTGGCGACGACGCTCGAGCCGCCGTAGCTGACGAGCGGCAGCGTGATCCCGGTCAGGGGGATCAGCCGCAGGATGCCTCCGACGATGATGAAGGTCTGCAGCGCGAAGCCGAAGGTGAGGCCGGCTGCGAGCAGCTTCGAGAAGCCGTCGTCGGCCAGCAGCGCGATCCGCATCCCGCGCGCGACGAAGACCATGAACAGGAGCAGCAGCGCGGCGATCCCGATCAACCCGAGCTCCTGGGCGAGCGCGGAGAAGATGAAGTCCGTCTTCAGGTAGGGGATCAGCTCCTTCCCTTCGGTCGTCTCGAAGGTCCCCTTACCGAACCCGGTTCCGAACCAGCCGCCGTTCCCGACCGAGTAGAGCGACTTGACGAGCTGGTAGCTGCCGCAGTCCTGTCGCAGCGCGACCCCGCCGTTCAGCGCGCAGTGCACCTTGTGCTCCGTCCACGGGTGCAGCCAGATCGTCACCCGCTCGTGGACGTGCGCGACCTGCGTGTAGACGAAGGCGGCGCCGCCGAGGAAGAGCGCGAGCCCGATCGCGGTGAAGAGCACACGCCCGGTAGCGACGTAGAGCATCGCCAGGAAGATCCCGAAGTAGAGGAGCGCCGAGCCGAGGTCATTTGTCTCGACGAGGACGAGCATCGCGCCGCCCCAGATCACGAGCAGCGGCCCGAAGTCCTTCAGGCGTCCCTGGGCCAGCACCTCACGCTTCTCGCGCAGGTACCCGGCCAGGAAGACGATCAGGCAGATCTTCGCGATCTCGCCGGGTTGGAACTGCAGCGGCCCGACGTGCACCCACAGGCGGGCCCCATTGACGGTCGTCCCGATCAGCGGCAGCGCCGGCAGCACGAGCAGGCCGATCGCGCCGAGCCCGAAGAGGTACTTGTAGCCCTCGAGCCGCCGGTAGTCGCGCCGCAGCGCCCACAGCGTGGCCGAGAAGACCGCGACGGCGACGATGATCCAGACGCCCTGCTTGAAGGCGTCGTCTGGGTTGATCCGGTAGATCTCGGTCACGCCGACTGCGGTCAGGAGGGCCGCCATCGGCAGCAGGTAGGGATCGGCGTACGGAACCGCGAACCGCGCGACCAGGTGCGCGACGAGGTAGAGGCCGAGGAAGAACGCGGCGTACGAGAGGGAGGCGGTCGAGATCACCGACTGGCGCGCGATGTAGACGCTGGCGAAGCCGAGCGCCGTCAGCGCGCCGACGACGACCAGATTGAGCAGCTCCCGGTTCCGAAGGCTCATCTCACCATCCACAGCGAGACTGCGATCGCGGCGAGGGCGATCAGGATCAGCGCGAGCGCCAACAGGAGGCGGGCGCGCGACCGCTTGGGCTTGCCTCCTCCGTCGGTGATGCTCACTGCCTCGCCGGGCGGGACGACCATCGTGTCGACGGCCGGGACGCGGTCGAGCTCGTCGAGCGTGTCCTCGTCGTCTGCGAGCGTCGGATATCGCGCCGTCTCCTCGAGCGGCTCACCCACCGACTCGCCGATCTCGAACAGGATGACCGTGATGTTGTCCTCGCCGCCGCCCTTGTTCGCGGCGCGGACCAGGGCCTTCGCGGCCGCCTGCAGGTCGTCGCGGTGCTTCTCAACCGTGCGCAGGATGACCTCGTCGTTGACCATCGAGCTGAGGCCGTCCGAGCAGATCATGAATACGTCCCCCGTCTTTGCCTGGATCGAGAACGTGTCGGGATCCACGTCCGGATCGGTCCCGAGCGCGCGCGTGATCACCGAGCGCTGCGGATGCGTCTCGGCCTCCTCGGGCGAGAGCTTGCCGGTGCGGACGAGCTCGGCGACGAGCGAGTGGTCCTCCGTCAGCTGCTCGAGCCGGTCCCCGCGGATGAGGTAGGCGCGGGAGTCTCCGACGTGGCCGAATGCGACGTTGCCGTCCTCAACCAGGGCGACCGTCATCGTCGTCCCCATGCCGGAGGCGGCGGCATCCTCGCTCGATCGCTGGTAGACGCGCCGGTTCGCCTCCTGGATCAGCTCGGCCACGTACCGCTCCCCACTGCCGAGGTCGCCCTCCTCCTCCTCTCGCACGGCGCCCGCCGCCAGGCTCGAGGCGAGCTCACCCGCCTGTGCGCCGCCCATGCCGTCTGCGACGGCGAAGAGCGGCGGCTCGACGACGTAGTCGTCCTCGTTGCGCCGGCGCTTCTTGCCGGTGTCCGTCGCGTAGCCGGTCCGTGCGATCCCGCTCATCGGCGAACCCCGGCATCGGCACAACGCCTCATCGATCGAACCTCAGCTCGGTCTCGCCGATCCGGACGACGTCTCCCGGGGACAGCTTGCGCGCGCGCGTGAGCTTGATGCCGTTCAGGAAGGTGCCGTTCGTGGAGCCGACGTCCTCGACCCAGACCCCGTCGCCGCGAGGCTCGATCCGGGCGTGCCGGGCCGAGGCGTAGTCGTCACCCTCGAGCGTGACGTCGTTCTGCGGCCCGCGCCCGAACGTCAGCGGAGCGGAGTTGAGGAGACGCTCCTCGCCCCGTGCGAGCGTGGGGCTCGTGACCACGACGAGCCGCCCCGCGTCGACGCGCAGCGCCTCCTCGCGCGGGACGCGCGCCGCCTGGCTCGGGGCGAGGATGAAGCTCTCCTGCGGCACGCGAAGATCCTTGCTCGCCGTCCGCACGATGCGCCAGATGAAGAGATAGAGCAGGACGACGAAGGCGATCTTCAGGACGAGCAGCAGCTCCTCGACCGCGATCGAGGCGAGCACTTACGTCACCGTTTCCCGGCGGAAGACCAGCTCGGTCGACCCGACCCTGATCGTGTCGCCGGGCCGCAGCTTCGCCCGCTTCAGCCGCCGCCCGTTGACCTCGGTGCCGTTGGTGGAATCGAGGTCGATCAACCAGTGGGCGGCGCCTTCCTGCCGCACCTCGGCGTGCCGTCGCGAGACGTTCTGGTCGGCGAGCTGGATGTCACAGTCCTTCGAGCGCCCGATCACGATGCGCCGCTTCCCCAGCTCGTGCCGAGTCCCGTTGACGGTGAGGGTCGCGACCTCGCGCTCGAGCCCGAGCTCCTCCGCGGAGACTGCCTCCGTCTCCGGCACCTTCGACTTGTAGACCATCGTCGCGCCGGGCTCGACGTCTGGCGCCGGCGCCTCGGCCGGCGCCTCCGGCCCACGTTGCACCATCCGCGTCGCGATCCCGAACTCGCCGACGTCGAGGTCGGCGTCGGTCTCCATCAGGACTTTGGGCGGCGAAAGGAGCACGTACTTCTCACGGCGCGCGTTCTCGGCCAGGTACTCCTCCAGTTCACCGATCAGGGACTCCTCGTAGCTCTCGAACTGCTCGCGGTCGCCGGGCGACAGGTAGACGCTGTACTCGTTCGGGACGTAGAGGCGCGAGACGGAGATGACGCGGTGGTCCTCCATCTCCTTGACGAGCTTTCTGGCGAGCTCGACCGGCTGGACGTTCGTCCTGAATGCACGGCCGAAGACGCCCTCGAACAGCGATTCGATTTTCGCTTCGATGTTCCTGAGTACGGTCATTGCAGGGGCGTTCTATGCCCCGCGCACGAGTCTAACTATCGCCCCTGGCGGCCAGCCCGAGGCAAGTGGCCGCGATCGTGGCGACGACCGCGACGTCCGCGCTCGCCGGGTCGGGGGCGACGATCCCCGCGAGCAGGAGGACGCCGAACGGGGCGATTGCACGACGGTTCGCCAGCGGGAGAGCGGCCGCCGCAGCCGCCAGCACGAACGCTTCGGCCAGCAGCACGGGCTGCGCTGCCAGCGCGTGCCAGAGAGTTCCGACGACGGCTGAGGGGGAGTTGGCGCCCGCGATTGCGTGCGGCTCTGCCGCCGCCCCGACGAACGGGAGCGGCTCGTCACGCAGCGCCGCAGCGGCGGCCGCGAGGCAGACGGCCGCGAACACCTGCGCTGCACGCCGAGCCCGGCCGCGCACCGCCAGGCTCGCGAGCGGTAAAAGCCCGAGCAGCGAGAGCGGCGCCAGCAGCGGACCGGCGACGAAGAAGAGGCCCGAGCGCGCGTCGCGCCACGTCAGCGCGAGCCAAAGAAGCGCGAAGGCGGCGTAGACCCACGCAAGACCGGCGGAGAGGTTGCCGAGCGGCAGGACCGGGACGGCGAGGGCGAATGCGAGCCCCGCTCGCGGCCGAAGGAGGGTGACTGCGACCGTCGCCGCTGCGAGCCCGAGCGGCCACCCGGACGGGTAGAAGGGGAGCGCCGCAGCGGCCGCGCCGCTGAAGAGCCCGGCGGCGGCCGCGGGCGCGTAGCGCTCTACCGGTGGCGCCGCCAGCCGCGGAAGCGAGCGTCGCCGGCGCTCCCGCCGATGGCTCGTCGCCCGCAGCGCGGCCGCGAGGCGGGGCGCGGTAGGCCTGCGGGCGGGATCGATCGCCAGCGCGCGGTCGACGAGCGCGATCAGCGGCCGCGGCAGATCTGGCCGCGCGCGTCCGAGGCTGGCCGCCCCCGACTCGATCCGGCGCGCCGTCTCGAGCAGCGACCCCTTCCAGAACGGGTGCCAGCCGGCGAGCGCCTCCCACAGCAGGACGCCTACCGCCCAGACGTCCGCGGGCGCGCCGGATTCCTTCCCCCGCAGCCGTTCGGGCGCGATGTAAGCGAGGGTGCCGGGAACGTCGCCGGCGGCGGTCAGCGTCTCCTCGCCGTCCATTCGCGCGAGGCCGAAGTCCAGCAGCCGGACGGAGACCTCGTCCTCGTCGGCAAGGAGGACGTTCGACGGCTTCACGTCGCGGTGCACGATCCCATGCGCGTGAGCATGGGCGAGCACCTCGCAGACCTGTGCCGCCGCCTCGAGCGCGGCAGCGTCGTCGACCTTACCCGCGCGGAGCGCCTCCCGGAGGGTTCTTCCAGGTACGTACTCGTATGCGATGTAGACGTGCCGTGAGTCCCGCGCGAGCGCATACGCGCGCTGACAGCCGCGGTGCCGGAGCCGCGCGGCCGCCGAGGCCTCGCGCCGGGCCCGCGACGCCGCCTTTCCCTCGCGGGGAACGATCTTCAGCGCGACCTCGACCCCCGTCGGCTCGTCTCGCGCGAGCCAGACCGAGCCGGAACCGCCGCTCCCCAGCGGCTGCAGGGGCCGATAGCGCCCCAGGACGAGCTCGTTCGGCGCGACTGCAACCGCCGCTTCGGACACGCGCGCTCGTTTCGGCGCCGAAGGGGAAAAGCCTTTGCGAGCCGAGCCAGCGGTTACAGTGGGCCCGGTTTTCCCTGCTTGCGAACGCTATGACCGAACGAGACACCGACATCGAGTTCGACTTCTTCGAGGAGCCGGAGACGCGGGAAGCAGCGCGGCCGGAGCGGCCTCCGCAGCGTGGGGGTCCGCGGCCGCCGATGCGGACTCCGCACGGGCTGACGCCCCTGCTGCGGCTCGTCGGCCTGGTCGCCTTCGCGATCGTGATCGTGGTGCTCCTCGTCTACGCGATTCAGGGCTGCCAGTCCTCGAGCAAGCACTCGAAGTACGAGAACTACATGAACGACGTCTCGCAGGTCGCGGCGCACTCTCAATCGGTCGGCCGGAGGCTGGCCTCGGTCCTGACGCAGCCCGGCATCAAGACCACGGTGCTCCAGCAGCGGCTCGCAGGGCTCGCCCGCGACGCACAGCAGGACGAGGACGCGGCGCGCAAGATCGACCCGCCGGGACGGTTGCGCGAGGAGCAGAGCCGGCTGCTCGACGCGCTGCAGTACCGCTACAGCGGCATCGTCGGTATCTCGAATGCGCTGGCCCAGGTGCTGAAAAGCAAAAGCACGACCGGCGCCGGCGCGGCCGTCGAGGTGCCGGCGCTCCGTCTGATCACGAGCGACGTAGTCTGGGACGACAGCTTCAAGGACCCGTCCAAGCAGGTCCTCCAGCAGCAAGGGGTCGGCGACGTCCGCGTCCCGGACTCGAACTTCGTGCAGACGCCGGACTTCTACTCCGCAAGCTCGCTCAACTCGTTCGTGGGTCGTCTCCGGGGCGGCAGCGTGAGTGTGAGGCCCGGCGGCCTCCACGGGACGAACATCGTCTCGACGAAAGCACTGCCGCGCGGCACCGAGCTCTCCACCACCACCCAGCTGCCGGTGATCGCGACCACCGACCTCGCGTTCGCGGTCACGATCAAGGACTCCGGCGACTCGCCCGAGGTGCGCATTCCGGTGACGCTGACGATCCAGCAGAGCCCGAAACCGATCGTGAAGCGGCAGGTCGTGCAGTTCATCAACCCGGGCGAGGAGAAGACCGTCACCTTCCGAAACATCGGCGCGCCGCAGTTCACGACGCCGGTGAAGATCAAGGTGGTGGTCTCGCCTGTCCCGGGTGAGCACAACACGTCGAACAACACGGCCGAGTACCCGGTCATCTTCTCGCTGCCGCAGTAGATTCCGCAGCAGTACATTTCGCCGGCCGATGAGCTTCTCCAACGCGACCACTGCGGCGATCGCGATCGCCGCTGCCGTTGCAGCAGGCGGCGCGCTCTTGTTCGCGTTCCTTGCCTGGTGGAAGCTCCGGGGTGTGCGCGAGGCCCAGCAGGTGATGCTCGGCGGCGGCAAGGACGATCTCGTCGACTTCGCCGTGTCGCTCCAGGGCCGGATCGACGACCTTCACCGGGCGGTCGACGAGGTCGCCGCCGGTCTCGCCCGGGTCGACAGGCGCGTCGACGAGGCGCTCTCCAAAACCTCGATCGTCCGCTATGACGCGTACGAGGGCACCGGCGGGCACCAGTCCGCCTCGATCGCGTTGCTCGACGGCGGCCGCAACGGGATCGTCGTGAGCGCGATCCAGGGGCGCGACTACGCCCGGATCTACATGAAGGAGCTCGATCACGGCCGAGCCTCCGTGGCGCTCTCGCCGGAGGAGGAAGAGGCCGTGGAACGAGCGATGTCGCGGTAAGCCGCTCTCGGCGGTTTCTTTTCAGCCCGGGTTAAGACGGCCGCCCGGGCGAAGCCCGGCCGGCCTCCATGACGGCATCGCAAGCGACGCCTTGGGCGCGATGTCGCGGTAGATAGCGCCGCTTCGGCAGGGGCGCGTGCCGCTAATCTTTTCGCGTCTTGCAGCAGGTATTAGTGCTGAACGCCAGCTACGAGCCGCTCAACGTGACCACGGTGCGGCGCGCCCACGTGCTGGTGTTCAAGGGCAAGGCAGAGGTGATCGAGGAGCTCGACCGGGCGCTGCACTCGGCGACCAGCACGTTCCCGTGGCCACACGTGATCAGGCTCGTCCAATACGTGCGCGTGCCGCGGACGGTGCAGCGGAAGATCTCGCGGCGGGCGCTCTTTGCCCGAGACGAATGGCGCTGCGTCTACTGCGGCAACGGAGGCGGCCGGCTCACGCTCGACCACGTCGTCCCGAGGAGCCGGGGCGGCGAGTCGGTCTGGGAGAACGTCGTCACTTCCTGCGCGCCCTGCAACCTGCGCAAGGGCGATCGACTGCCGCACGAGGTGGCGATGGAGCTACGCGCGAAGCCGCGCCCGCCGGCGCCCGTGCTGTTCATCCGCCTCGCCGCTCCGAAGATCCCGGACGGCTGGCAGCCGTACCTGGCCGGTCTCTCGACGGCCTGAGCGCACCGCCTGCCGCTTGGCGGACGGAGCGCCGACGGGCGACAATCGCAAGATCAGGGGGCATCGATCGCTTCGGGTTGTCGTCGTGGCCGCCGCTGTGGGCGCGGGGCTGCTCATTGCGATCTCCGCGCGCTCGAGCAAGTCGGCGCCGGACGAATTCCTGCGCGTGGTCGTCTCGGGCCGGGCCACCGTCGTCGCCGAGCCTGGCGGCAGGGATTGCCGCACCCGCTGCGTCTGGCGATACGACCATGGGACGCGCGTACGGTTGCGCGTCCGGTCGGCGGCCGGCACTCGCTTCCTCGGCTGGCAAGGCGACTGCACCGGGATGCACTGCCGTCTTGGTCTCACGCGCGCGCGCCGTGTGATCGCGCGTTTCTCCCAGCCCGGCAGCGAGGGCTTGCAGTCCTGGAGCTTCCACGTCGACTGCGCGCCGGTGG
>JBKOYZ010000021.1:0-41423 GCA_046725655.1 Actinomycetota bacterium | reverse complement strand
GGCCAAGAGTCTCGCGTAGCGCCGGTCGGCCTCAACCGCGGCGACCAGCCGGAGCGGCGCACGCGCGTGTGGGGGCGATGATCAGGCTCGCGCCGAATGGCTGAACGGGGCGTACAGCCTTATGCCGTCTTCGTCGCGTTCGGTGGCGTGATCGGCTTCGACGAGCTTCGCCAGAGTCGATTCCGCCTCTTTACGCCGCCAACCTAGGGTCCCGCCCAGGTCGGCGGCTGAGAGCTCGTCGACGCCCTCGAGCACGGCGACAGCGAGGTCGCGCCGCGCTTCCTCCTCTGCCGGCAGTCGCCGGACGAACCTGCGCCAGCGGCGGGCGAGGAGGTCCTGGCGGATCGCTCGCCAGCCCTGAGCCTGCTCCACGGCGCCTGCGTTCGTGAGCACGAGCCGGCGTTGCAGGCGGGCCACGGCTCGGTCGACCGCCTTGCGGTCTGCGACTCCGAGCAGACGCCGGATCTCCGGGCCGGTCAGCGGACCGTTCTCCCGGACAGCCTCCGCGACCTCCGACTCGATCGGCTCGAGGTCGTCCTCACGAAAATCGTCCGGCGTGCCCGACCGCCCGGTGAGGGCGTACGCGGAGGCGAGGAGCCGCGGGGCGATCAGGAACGCGGCGCTGCCGAAGTGCCGGCCGGCGCACGTGAGTCGCTGTTCCGGAAGCTCGTCCTTCCAGCGCCAGAGGCGTCGGAACTGAGGCGTGAACTCGACGGCTTTCCCGGTCTCGTCCCGGACGGCCCAGTCGGCGCCCGGGCCGCCGACCTCGTGCCACAGCGACGGAAGGACGAGATCCGCCTTCCCCCACACGATCGCGAGACCGACGCGATCGACGAACGCGGCCGCCTCGGCGAGGGACCGAACGCGCCGACCTCGCGTCATCGCGAAACGCCGAGCTACGCGGGCGATCGGACGCCCGTGAGGCGTTCGACCAACCCGCCGACGAGCTCTGTCTTAAGCAGGACGCCGTCCGCGCCGGCCTCCCTGGCCGCGTCGTGCAGCGCCGGCGCCTCGTCGCCGGTCAGCGCGATCACGCACAGGCTCGGGTGATCGTTTCGCAGCCGTGCGACCGCGGAGACGCCGTCGAGGAGCGGCATATGGAGGTCGATCACGAGGGCGTCGGGGTTCAGCTCCTCGACCTGCTCGATTGCCTCGAGGCCGTTTTCCGCCATTCCCACGACGCCCAGCTCGGGCTGACGGTCGATCAACTCACGCAGCGACTCGAGGAAGGTCCCGTCGTCGTCTGCGAGCACAACGCGAATGCCGTGACGGCCGCAGTCGCGCATGGCGGCGAACGGTAGCCTTCCCGAGCCGTGGAGGGGCAAACTGACGGGCGGCCGGTCGCGCTGATCGGGGCCAGCCTCGATCTCGGCGCCGGACGGCGCGGCGTCGACATGGGCCCGTCGGCCATTCGTTACGCCGGGCTCGCAGCGCGGATCGAGCGGCTGGGGCGCTCGGTGTTCGACTGGGGCAACGTCGAAGGGGCCGTCCCCGAGGCGACCGCCGTGGGGAGCGAGCGGGTTCGCTTCCTCCCGGCGATCAAGCAGGCGTGCGAGCGCGTGGCCGAGCTGGTCCGGCGGTCGGTGGCGGACGACCTCGTCCCTCTCGTCCTCGGGGGCGACCACTCGATCGGCATCGGCACCCTCGGCGGTCTCGCGCGCGCGTTCGGGCCCGGCGGCGTCCTCTGGCTCGACGCCCATGGCGATCTGAACCGGCCCGAGACATCTCCGACCGGAAACGTGCACGGCATGCCGCTCGCTGTCGCTTTGGGGCTTGCAGGCCCCGACTTCGAGAGCCCAGCGTGGACGCTGCCGGCTGCCCTGCCTGAGCGCGTGGCACTCGTCGGCGTGCGCTCGCTGGACCCGACGGAGGTCGAGTTGCTGTCGAGCCTCGGCGCCCACGTGTACACGATGAGCGACGTCGACCGGCTCGGTGTCGAGCGCGTGATCCGCGAGTCTCTGACGCACATCGCGGGGCCGGGCTTCGTTCACGTCAGCCTCGACATGGACGCGCTCGATCCGGATATCGCTCCGGGCGTCGGTACCCCCGTCCGGGGCGGCCTCTCCTACCGCGAGGCTCACCTGGCGCTCGAGCTCGTCGCCGAATCGGGCCTCGCTGGTTCGTTCGAGGTCGTCGAGGTGAACCCGATCCTCGACCGGGAGAACGAGACCGCGAAGCTCGCCGTGGAGCTGGTTGCGAGCGCGCTGGGGGCCCGCATCCTCTAGCGTGATGCTGGGCCTCCTCTACGACATCCACGGCAACCTGCCCGCGCTCGAGGCGGTCCTCGGGGAGGCGGACGGCATCGACGGTTGGCTGCTCGGCGGCGACTACGGCGTGGCGAGCCCTTGGCCGAACGAGACGCTCGCGCGCCTCCGAGAGCTTCCGAGCGCCGTCTGGATTCGCGGCAACGGCGAGCGCTGGCTGTTCGAGCCACCCGAGATCCGCGAGGTCATGGACGTCTACGCGCGGTTCCGCGACGACTTCTCGCCCGAGGAGCAGCGTTGGCTCTACGGGCTGCCGGTCCAGGCCGAGCTCGACGGCGCGCTCTACGTCCACGGCTCGCCGCTCGCCGACGACCAATCGTTCGACGCCGAGCCGCGCGAGGACGACGAACGCCTGCTCGCGGGCGTTCGCGACCGGATCGTCGTCTTCGGTCACAGCCACCTTCAGTTCGAGCGGCCTGGACCCGACGGGACGCAGCTCGTCAACCCGGGCAGCGTCGGCTCGCCGCGCCACGGCGAGCCCAACGCCGCCTGGGGCGTCCGCAATGACCGCGGCGAGTTCGAGCTTCGGCGGACCGACTACGACACCGAGCGCGCCGCGGCCGCATTCCGCGCGCTCGACAGCGAGTTCGGCGAGTTCTCGGCGCACCGGATCGAGACCGGCTCGGACTGACGATGCTCGGGATCCTCTACGACGTCCACGGCAACCTCGACGCGCTCGACGCGGTGCTCAACGAGGCGGCCGAGGCCGGTGTCGACGAGTGGCTGCTCGGCGGCGACTACTGCGTCTTCGGGCCGTGGCCGGTAGGGACACTGGAGCGCCTTCGCCGCCTCGAGCACGCGACCTGGCTGCGAGGCAACGGCGAGCGCTGGCTCGTCGACCCGCCGATGGACCTTCCGCGTGAGCAAAGCGAGCTCGTCTTCGCGGCGCTCGCGTCGGCGATCGCGCAGCTGCCGGCGGCGGACGTCGACGCGCTCGTCGGGCTGCCGACGCTGGTCGATCGCGACGACGCGTTCTACTGCCACGGCTCGCCGCTTTCGGACGTGGAGAGCTTTCACGCGGAGCCCGACGAGGGGGACACGCGCCTGCTCGCCGGCATCAAGGAGCGCCAGGTCGTCTTCGGTCACAGCCATCTGCAGTTCAGGCGGCCGGGGCCTGCCGAGACCGATCTGGTCAACCCCGGAAGCGTCGGCATGCCGCTCGACGGCGATACGCGCGCTGCCTGGGCGATACGGCACGAGGACGGGGCGGTCGACCTCCGTCGCACCGCCTACGACAACGAGGCGGCCGCAGCGCGGATGCGCGAGTACGACTGGGGCGATCGCATCGCCCGACGGCTGCTCGATGCGCGCGACTCGGGCTGAGCGTTACGCCAGCGCGGCGTCGAGAGTGATGTCAGGGACCGACGCGAGCGCCTTCGAGACCGGGCAGTTCTTCTTCGCCTCGTCCGCGGCAGCGCGGAAGCCGTCCTCGTCGAGACCTTCGACCTGGCCGCGCACGGTCAGGCGGATCGCCTTGATCGAAAAGCCGCCGTCGTCCTGATCGAGGGTCACCTGCGCGTCGGTGTCCAGCTTCTGTGGCGGGTGCCCAGCCTGGGCGAGGCCGTTCGCGAGCGCCATCGAGACGCAGGTGGCGTGGGCGGCGGCGATCAGCTCCTCCGGGCTCGTCTTGCCGCCGGGCTGCTCGAAGCGCGACGCGAAGGTCACCTCCTGCCCGGACATCGAGCCGCTCGAGCGCAGGTCGAACCGCCCTGACCCGTTCCGCAGATCGCCCTCCCATGTTGCATGTGCTTCTCGCTCAATCGCCATCTTCGGCCTCCTCCTCGCCTGATCCGCTCGGTCGGTAGTACTTGCGACCCCGCAACTCTTCCGGGAGATGCTCGACCTCAAACCCTGCCGGGTCACTGTGCGGGTAGATGTACCCCTGACCCCGGCCGAGCTTCTTCGCGCCGTAGTACGAGGCGTCGCGGAGCTCGTCCGGCGGCCGGATGTGGCCGTGCTCGCGCACGTCGCCGGCCGCTTCCTTGATGGCCGTGTAGCTCGCGTTCGACTTCGGCGCCCGGGCGAGGTAGATCGCCGCCTGCGCCAGGTTCAGGCGCGCCTCAGGGAGACCGACGTGCTCGACCGCCTGTGCGGCCGCGACGGCGACCAGCAGCGCGCGCGGGTCGGCGTTGCCGATGTCCTCGGATGCGAGCACGATCATCCGCCGCGCCAGGTAGCGCGGGTCCTCGCCGCCCTCGAGCATCGCCGCCAGGTAGTAGACGGCCGCGTCGGGATCGGAGCCGCGCATCGACTTGATGAACGCGGAGACGAAGTCGTAGTGGGCGTCGCCGCCCTTGTCGTAGACGAGCGGCCGCTTCCTCGCCGCGTCCTCGATGTGCCCGGCCGTCAGCGGCTCCCTCTCGGCCGTGGCTGTTTGGGCCGCGAGCTCGAGGATGTTGAGCGCGTTCCTCGCGTCGCCGCCGGCCCGGCGGGCGATCAGAGCGACGAGCTCGTCATCGGGCCCGAGCTCGAGTGCGGCGAACCCCCTGCCGACGACGGTCTCGAGGTCGCCGTCCGACAACGGCTCGAGCTCGTAGATCTGCGTGCGCGAGAGCAGCGCCGAATTGACCTCGAAGTAGGGATTCTCCGTCGTGGCGCCGATCAGCGTCACGAGCCCTTCCTCCACCGCCGGCAGGAGCGCGTCCTGCTGTGCCTTGTTGAAGCGGTGGATCTCGTCGAGGAAGAGGATCGTCCGTTGCCCGGTCGCCCCGAGTCGCTCCCGCGCCGCGGCCAGCACGTCGCGGACGTCCTTCACGGTGGCGGAGACCGCCGAAAGCTCCTCGAACCACGCGCCCGTCGTGTGCGCGACGATCCGCGCGAGCGTCGTCTTGCCGCTGCCTGGCGGCCCGTAGAGGATCATCGAGCCGACGCGGTCCTCCGCGATGGCCAGCCGGAGCGCCGAGGCCTCGCCGAGGATCTGCTCCTGGCCGACGAACTCGTCGAGCGTCGTCGGCCTCAGGCGCAACGCGAGCGGCGCCACGTCCGGCAGCCGCCGGCCGGCAGCGTCCGAGAAGAGGTCGGCCACGGCCGAAGTATGCTCTTCGCGTGGCCGACGAGGACTACGCGGAGCCGTCGGCGCACAGGGTGGGCCCAGTTCCTGACGTTCTCCGGCGGGCGGAAGGAGGAAGCGAATGGCGTTCGAGGAGTTGAAGCAGAAGCACGGCACGATGTGGGGATCGGGCCCCTACCAGAACGTCACGGACACGATCGCCGACGTCCACGAGCTCCTGGTTGAGCGGTTGGAGCCGAAACCAGGAGAGCATTGGCTCGATCTCGCCTGCGGCACGGGCGCGATCGCCGAGCGGGCGGCACGTGCCGGCGCGACCGTCACCGGGGTCGACCTCGCGCCCGCCCTGATCGAGACGGCGAAGGAACGGGCCCAAGGGCGGGGGCTCGACATCGATTATCGCGTGGGCGACTGCGAGAACCTGAGCGAGCTCGACGACGCGTCCTTCGACGTCGTCAACTCGACCTGCGGGATCATGTTCTCGCCGGATCACCAGGCGACTGCGTCCGAGCTCGCCCGCGTGACGAAGCCCGGTGGCCGGCTCGCGCTCGTGAACTGGATGCCCGAAGGGGGCGTCGGAAAGATGTTCGCGATGATGAAGCCGTTCCAGCCGCCGCCGCCCGAAGGCGCAGGCGTGCCGTTCGACTGGGGCCGCCGCGAACACGTGGAGGAGCTGCTCGGGGATGCCTTCGACCTCGAGCTCGAGCAGCACGTGTCGACCTACAGCCCCGCCTCGGGCGAGGAGTACTGGCAGGTCTTCTCGACCAGCTACGGACCGACAAAGGCGCTCGCAGACTCCCTCGGCGATCGCCGCGACGAGTTCCACCGGACCTGGGTCGACTTCTTCGAGGACAACTACAGGGCGGACGGGGGGATCGCGCACGTCCGCGAGTACCTGCTCGTGCTGGGGACGCGCCGCTGACCGACCTCGACGAGAAGCTTGCGGCCGCCGGCGCAATGTGGGGCGGCGCCGACTACGAGCAGATCGCGCGACGGTTCGCGCCGATCCACGACGAGCTCGTCGCGCGCCTCGACCCGCACCCGAGCGAGCGGTGGCTGGACCTGGCAACGGGCACCGGCGACTTAGCGCTCCGCGCGGCGCGCGCCGGCGCAGAGGTGACTGCGCTCGACCTCGCCCCGGCCCTGCTCGACCTGGCTCGCGGGAAGGCAGCCGCGGCGGGCCTCGACGTGGCCTGGACGCTCGGGGACGTGCAGGCGCTGCCGTACGAGGACGCCTCGTTCGACGTCGTCGCCTCGAACTTCGGCGTCATCTTCGCGCCGGATGCGGAGGCGGCGGCGCGCGAGCTCGCCCGCGTGTGCCGGCCCGGCGGCCGCCTCGGCATCACCGGCTGGGTTCGGAACGAGGGGCTGCACAGCGTCTTCGCCCGGTTCCTCGACGAGCAGCAGGACGATCCGACGGCTCGCTGGGGCGAGGCGGCGAGCCTGGAGGCGCTGCTCGACTCGTTCGAGCTCGAGATCGTGGAGCGCGTCTGGCGATTCGAGGCCGAGTCGCCCGAGGCCGCCTGGACGGTGACGAGCACCGGGGCGCCGCCGGTCAGGGCGCTGGTCGGCTCGCTCGATCCGCCGCGCGCCGACGAGCTTCGGTCGGCGGCCGTCGAGTACTGGCAGCGCTTCCGGACCGAGAACGGCGTCTCCGAGCCGCGCCGCTACCTGCTCGTGCTCGGCCGGCGGCGCTGATGGCGACGGTCTCGCTGCGCGAGGAGGCGACCGACCTCCTCCAGCGGCTGATCCGTCTCGACACGGTCAACCCGCCGGGCAACGAGACGCCCGCGGCCGAGCTCCTGCGTGACTACCTGGCCGAGAGCGGCGTGAGCTCCCAGCTCTACGCGAAGGTGCCGGAGCGTGCGAACCTCGTCGCGCGGATCCCCGGCGCCGGCGACGGGCCGCGACTGCTGCTGCTCTCGCATACGGACACGGTGCTCGCCGATCCCGGTGAGTGGCGGCTCGACCCGTGGTCGGGCGAGCTTCGGGACGGCGAAATCTGGGGCCGCGGCGCGCTCGACATGAAAGGCCAGGTCGCGGCGAACGCCGTGGCGATCGCCTCGCTTGCGCGCGAAGGGTTCGAGCCGGCCGGGGACCTGATCTTCGCTGCGACCGCGGACGAGGAGGTCGGGGTCGACTTCGGCCTGCCGTGGCTCTGCCGTGAGCATCCCGAGGCGGTCCGTGCCGACTACTGCATCAACGAGGGTGCGGGAGACCGCGTCGACTTCGGCAGCGACCGCCTCTTCTACCTCTGCTCGACGGCCGAGAAGATGAGCGCGCCGTTTCGCCTGACTGTCCACGGGCGCAGCGGGCACGCGTCGATGCCCGCGATCGCCGACAACGCGCTCGCCAAGGCGGCTCACCTGATCGAGCGCCTGGCCGCGCTCCGAGCCGCGCCGCGCCTCGAGCCGGAGGTGAGCGCGTTCATGCGCTTGCTCGTGGGCAAGGACGTGACGCCCGACGAGGCGTTGGGCGCCGCCCGTGAGGTTCACCCGCTCGCCTCGGAGCTGATCGAGCCGCTGCTGACGCTGACCGTCGCGCCGACGATGATCTCGGGGTCGCAGAAGCGCAACGTGATCCCGGCGCTCTGCCAGGTCATCTGCGACTGCCGGTTGCTTCCCGGCCAGACGCCGGCCGAGGCGGAGGCTCTTCTGCGCGACGCACTCGGCAGCGGCGACTACGACCTCGAGTGGCTCGAGGCCCAGGGCGGAACGCGCTCGCCGCTCGGGACGCCGCTCTGGGATGCGATCGCCGCCTTCGTCGCCGAGGAGGAGCCGGAAGCGCGCTTGGCGCCGGTCTGTCTGGCCGGCTTCACCGACAGCCATTGGCTGCGGGTGGCATTCGGCACCGTCGCTTACGGCTTCTTCCCCACCCGCGCGATGGACCCGGAGCTGATGGCACGCCTCGTCCATTCGGCCGACGAGCGCATCGCAGTGGACGACCTCGAGCTCGGCGTACGGTTCCTGCGACATGTCGCCCGCGAGATCGGAGGTCGAGATGGTTCCTGAAGCCTCGCTGGAGCAGACCGATGCCGGCCTCGTCCCGAAGGGAGAAGGCTGGTTCGTCGTGAACGCGAAGGAAGCGCGCTGGTTGGAGCACGAGACGTTCGGGTCGGGGACGGTGTTCGAGGGCGAGCCCGGGTTCACGGAGCTCGGGATCAACATCGGCGTCCTCGAGCCGGGCCAGCCGTCGTGCATGTACCACCGCGAGAACGCCCAGGAGGACTTTCTCGTCCTCTTCGGCGAGTGCTTGCTGCTCGTCGAGGGAAAGGAACGCCGTCTGACGGCGTGGGACTTCGTCCACTGCCCGCCCTGGACGAACCATGTTTTCGTCGGCGCGGGCGACGGTCCCTGCGCGATCCTCGCAGTCGGACGCCGTCCGGAGCAGGAGGAGATCGTCTATCCGGTCGACGACGTTGCGCTGAAGCACGGGGCCGGCGTCGAGACGGAGACCCCCGACCCGAAGCAGGCGTACGCACCGTTCGGCCGGCCGGCTCAGGCTCCCTATCGCGGCCAGCTCGATTCCGCAGGCTAGGCTCTCGACCATGCCCGACGAGAAGATCAGGCTAGGGGGCATGGCGCTCGCGAACGGCGTGCTCGTGCACGGGCCGACGGCGTGGGCGTGCGCGGTGCGGACGCCGGACGGTTACCTTCGGGTCGAGTCCGAGTACAAGCGGTTCCGAGCTGCCGCGGTGGCCCAGCCGCTGCTCCGCGGCCCCGCGCGCCTCGCCGAAGTGCTCCTTCTCTTGCCGGAGGCGCGCCGCCGGTTGCCGGAGGCCCGGCTGCCCTTCGAGAGGCCCCGCGTGCTCGCGACCATGGTCGGGAGCGCGGCGGCGGCGCGGCTCGTCAAGACATCGCGGCTACGACCGCTCGCGCAGGAGCTCCTCGCAGGCGCGCTGTCGGTCGCGCCCGCTGCGCTGGCCGTCCGGGGCTCCGAGGTGGCGGCCTACCACGGCGCCGAGCACATTTCGATCGGGTCGTACGAGCACGGCGAGAAGAGGGCAAAAGAGCACGAGCGCTGCGGCTCGCACATCCTCGGCCCGCTGCTCGTGAGCTCGGCCGTCGGCGGCGCGCTGGCGACGCGCGCGCCATACGAGCTGCGCGGCCCGGCTCGAGCGGCGGCGCAGCTCGGCGCTCTCGCCATCGCGACCGAGATCTTTACGTGGATGGTCCGGCACCCCGACCATGTCGTCGCCCGCGCCCTCGCGAAGCCGGGCCACGAGCTGCAGCACCGCCTCGCGACCGAAGAGCCGACTCCCGAGCAGCTCGAGGTCGCCGAAGCTGCCCTCGCCGCCTGTCTCGCGCTCGAACAGGATGGAAGTTAGGGAACGGACTAGGCGGCGGCTCTCGCCCGAGGTCTTCGAGCTCCCGGTCGAGAAGATGCGGGAGGGCTACTACACCGACGCCTACTTCAACCACGCGCGGGAGACGTTGCAGGAGGATGGGCGCCGGCCGCGCGTCGTGATGCAGGTGTTCCAGAAGAACAGCTCGTTCCTGGGCGGGATGGACGAGGCGATCGCGATCCTGAAGCTCTGTTCCCACGACTGGGACGGCCTGACCGTGCACGCGCTCTACGACGGCGACGCGATCAGCCCGTACGAGACGGTGCTGACGATCGAGGGCGACTACGCGGCGTTCGCTCACCTAGAGACGCTCTACCTCGGCGTGCTCGCGCGGCGGACGCTGATCACGACGAACGTCGTCCGCGTGCTCGAGGCGGCCAACGGGAAGCCGATCATCTTCATGCCGGCCCGGCACGACCACCATCGCGTGCAGACGGGTGACGGCTACGCGGCCCACGTGGCGGGGCAGATCGTGGGCGCCCCGATCGGGGTCACGTCCGACGCGCAGGCCTCCTGGTGGGGCGGCAAGGGCGTCGGCACCGTTCCGCATGCGCTGATCTCGGCCTACGGTGGCAACACCGTGCTCGCGGCGACGAAGTTCGCCGAGTGGGCGCCGGCCGATTTGAACGTCACGGTCCTGGTCGACTTCGAGAACGACTCCGTGGCCACGGCGCTCGAGGTGGCGCGCGCGCTCGGGCCGCGGCTCTGGGGGGTGCGGCTCGACACCTCCGAAACGCTCGTGGATCGGTCGCTGTGGGACGAGATGGGCGACTTCAAGCCCACCGGCGTCAACGAACGGCTCGTCCACAAGGTGCGCGATGCCCTCGATCGCGACGGGTTCGAGGCGGTCAAGATTGTCGTCTCCGGCGGGTTCGACGCAGAGAAGATCCGCGAGTTCGAGTCCCGCGGCGTCCCGGTCGACTCCTACGGCGTCGGCTCGTCGCTGATCCGCGGCTCGAACGACTTCACCGGCGACGTCGTGCTCACGGACGGACGCCCATCGGCGAAGGCCGGCCGCAGGTTCAGGCCGAACGAGCGCCTCGAGCTCGTGGACTGACCTTCTAGGCCGCCGCCGACGCGGCGATGCCCGGCCACGACTCGATCGGCTGGGTCGAGCGGACGACGTGCATTCCGGCTTCGGCGAAGCGCGCGAACGCGGAATCGGCCTCGTCGGTGTAATCGACGGCGCCGGGAACGACGACGGGCGAGGTGCAGTCCTCGAGCAGGTAAACCCGCTCGGCGAGCTGCCGCTCGCGCCCCTGCGCCTCGAGCAGATCGTCGATCGTCCACGCGACGCAGTGGCTCTTCGCCTGCCCCGCGATCACGACCGCGTCGAACTCGAGCAGCCGGTCGACGAGGTCCCAATTCATGTGCCCGATCTCGTCACCGTCCGGGCCCGTCGTCACTTCCGGCCCGAGAACGGAGTAATGCTCGGTCAGCGGATTCTCGCCTTTGATCTCGAATTGCGGCTGCGCGCGCCTAGCGACGGTGTGGAAGAAGATCGCCTCCTCGACCGCCGGAGCGAGCGCATGGCCGGCACCGCCGAGCATTGCGTGGTAGGGCCAGACCGTCAGGTCGTACTTCCCGCCCCGCGCGAGCTCGCGCGTGTAGTGACGGAGGTGGCGCTCGAGATACTCGCGGTCCCTCCCGACGCTCGGCGCGACTGCCGGGTTCACCTGCCAGCGGCCGGACTCCACATCCTCGACGGTGATCAGCGTGTACGGCGCCGGGTGGTTTCCGCCCGCGTCCACGAGCCAGACGGCGTGGAAGATCTGCATCGCGTGGTGTGTGTCGAGCGTCGGGATGATGGACGTGATCGCATCGAGGTTCCGGTACACGAACTCGCACAGACGGAGGTTGTCGTCAACCGCTCCGGTGCCGCTGCGGCCGGCGACGAAGAGCTCGAAGTCGGGCAGACAGAAGGTGTTCTGGACATCAACCGCGAGCAGGCAGAGACGGAAGTCGTCCTCGCCCGCGGGCGAAACGGAATGCTCGCGCGCCCACTCCGCCGCGCCCGCGGCGAGTCGCTCGTAAGACACGCGCCGGAGATCGCCGACGCGCTCCGGCTCGAAGTGGGGTGGGATCGCGAGCATCGGCGAGAGTGTAGAGCGCCCCCCCGGGCCTCCCGCTTCCGGCCGAGCGGCCGCAGGTAGCATCGCGCGCGATGGAGCCGCGCGGCATCCACCACCTCGGCGTCGCGGTCGAGGACCTCGACGAGGCGGTGACGACCTACGAGCGCGTGCTCGGCGCGCGGCTCGAGCACCGGGAGACCGTGCCCGACCAGGGCGTCGAGGCGGCCTCGCTCCGCGTGGGCGAAGGCCGGGTCGAGCTGCTGGCGTCGCTCGGCGACGAGACCCCGGTCGGGAAGTTCCTGGCGAAGCGCGGGCCCGGCATGCACCACGTCGCCTACGAGGTCGAGGACGTCGGCGGCGCGCTGGCGGAGCTCGCGGGCAAAGGGGTCGAGCTGGTCGACGAGACGCCGCGCGAGGGGCTGTTCGGCCTCCAGGTCGCCTTCCTGCACCCGGACGCGCTGGACGGAGTCCTCGCGGAGCTGGTCGCGAATGGCTGAAGACGAACGCGTGGTCGTCGAGATCGGCTTCGACGGCGGCCAGATCATGGGCGCGCGGATCACGAGCGCGTCCGCCGACGAGCTCGAGCAGGCCCTGTCCGGCGACCGGGACGGGGCGTTGCAACTCGACGCGGACGACGGCCGCTACACCGTCCCCCTTCGGCGGGTCGTTTACGTGAAGCGGTTCACACGCGAGGCTCGGCTCGGCTTCACGAGCGGCGCCTGACCCCCGGAGTTACGGGAGGCTCCGCCCCGGGCATTCCTGGCCTGATGGCGAACGAGACCGGCGGGAACACCGCGGTGCGGCCGACGGCGACGTCGCAGCAGGTTCGGCGTCTCGTCGACCGCGCCCAGCAGGGCGAGCGCAGCGCGCTCGAGGAGCTGTACCTGCTCCACTTCGATCGCATCTACAGCTACCTGCACCTGAGCGTCGGCAACCGCCACGACGCCGAGGACCTGACCACGCAGACGTTCCTGAAGATGCTCGAGTCGATCGGGCGCTTCCGCTGGCGGTCGGCGCCGTTCTCGGCGTGGCTCTTCCGGATCGCGCACAACCTGGCGATGGACCACTTCCGCGCCGTTCGGCGCTGGCAGCCCGAGGAGGAGGTCCCCGAGCCGGAGCCTCCCGAGGAGAGCGCCGCCGAGGAGGAGGCGCTCGAGTCGATCGGGCGGCGGAGCATGCTCGAGCTGATCGAGAACCTCTCGCCGGAGCAGCAGCAGGTGCTGACGCTGAAGTTCGTCTTCAACTTCTCGAACGGCGAGGCGGCGACGATCCTCGGCAAGACGGAGGGTGCGATCAAGTCACTCCAGCACCGCGCGCTCGCGTCCCTGCAGCGGCAGCTCGGGGACGTCGGCTCGTCTGCACAGGAGCCGTAGGCTGGCTCTAGCGGTCGGGATCGTCGGCCTGCCGAATTCGGGCAAGACGACCCTCTTTCGCGCGCTCACCCATGCCGGCCCGGGCGTCCCAGGTAGGGAAAACGTCGGTATGGCGGCGATCCCGGACGAGCGCTTGCCCCGGGTCGCGGCCGTCGAGGACGCGAAGAAGGTGACGCCGGCGGCCCTGCGCGTCGTCGACGTACCGGGTACGGGCGCCCAGCTGCTCGGGAACCTGCGGCAGGTGGACGCACTCCTCGTCGTCCTGGACGCCTGGTCCGGGATGAGCAACCCGGACGACGATCTCGCCACCCTCCGGCTCGAGCTGCTCGTCGCCGACCGCGACCACGTCGAGCGGCGGCTCGAGCGCGTCCGCAAGCAGGCGAAGTCGGGCGACCCGAAGCTTCGAGAGGAGGTCGCTCAGGTGGAGCGCGTGCTCGCGCACCTGGAGTCCGAGCGGCCCCTGTCCGAATGGCCAGGCGAGCTGCCGCCGGAGCTGGAGCCGCTCACCACGAAGCCCCTGATCGACGTCCGCAACGGCCCTGACGCCCTGGACGCAAAGCTCGAGGCCGAGCTCGCCGAGCTGCCGGACGAAGAGGCTGCGCAGTTTCGCGACGGGCCGGCCGCGCTCGGGGAGGTCACACGGAGGCTGTTCGAGGCGGTCGACCTGATCTCGTTTTTCACGGCCTCCGAGACCGAGGCCCGGGCCTGGCCCTTGCGGCACGGCCAGACCGCGCTCGACGCCGCGGAGACCATCCACTCGGACATGGCCCGCGGGTTCATCCGAGCCGAGGTGATCGGCTGGGACGAGCTGGTCGACGCAGGCTCCCGTGCGGAAGCTGCGCGTCGGGGCGTCCAGCGGCTCGAAGGGAAGACCTACATCGTCGAGGACGGCGACGTCCTCAACATCCGCTTCAACGTGTGAGGGCGGGCCCGGCATCTGACGGATGCCGGGCCCGCGGAGACGTCAGCAGCAGCAACCGCCCTCGCAATCGCAATCGCAGTCGCAGCCGCAGTCGCACTTCGCCACGTCGACCTCCTTTCATCGACGGATGTCGATAGAGCGACGCTAGCTGATACATTGATGAACGTCAATGAAAGAGCTCCGTGTCCTCGAACAACCCTGCTGCGCACCCGGCGCGCCGCCGTTGCCGAAGCAGCAGGCCGAGGCGCTCGCCGCCCGCTTCAAGGCGCTCGCCGATCCGGCCCGCGTCGCGATCGTGAACCGGCTGGCCGGCAAGGGCCAGGTGTGCACCTGCGAGTTCACGGAGCCGCTCGGGCTCTCCCAGCCGACGGTCTCACACCACCTCAAGGTGTTGAGGGAGGCCGGGTTGATCGAGGTCGCTCGTCGCTACCGGACCATGACCTTCTACCGGCTCGTGCCGGAGGCCATGGAGCAGCTCGCCTTCGCAATCGGCGGCGGCCCGTCGCCCGAAGGGGTGCTCGTCACGCGCGAACGCGCCGTCGCCTGGTGAAGCGCGCGTACTTCGTCTGTATCGGCAACGCCGGCCGGTCGCAGATGGCGCAGGCGCTGTACGAGCGGCGCGGCGGCGAGGCGCGCTCGGCCGGCTCGCACCCGGAGACGGCGCTGCACGCCACCGTTGTCGACGCTCTCGCCGAGGTGGGCATCGATGTGTCCGGCCGAAAGCCCAAGGCCATCTCCGACGACGACGTGCGTTGGGCCGAGATCGTCGTGACGATGGGCTGCGGTGACGCGTGTCCCGTGCTTCCGGGCAAGGAGTACGTCGACTGGAACCTGCCCGATCCCTTCGCGATGTCCCTCGACGACGTCCGGCTCCTCCGCGACGAGATCGACCGCCGCGTCGCCGAGCTCTAGCCCGCCGAGATCAACACGATCCCCACGAGCGCGAGCAGGATCCCGAGCTCCTGTGATCGGTGGACCCGTTCCTGCAGGATCGCCCGTGCTAGCAGCACCGTGACGACCGGATAGAGCGACGCCAGGATCGAAACGACGCTGACGAGGCCGTGACCGGAGGCGGCGGCGAAGAAGACGTTGCCGCCCGTGTCGAGGAAGCCGATCGAAATGAGCGCGGGCAGGTCGCCACGCCGAGCCCGTGACGGTCGCAGGACGAGCCATGCGATCACTACGAGGGTCGTGGAGGTGAGCCGGAAGACGAACGAGGGCCAGAGGAAGTCGTCGTGGCTCGCAGCGTGCATCGGGATGTAGTAGCCGCCGAACGCGAGCATCGCGAGCGCCGCCCAGCCGGCCCCTGCCGCCAGTCGGGCCGCTTCCGGCTGCCGCTCGAACGACGCGAGCAGGACTCCGACGAACGCCGCGAGGAAGCCGAGCTCCTGCCAGGCGCTCGGATGGTCGCCGCGAAGGAGCCCCCACACGACCGGGATCGCGGCGCCGGCTCCGGCGATCGGCGCGACGATGCTGAGCGCGCCGGCGGCCATCCCTCGGTAGAACGCGACCAGCCCGACCGTGCCGAAGCACGCGGCGACAGCGGCCCAGAGAACGGCCGCATCCGGCGGCCCGCTTCCGCGGACAGCGACCCAGATCGCCAGCGCAGCCGCTCCGATCGGCTGCGCCACCACGAGGATCGCGATCGGGTTGAGGGTGCGGCTCTTGAGGCCGCCGAGGAAGTCGCCGATCCCCCACGACGCGGCGGCGGCGAGCGCGAGTCCCGCTGCGAGCATCTACGCGCTGCGCGTCAGTCGTCGGGCACGGGTCGCGTCGCCGCGACGGCGTCGAGCTGGTTCGCGTGGTAGAGGACGGCGGCCTCGGCCGTGCGGGCGGCGCGGAGGTCGTGGTGAACAGCGATGGCGTGCAGCAGCTCGGTGCGGACCTCGCTCTCGAGGGTGGCGGCCCGCTCCTCGATCAGCCGTAGCCCGAGGTGCACGTGGCCGAGCAGGCGTCCCTCGTCGGTCTGCCTGAACGTGGGGCCGGGCGCCAGCTCGCGCGTCCGCCCGGCGTCGTGCAGCAGTGCCGCCGCCAGCAGCAGGTCGGCGCGCAGACGCGCGTGCAGCTCCGCGGCTTCGCGACAGACCGTGGCCACGCCGATCGTGTGCTCGAGCAGACCGCCCGCGTAACCGTGGTGGCCGTTCGGCGCGGCCGGGAGCGAGCGCAGCGAGGCTCGAAAGGCATCGTCCGCGACGAACCGCTGGACAGTCGCCTTCAGCCCCGGATGCGCGATCTCTGCCGCGAGGAACTCGAGGAAGCCGTCCAGCTCGTCGGCATCGCGCCGAATCGCGGGTACGAGCGCTGCGGGGTCCGTTTCGGGCGAGGCCTCAAGCGAGCGGACCTCGAGCTGAAGCTTGTCCCGAAACCTTTCGACGCGTCCGAGCACGCGTACGGCGTCGCCTTCGGCGAAGCGACCGTCGAGCAAGTCGACGTCGTTCCAGACCCGGGCGTCGATGCGGCCGCTCGGATCGACCAGCTCGAGGGCGAGGTAGGACGAGCCGGTGCGCGTGCGTAGGCGCTGCTTTCGTGCGACCGCGTAGACCCCCTCGACGACCCGCTCCTCGGCGAGCTGCGCGATCGCGTTCACGCCGCGAGTCTAGGTCCCGAGGCGGCTGTTACTTTCCACCGTGATGGCGGAGGTCAAGCCCTTCCAGGGTCTGCGATACGAAACCGCGAAGGCGGGCCCGCTCGAGCGGCTGGTGGCGCCTCCGTACGACGTCATCTCGCCGGAGGAGCGGCGGCGGTACCTCGAGCTCGACCCGCACAACGTCGTCCACCTGACGTTGCCCGACTCGGAGCAGCAGGCCGCCCGCAATCTGCGGCACTGGCAGGACGAGGGGGTGCTCACGCGCGATGAGGAGACGGCTGTCTGGGCGCTCTCGCAGACGTACACGGGTCCCGACGGCGTCGAGCGGACGCGCAACGGCCTCGTCGCGGTCTTGCGGCTCGAGCCTTACGAAAACGGGGTCGTGCTCCCGCACGAACGGACGCACGCCGGCCCGAAGGAAGGGCGTCTGCGCCTCCTCCGCGCGACGCGAATGCAGCTCGAGCCGATCTTCCTCCTTCACGACGGCGACCGGGTCGAGCTTCCCGATCGGCAGCCGGACCTCGAGGTCGGCGGCGACAGGCTGTGGCGCCTCGAACTAAGTAACAGTCAGTTACAAGGGTTCGGGGACCGTCAGCTGCTAATCGCCGACGGGCACCATCGCTACGAGACGGCGCTTGCTTTCAACGAGGAGGACGGCACCGAGGCGAGTGCCTGGATGATGGTCGCGCTGGTCTCGACGCGGGAGGAGGGGCTGACCATTTTCCCGACACACCGCGTTGCCCAGTCGGTCGACGGGGTGCGCGGGACGCCGATCGAGGAGCCCGGCGAAGAGCTTCCAGGCGTCGTCCTCTACCGCGACGGGCGCTACGAGCTCGTCGACGGCGACGGTCTCGACGTAGACGTCGTCGACGCGCTCGCGCCGGAGGGCGTCACCTACACGCCTCAGCGTGCGGAAGCAGTCGCGACCGTCGACCGCGGCGAGGCGGAGGCCGCGTTCCTGATCCGGCCGACGCCGATCGAGGACGTGTTCGCACGTGCGCGCGAAGGGCGCGTCATGCCGCAGAAGACGACCTACTTCTACCCCAAGCTGACATCGGGTCTCCTGTTCCAGCCGCTTGATGCTGCCGACTAGCGGCACCGCTTGACCGACTGGCTCGCGACGTGCCGCGCTGCGGTCGAGGACGTGCGCGGCGTGCTCGCGGAGCTGCCCACCCGTGTCGAGCGTGAGCCCGTGGTCGGGGCCGGTCGCGGCGGCGACGACACGGTCGCCATCGACGCGGCGGCCGAGGACGTGATCGTGCGTCGGCTCGAGTCGACGGGGGCGAGCTTCACCCTGGTCTCGGAGGAGCTCGGCGAGCGCACGGTCGGCCACGGCGGCGAGACGCACGTGGTCGTCGACCCGATCGACGGGTCGCTGAACGCGAAACGCGGAATTCCGTTCTTCTCGCTCTCGCTTGCGGTCGCCGACGGGGCCGAGATGGACGATGTCCGCTTCGGCTACGTCTACGACTTCGGCACCGGGGAGGAATGGACGGCCGAGCGCGGCGGCGGCGCCTTCCTTGACAGTGTGCGGCTCGGCACGGTGCGCCCGAAGGAGCAGATCGAGATCCTTTCCTTCGAGGCGACACTCACCTCGTCGGTGGCCGAGAAGGCTGCCGAGGTGGTCGGGCTCGCATACCGACTGCGGATCATGGGCTCGCTCGCGCTCTCGCTCTGCCACCTCGCGGCCGGGCGCGTCGACGCCGTCTGCTCGCTGAAGGGCGCGCGCTCGGTCGACATCGCCGCCGCGCAGCTGCTCGTCCGTGAGTGCGGGCTTGCCATCGACCTGCCGGAGGCGCCGCCGTTCGGACGGGCGCCGCTCGACACCGAGGGGCGTTCGCGTGTGGTCGCGGCGGGAACCCCTGAGCTGTGTCGCGAGCTGTTCGCAGCCCTGAGCCGCTGAAATCGGTCCGAATCGGATGCAGCGGCTGGAACTACGACCACTGGCGGAACGGCGTCTTCTATCCGCCGCGCTGCGCGCCGCAGGAGTGGCTCGAGTACTACGCGCGACACTTCGACACGGTCGAGGTGAATGCGACCTTCTACCGCCTCCCTCGCCGTGAGGTCGTCGCGAACTGGGTCAGGGCCAGCCCGCCCGGCTTCCTGTTCTCCGTCAAGGCGAGCCGCTACCTCACCCACATCAGGCGGCTGCTCGACATGGGCAGCGGCATGCGCAGGTTCTACGAGCGGATCGAGCCGCTCGTGCGGTCGCCGAAGCTCGGGCCTGTGTTGTGGCAGCTGCCCGGGAACTTTCGTCGCGACGACGAGCGGCTGGCGCACGCGCTCGGCGCGCTTCCGCCGGGGCGTCACTGCTTCGAGTTCCGGCACGAGAGCTGGTTCGTGCGTGAGGTGTACGCGCTGCTACGAGCGCACGGCGTCGCGCTGGTGATCGGCGACCACCCGCAGCGGCCGTTTCAGACGCACGAGCTGACGACCGACTGGACGTTCATCCGCTTCCACTCCGGCTCGCGCGGGCTGCGGGGCAATTACTCGGAGTCGGAGCTCGAGGAGTGGGCCGAGCGGATCGAGGGCTGGCGCCGGCGCGTGGAGGTCTTCGCGTACTTCAACAACGACTGGGAGGGGTTCGCTGTCAAGAACGGCCTGCGGCTGAAGGAGCTGCTCGGGGTCTAGCATCGGCGTGGTGCGGCTTCGCGTTTCGCTGCTGTTCTTCGCTCTGCTTTGGCTCGTGGGCTGCGGCGGCAACAAGCACGCCGAGACGACGACGGTTGCATCCCCTCGCCCGGCTCCACCTGCTCGGTTCGATGTCAGGCTGAACGCGCCGACGCACACGCCGCGCGTCGGGCCGAAGTGGTGGTATGCCGTCCGCGCGACCGGCCCGAGCGGCCGCCGCGTCGCGGGCCGCCTGACCGTCCAGGTCGTGGATCCGCTCGGCACCGCTCATCCGGCCGAGGTCGGGACCAGCAAGCGGAAGCTGGTCGACTACCCGTTCTCGGGCAGCTACAGGGACTTCGCGCAGTGGCCGGCGGCCTCCCGCGGCTACCGGCTCGTCTTCCGCGCCACCGTCGCCGCGAAAGGCGCGCGGCGAACCGTCTCCTACTGGGTGCGCCCTCGATGAGCGGCGGGAACGGGGGCGTCGAGATCGTCGCCGAGCACGTCCGGAAGGCGTTCGAGGGCGGCAGGATCCCCGCGCTCGAGGACGTGTCGTTCAACGTTGGGCCGGGCGAGTTCGTCGCGCTGCGCGGGCCGTCGGGCTCCGGCAAGAGCACGCTGCTGAACCTGATCGGCGCGCTCGATCGTCCCGATTCCGGCTCGATCTCGGTGGGCGACCGCGAGCTCGCGACGCTCGAAGACCCGGCGGAATACCGCGCCGCGACTGTCGGCTTCGTCTTCCAGTTTCACAACCTGATTCCGACGCTGTCGGCGATCGAGAACATTCAGATCCCCATGCTGGGGCGCGACTCGGGGCGGCGTGAGCGCGAGGCGCGCGCGCGGGCGTTGCTCGTGGAGGTCGGTCTCGAGCAGCGGGCGGATGCGGCTCCGACGACGCTCTCGGGTGGGGAGCGGCAGCGCGTGGCAATCGCGCGGGCGCTCGCGAACGAGCCGCCGCTCCTGCTCGCCGACGAGCCGACCGGCGCTCTCGACGCGGAGACGAGCGAGCAGATCCTGCGACTGCTCTTGCGGTTACGGGACCAGCGTCAAATGACGGTGCTATTGGTCACGAACGACGAGGTTGTGAGCCAACAGGCTGACCGCGTGCTGCGGCTCCGCGACGGAAAAATAGACGGCGGCGCCGAAAACCACGCTCGTTCCGTGTGACAAGAGTGTGACTTTTTGTCCACAACCGTCCTGCCGGGCCGGTTTGTGGGGACAGTCCCCAACGACACGGCGCAAACGGACCGGGCTGCCTCGGTCACTCGCGCCGCAGCGCCTCGACGGGCACTAGCCTCGTCGCGCGCCACGCGGGGTAGATCGCGCCGAGCACGCCGACGCCGAGGGCGAAGGCGAGGCCCCACGCGAACACGCCCGCCGTGAAGTCGGGCACGAGCAGCTGCCCGGCCTCGGCGCGCTTCGAGAACAGCACCGCGCCCGCCCAGCCGAGGAGCAGCCCGATTCCGAGCGCCGGAAGGCAGAGCCCCAGCGCCTCGCTGACGATCAACGCGGCGATCCGGCGTGCCGGCCACCCGACCGCACGGAGGATTCCGATCTCGCGCACGCGCTCGAACACGGACATTGCCATCGTGTTCGTGACCGCGATCCCGCCCACGATCAGAGCGAGCAGGGAGATGATCCAGCCCGTCGAGACGAGGACGCGGCTCGAGGTGTCGATCCGCACCGCCTGACCGGGCTCGAGCACCGCCGTCGTGCCCGGAAACGCCCGCTCGAGCCGCGCCGCGACGGTCTTCGGAGCGATTCCCGGCGTCACCGCCACAGCGACGGTCGTGACGTCACCGCGCCGCCCAGCCAGCCGCTGCACGACCGGCAGCGGTAGCACCGCCCCGCCGTCCTCGAATGGGTTCCCGGTGTGGTAGATGCCGGCGATCGGGAACGAGCGGCGGCCGAGGGTCAGGTCACCTCCCGCTCGCAGTTCCTCGTCTTGCGCGGCCCGATCGCCGACGAGCGCCTCGTCGCCGCGCGGGCGCTTCCCCGCGACGATCACCAGCCGCCGTGCAGGAAACTCGTTCGGCGCGAGCCCGAACACGAGCAAGCGCTTCGTCACCCAAAGGTAGATGCGCCCCGTTTCGGCGACGTCAGGTATTCGCGCGGCCTCGGTCGCGAGCCCCGACGGCAGACGGGAGAGCGTCAGGTCCGACGCGCCGGCCTGGAAGAGCCCGAAGTCGGCATGTCCCACGTGGATCAGCTGCGCTGCGGTGCGCTTCGCGCCCGCAGTGACCGACAGAAGCGCGACGATGAGGCCCACGCCGAGCGCGACGCCCGCCGTGGTCAGCGCACTCCGCACGGGCCGCCGGAGCAGGTTCCGGCGCACGAGCCCTACCCAGGTCATCAACCTATCTTCGCGCGTGCGCCACACGTGAATGGCCGCTGGTCGACCGGGCGCGGGTGGGAGCGCTTCGTGTTGCTACGCTCGTCCGCGTGGAACCTTCTCGCGACGAGATCTGGACCGCCCTCGAGCGCGTGATCGACCCAGAGCTCCGGCGCAGCGTCGTCGAGCTCGACATGGTGCGGGACGTCGCGATCGACAGTGGCGGTGTCTCCGTGACGATCGCCCTCACCGTGCCCGGCTGCCCGCTTCGGTCGAGCTTCGAGCAGCAGGTGGCCGAGGCGCTCGCGCCGGTTGCGGGCGTCGAGCGGGTGTCGCTCGACTTCGATGTCATGTCGCCCGAGGAGAAGGCGGCCCTGACGACGAAGCTCCGCGGCAGCGTCACCGAGCGCACGAAGGGGATCTCGCTCGACCGCTCGACGCGCGTGATCGCGATTGCCAGCGGCAAGGGAGGGGTCGGCAAGTCGTCGTTGACGGTGAATCTGGCGGCCGCGCTCGCGGGGCAGGGGCAGCAGGTCGGGATCCTCGATGCCGATGTCTACGGCCACTCGATCCCACACCTGCTCGGGATCCGCCAGCGCCCGATCGTGGTCGACAAGATGATCGTGCCGCCCGTGAAACGCCTAGATCCTCTGCACCAACCCGGTGGCTCCGGACCGGTCGACCCAGACGGACGGCCGGTCATGCCCGGCCGACCTGATGGCGACACCGCAAGCGGCGTCGCGCTGAAACTGATGTCGATCGGCTTCTTCCTCGAGGAGAACTCGCCCGTCATGTGGCGGGGGCCGATGCTGCACCGGGCGCTCGAGCAGTTCCTCTCCGACGTCCACTGGGGCGCGCTGGACACGCTCGTCGTCGACATGCCGCCGGGCACCGGCGACGTTTCGATCTCGCTCGGCCAACTGCTTCCGCGGGCCGAAGCCATCGTCGTCACGACGCCGCAGCCGCTCGCACAGGAGGTGGCTGCGCGCGCGGCGCTGATGGCGCAGAAGACGAACATGCGCCTGATCGGAGTCGTCGAGAACATGAGCGGCGACATCTTCGGCGCCGGCGGCGGAGAGCAGCTTGCCGGCGAGCTGCACGTTCCCTTCCTCGGCTCGGTTCCTCTGGACCCGAGCTTGCGCGAGGCCGGCGATGCGGGCACACCGCTGGTTACGTCCAACCCGGCCGCGCCTGCGGCAGAGGCGATCGCCGCGCTGGCCGAGGCGATCGCAGAGACGCGCCGGGAACAGGGCGTCGGGTTCGTCAAGGCCCTGCCGGTTCTGTCCTGACGGCGGCAATCGTCGACGACGTCACCGGCAAGCTCGCCGAGCTCGGCTTCTCGCCGCGCGACGCGGCCACCCTTGCCGACCACTTTCTGGACGCGGAGCGGCGCGGCCGGACCGGGCACGGTCTCTCGCGTGTCGACTGGCTCGCGAGGCTTCCCGGCCTCGATCCGCGCGCCGAGCCGAAGGTCGTCGTCGCCGAGGGCGGCTACGAGCACTGGGAAGGGCGAGGCGCGCTCGGCTACCTCGTCCTGGCCGGCATCGTCGAAGCGCAGCTCGCCGACCCGCCCGACCGTGCACGGCTGATCGTCGCCGCCGACTGCTTCCCGACCGGGATGCTCGGTTACTGGGTGCGAAAGCTTGCCGAGGGCGGCCTCGTCGCTGTGCTGACGGCGACCTCGCCGGCGCGGCTGGGCTCGCCGTCGGGCGGGCCGAAGCTCGCGGGCACGAACCCGCTCGCGATCGCGATCCCGAGCTCCGACGGCAGGCCGCTGGTCGCCGACGTCTCGATGGGGGCCGTCACCTACGGCGACGTGCTGACCGGCGCCGCGCTGCCCGAAGAGCTCATTCCGTTCGGTGGGGAGCAGGCGCACAAGGCCTTCGCGCTGGCGCTCGGGCTGCAGCTGCTCGTGGACGCGCTCGCCGGCGACGGCAACTACGGTGCCGTGCTGCTCGTCGCGCGGCCGGAGGCCGACCCGGTGCCCGCGCTACGCGCCCGCGCCGCCGGAACCCGGCTTCCCGGCGACCGCTGATCCCGTCTCACCCCGGGCAAAGGTCCGCCCGCGTCACGACGCTCCGGATACCGTCTGATCGAACCGAGGATCGTCCCGGACAGAGTTGAGGTCTTCGTCGGTGCGGGCGAGGTCGGCGAGCTCGGGCCTCCGCTCGAGCGCCTCGCGCAGATGTTCGAGCGCCGCCTCGCGATCGCCCGCCAGCGCCTCGAGACAGGCGCGGTCGTAGAGGAGCCGCCCGCTGCCGGGGTACTGCGCCATCCCCTCGTCGAGCGCCGCGTACGCCTCGTCCTGCCGGCCGAGCGCCGACAGGCCGTAAGCCCGGAAGGCGAATTCCCACTCGGAGGGATCGAACCGCTTCTCCTCTGCGCCGATCGCAACGACGACCGTCTCCGGCTCCGCCGCGTGGGCGACGCGCTGCTCGCCTGGCTGGAACAGGACGAAGGTCCCTGCCGGCGCCTCGAACTCCTCCCCGCCGGCTCGAAAACGGGCGGCGCCGCGCAGGACGAGGTACAGCTCCTGATGGCGGTCCGCGTGATCTTCGACCACGAGGTCGCCCTCGCTCTCGCCGTGATAGGCGTTGATCCCGAAGGCGTCGACGCCGAGCGCGTGGCGGACCGGCTTCCAGGACAGCGGCTCGCCGGGCGTGATCGGCAGCGACTCGATCTCGTCGACGTGGATGCGCTTCACGCCGCCTCGCCGACGAGTTCCCTGAACGCCGAGTCGGCTCGCAGAGACTCGAAATCGTCGTCCTTGGCCGCCGACCCGGCCGAGCTCGGCTGCAGCTCGATCGCCCGGCGGAGGTGCTCGAGGGCGCTGTCGCGGTCGCCGTTGCGGGCCTCGGGGCACGCGAGGTTGTAGAGCACCCCGGTGTTGTCCGGGTTCTGCTCGAGCGTCCGCGACAGCTGCTCGATCGCCTTGTCGAACTCGCCCGTTCCCCAGTGGACGAGTGCAGGCGCCGACAGCTCCCAGGGTGACGGCTCGAACGCTTCTCCCGGCCGGCCGCCGATCGCGAGGATGGTCGTCTCGGGCTCGGCCGCGACCGCGCCGCGCCTCGCCGCCGGGTCGCGTACGAAGACCAGCGTGCCGGCGGGCGCGTCCACCTCCTGTCCGTTGACCGTGAACGTGGCGTGTCCCTTCACGACGACGTAGAGCTCCTCGTGTCGGCCCCCGCCGAGCTCGTCGTGCTCGTTGATCACCTGCACCCCGGGCTCGTGCCCGGTCCAGGCATTGATCCCGAAGGCGCCGACGTCGAAGTGCGTCCGGATCAGCGACCAGGTCGCGCGGTCCGGAACCGTCTGGATCCCGAGCTCGTCGATGGTCGCGACCTCGAAGGCCTCCTCGCTCACGACAGCTCGCGCAGCTCCTCGAGTACGACGGGGTCGATCTGTTCGACGCCGTCGACGCGCTCTTCGAGGTTGACGTTGCCGGCCCAGCGGTTGAACGCGTCCTCGAGCTCGCCGTCATAGCCGAGCCGGGCGAGGCGCTCGCGCAGCTCGGCCGCCAGCGCATCGTCGACCGTCACCCACTGGTCGCGCGGCGTCTCGCCGAAGAGCATCTCGTGCAGGCCGAACAGGCGGCGGAGCTCCTCGAGGGGACGTTCGTGGTCCTCGACGCGCAGGTCGACGACGACGTCGGAGAGCTTCGCGTAGCCGCCGTCCTTCTCGACGATCAGAAGCGCCGCCGACTGCTGGCCGCGTCGGTCGCCGCCCGCCGCCTGCGCGGCGTCGAGGCAGTCGAGCAGCCGCTCGGCAAGCGAGCCGCTGCTCGCCTCGAAGGTGGACGCGAGCGCATCCACCGTCTCGGACGAGACGAGGATGTTGCCCTGTGCCGCGTAGCACGGGCCGGTCTTGCCGCCGGCCCAGTCGAGGCACTCGCTGCCGGTGAAGCTCGCGCCGCCACCCTCGCTGTCGACGACGCCGAGCTGGCGGTGGTCGCGGCCGTCGTCCGCGGTGGTGAGCCGGTCGACGACCTCCTGCGCGGACAGCCCCTCGCGCAGCAGCGCGAGGCCCTCGGGCCCGTAGCGCGGGTTCGCGTATGCCTGTGTCGCGATCGCGCCGACGTGCGGCTCCGCCCACGGTACGACCGAGCCGACGGCGAGGAACTTCGACTGCGTGGCGACGCCCCACCGTCCGGCTTCGAGGTCGCAGGCGGCGATCGAGTAGGTGGCGCAGAGGCGTCGCTCGCGCACTCTCCACTCAGCCATACGTGAGCGCCCGCAGGTCGAGGTCGACGAGATCCGCGTGCGCCTCGGGCACGAGCACGCTCGCGACTTCGGGGCGCCGGAGCGCGGCGAGAATCTTTTCGGGCGTGTCAGCGCGAACGACGACCGGCCGCCCGAGCTCGTGCGCCTCACGCAGCGTCGAGATGTCGTCGACGTTCTCGAGCACGAGCGCCTCGTCGAGCGGCACGAGCGGATCGCCTTCGACCGCGAGCTCCGGCACCCGCGTTCCCGTCGCTCCGAACCAGCGCTGGCGCATCAGCAAGCCGCCACTAGACCGTCGTCGTCTCTCCAGGCTGGAGCTCGATGATCTCCGCGTCCGGCGCGTGCTCCCGTAGCTCGGCCGGCGTCCCCGCGAGGAGCGGAAACGTGCCGTAGTGGCAGGGAATGCACCGCGGCGTCCCCAGGAGCTCGAGGGCGACGCCTGCCTCTCGCGGATCCATGGTGAAGTGGCCGCCGATCGGCAGGATGGCGACGTCGGGCGAATAGATCCGGCCGATCAGCTGCATGTCGCCGAACACGCACGTGTCGCCGGCGAAGTAGATCGTCGTTCCGTTCTCGAAGCCGATCACGAGCCCGGCGGCCTCGCCGAGGTAGTCGCCGTCGCCGCTCGAGCTCGAGTGGAAGGCGTTCACGAGCGTGAACTTGATCCCGGCGGCCTCGACCGTGCCGCCCTTGTTCGGGCCCGGCATCTCGCCGACGTTCACTCCTTGCCCTCCCAGCCAGCTCTTCAGCTCGACCATCGCGACGATCTCCGGCGAGAGCTTCTTCGCGATGTCGACGGCGCTGCCGACGTGGTCGGAGTGGCCGTGCGAGAGGGCGATCACGTCGGCTCGCTCCGGATCCTTCTCGCCGTCAGGGCATTTCGGGTTGTCCATCCAGGGGTCGACGTAGACTCGCTTCCCGGTTGGACTATCAAACCGGAAGCTCGCGTGGCCGAGCCAGGTCACGGAAACGTCCGCCATTCACCCTCCTCGCGGTTGACGCCGGCCGCGAGGGTAACGCAGGAGACCGCCGGGTTGCGCCGAACCGCGGGCCCATGTCGCGCGTGGCCCCGCTCGGGCTCGTCCTCCTCGCCGCGGTAGCCGACCACAACGGCTCCCACGCGCTGGCGTTCGATGCGTTGCTGCTCGCGATCCCGGTCTGCGCCGTCGCCGGTCTCCGTGCCGTTGGCGACCGCGTCGACGGCAAGGCGCCATGGGCTGCGTACGTCTGGGGCCTCGTCCTCGCCTTGCTCCTGATCGCGACCGCGGTTAGGGCGCCCGCTCTCGGCGATGCATCGGTGCCGACGGTCGCGCGGTCGGCGGTGCTCGCCTGCGTTGCCATCTTCTGCCTGCAGGCCGTGGCTGAGCTCGCGCGCGAGGTTCGCGCCGGCCCGACGAACAAAGCCTAGAACGGCAGCGCTGCTGCGGCGTGCTTCGCCACGTCGATCAGCGGCTGCACGGCGAAGAACGACGCCACGGTGACGCCGAGCGCAGCGGCCACCGACGCCTGCAGCAAGGCGTCACGCGGCGGCGAGCCGCCGGCGACCCGTGGCGTCGGAGTCAGCTGGAGCTCCGCCGCCGGCCGCATGTACATCGCCCGGACGACCGCAAGGTAGTAGTAGAGGCTGACCGCCGTCGCGACGACGCCGACGATGACGAGCCAGGTCCAGCCGTGCTCGTACGCGGCGGAGAAGACGTAGAGCTTGCCGACGAACCCGCCGGTCGGGGGCAGGCCGGCGAAGCCGAACATGAACGTGCACATGGCGACTCCGAGGAGCGGCCGCTCCCAGCCCATCCCCGCGAAGCTGTCCAGCGTCACGGGCGCCGCCAGCTCGCGCTCTCGGGCCGCGACGACCGCGAAGGCACCGACCGACATCGCCCCATACGGGATCAGGTAGTAGAGGAGCGCGCGGGCGCCGAGCGAGCTGTCCGCGGCAACCGCGATCAGCATGAACCCGGCCTGCGAGATCGAGGAGTACGCGAGCAGTCGCTTGATGTTTCGCTGGACGAGCGCCGCCAGGTTGCCGACGGCCAGCGACGCGCAGACGATCGCTGCGATCGCCACTGTCCACAGGTGTGCCTCCTGCGGGAACGCGGTCACGAGGACCCGGAGCATGAGCACCAACGCGGCCGCCTTCGTCGCCGCCGACATGAAGGCCGTCACCGGCGTCGGCGCGCCCTCGTAGACGTCGGGCGTCCACATGTGAAACGGCGCAGCCGAGGCCTTGAAGCCGAGGCCGACGATGATCATGGCGAGCCCGGTGACCAGCATCGCGTCGCCCGTCAGGTGCTGGGCCGAGATCACCGCCGAGATGCGCTCGAACGCGAGCTCGCCCGTCGCGCCGTAGACGAGCGCGGAGCCGAACAGCAGCACAGCCGAGCCGAAGCTGCCGATGATCAGGTACTTGAGCCCGGACTCGAGCGAGCCCTCGAGCTCGCGGTCGATCGCGCACAGGATGTAGAGGCTGATCGAGAACCACTCGAGGCCGAGGAAGAGCGTCATCAGGTTGTTGGCAGTGACGAGGAAGCACATGCCCGCCCCCGCCGCGGCGAGGAGCGAGTAGTACTCGGCGATGTGCTCGTCGCGCATCCGGTCCGCGTACGAGACGCCGACGGCGAGTAGACCTGAGCCGCAGATGATCACCTGCGCCAGCGCGCCGAACCGGTCGCGCCGGATCGCGTCGCCGATGACGCCGTGCGCATCCGGGCTGTGGATATACACGAGGACCGCGAAGACGAAGGCGCCGGCGAAGCCGAGGGCGCCCATCACCGCGCCGAAGTCGCGCCGGTAGGCCCGTGGGAGCAGAACTGCGGCCATGAGCGCCAAGCCCGACGCCGCGAGCAGGACGAGCTCCGGCGAGAGCGCGAACCAGTCGACGGACGGCGTCGGGATCATCTCGGCGCCTCGAACTGCGAGCTCACGTCGCTACGTGGCCGGTCGCCCGTGAACGAGCGCTCCGTGATCGCGGCCGGCCAAACGGAGAGTGCCAGCAGGCACGCCACCAGCGGCACCACCACTCCGAGCTCCGCCGGGCGGAGATCCAGCGCCTCGGGCGCCACCGCCGGCCCCGAGCGCTCGTGCAGCACGGCCGAGATCAGCCGCAGCATGTACATGGCCGCGAGGACGATCCCGACCGCACCGACGATCGCGTAGCCCCAGCCGACCTGGAAGACGCCTGCGAGGATCGCGAACTCGCCGGCGAACGCCGCTGAGCCCGGCACGGCGAGCGCGATGATCCCCGTCGTCATCAGCACCGTCGCCAGCGCCGGCCGTCCGCGCGCGAACCCGCCCAGCCGCGCGAAGTCGCCGGTGGTTGCGCGCCGCTCGATCGCCCCTGCCAGCAGGAACAGCGCCGCCGAGATGAGACCGTGGTTGACCATCTGCAACACCGCTCCGTCGAGGCCGAGGTCGTTGACGGCGAAGACCCCGAACGTGATCAGCCCGAGCTGCGCGAGCGACGAGTACGCGATCACCCCGCGCAGGTCGGGCGCTCGGAAGGCGAGCAGCGAGCCGTACACGAGCCCGATTGCCGCCAGCACGAGGATCACCGTGCGGAAGTCCTTCGTCGGCTCCGGGAACTTCGTGATCCCGATGCGGATGAAGCCGTAGATCGCAGCTTTCGAGACGACGCCGCTCAGGATCCCCGCCACCTCCGGGGACGACTCGCGGTAGGCATCCGGAAGCCAGCCGTGGAACGGGAACAGCGGCGCCTTGACCGCGAAGGCGGCGACGAAGCCCAGGAACAGCCAGTCGCTCGAGCTTTGCCAGGTCGCGGTCAGGTCGAAGGTGCCCTGGGAGATCCCGAGCACGATCACGGAGGCGAGCATCAGCAGCGAGCCGGCCATCGTGTAGATGACGAACTTGATCGTCGCGCCGAGCCGCCCCGGTCCGCCCCAGACGCCGATCAGGACGTAGAGCGGGATCAGCATCCCTTCCCAGAAGACGTAGAACAGCAGCAGGTCCTGCGCGACGAAGACGCCGACGATCGCGCCGGTGAGGAGCAGCATCAGCCCGAAGTAGGCCCGTGCACCGGGACGGCCGGCCCAGAAGGCATACGCCGTCGTCGCGGCCATGACGACGACCGTTAGGCCGACGAGCCAGAGCGAAAAGCCGTACAGGCCGACGTGGTAGGAGACGTCGAGATCGCTGAACCAACTCGTCTTCTGGTCGAGCTGAAGCCCGCCCTTGTCGAAGTCGAACTGCAGCAGGGCCTCGATCCAGAGGCCGACCTCCGCGAGCGCCACGAGCAGCGCGATCGCGCCCGCGGAGAACGCGTCCCACGGGAAGAGCCAGACGAGCAGCGCGCCGCCGACCGGCAGCAGGATCATCGCGGTCGTCAGCCAGCCCACGGTCAGCGCACCGCCACGAAGACGATCGTGATCACGGCCAGCGCCGCCGCGATGGCGAGCGCGTATGTTCGGACGAGCCCCGTCTGGATTCGCCGCGTCCACAAGCCCAGGTCGCGGAAGGTCTCCGCAACGCCGCCCACCGCGCCGAAGACGAGCGGCTCCTCCACCGCCCGCCGCAGGAAGAGGGCTGTCGCGACGGCCGGCCGGTAGAACGCGTAGTCGTAGAGCTCGTCGAAGTAGAACTTGTGCTCGAGCACGCGCTGGGCGAACGCGTAGCGGGGAACCTCCCAGCGACGCACCCCGTAGATCAGCCACGCGACGCCGATCCCGGCCAGCCCGAGGAGTACCGCGAAGACGCTGGCCAGCGCCTCTTGGCCGCCCGTCGGGTCGACGAGCGGCGGCGCCACCGGCTCGAGCCAGTTCGAGATGGGATGCCAGAGCGGCGCGAACTGGATCCAGCCGCCGATCACCGAGAGCACCGCGAGCACGACCACGGGCGCCGTCATCGAGAACGGCCCCTCGCCGGCGTGTGCCTCGCGGCCGTGCGGCCTCGACGCGTCCTCCTCGCCGTGCGCCCCTTCAATGCCGACGGCGTGGCTCTCCCGCATCAGGTGCTCACGCACGAACGGCGACGGCTCCCCGGGGAAGACGACGAAGAAGAGGCGGAACGCGTAGACCCCGGTCAGGAACGTGCCCACCAACGCCGCGGCGAAGAGGAGGTCGCCGTACCAGCCTGCGTCCAGCGTGGCCGCGATGATCGGGTCCTTCGAGAAGAAGCCGGCGAACGGCGGGATCCCGACGAGCGCGAGCGAGCCGATCAGGAACGTGATCCGCGTCCTCGGCATCAGGCCGCCGACGCCGCCCATCCGACGGATGTCCTGCTCGCCCGCGAGGGCATGGATGACGAGGCCCGCCGCGAGGAAGAGCAGCGCCTTGAAGAAGGCGTGCGTCATCAGGTGGAACTCGGCGCTCGCGTAGGCGCCGATGCCCGCGCCGACGAACATGTAGCCGATCTGGGACATCGTCGAGTACGCGATCACGCGCTTGATGTCCGTCTGCACGAGCGCGATCAGGCCCGCCAGCAGCAGTGTGGCGGCGCCGAGCCCGGCGGCGAGCTGCTGAACGTGTGGCGCGGCCTCGAAGATCGCGTTCGTGCGGACGATCAGGTAGACGCCGGCGGTGACCATCGTCGCGGCGTGGATGAGGGCGCTGACCGGGGTCGGGCCCTCCATGGCATCCGGAAGCCAGGTCTGCAGCGGCAGCTGGGCGGATTTGGCCACCGCGCCGCCGAGCAGCCCGAGCGCGACCAGGTTCACCAACCAGCCGCTCTCGCCGCCGACGTCGAACGCTTGCGGAAAGTTCAGCGTGTGCCCGTGCTGGATCAGCAGGAAGAACGCGAGCGCCATCGTCGCGTCGCCGATCGCGTTCATCACGAACGCCTTCTTCGCCGCTGCGACCGCCTCCGGCCGCTCGTGCCAGAACCCGATCAGCAGGTAGGAGCTCAAGCCGACCAGTCCCCAGCCGACCAGCAGCATCACGAAGTTGCCGCCCTGGACGAGCAGGAGCATTGAGAAGACGAACAACGCCATGTAGGCGAAGTAGCGCCGCTCCTCGTCGTCCCCGTCCATGTAGCCGATCGAGTAGGCGACGATCAGGAAGCCGACGCCGGAGACGATCAGCATCATGAACACGCTCAGCGGGTCGACGAGGATTCGCAGCCCGGTCTCGAAGCTGCCGCCGGTGAGCCACGTCCAGGCGGTCGAGGCGTGGTCGCGCGTCTCCGGCGACTCGCCCCAGAGCTTCGCGAACACGACGACGGCGGCCACGAACGACACGAGCACCGAGCCCGTGGAGAGGTAGCCGGCGCCGCGCCGGCCGACGCGGTTCCCCAGCAGCGTGATGGCGAGGGCGGCGGCGAGCGGCGCGACGAGGCAGATCCAGGCGGCGACGATCACCGGCGAGCCGCTACCCGCGCAACATCGAAAGCTTGTCCACGTCCAGGTCGAGCCGCCGGCGGGCGATCGCGACGATCAGGCCGAGGCCGACGACGACCTCCGAGGCGGCGACCGCCATCACCGCCAGCGCGAAGATCTGGCCACTGCCCTCGCCGTGGTGGCGCGAGAACGCGATCAGGGCGAGGTTCGCGCCGTTGAGCATGATCTCAAGCGAGAGGAGCACGATCAGCGGGCTACGGCGCAGCAGCACTCCGAGCGCGCCCGTCGCGAACAGGCACGCCGCGACTGCCAAATACCAGGCAACGCCGGGGCCGTTCACGTTCGTCCACCAGTGGCGTTTGGATCTCGAGTCAGGTCTTGCATTGACACACCCTGCTCACTTGCAAGACCTGACCCCGGAGCGGCCCGCGAGTGCTCGCCGAGGATGACGCCGCCGACAGCGGCGACGAGCAGGACGACCGAGGTGATCTCGAACGCGAGCAGGTGGTCGGTCAGGAACAGCCGCCCGATCTGCCGCGGCGAGCCGAAGCTCGAGTCGATCAACGCCTGGTGAGAGAGCCGCCCACCGGCCTTGAGGCCGATGACGACGATCACCTCGACCAGGATCGCACCCGCAGCCAGGATCGCGCCGAACTGCTGCCAGCCTGGCCCGCCCGCCCACGGCGCGTCGGCGCGCCCACCGAGGTACGCGGTGACGAACAGGAACATCACCATCACCGCCCCGGCGTAGACGAGCACCTGCGCCGCGGCGACGAACTCCGCCGAGAGCAGCAGGTAGAGCACCGCCAGCGACGCCAGGTTTCCGATCAGCGCCAGCGCCGAGTAGAACGGGTTCGCGAAGGAGATGACGGCGATGCCCGACGCGAGGCAGCTGAACGCCGCGACGATCCAGACGATCCAGACGAGGATGTTCCCCATCAGGAGTGGGCCTTGTAGTACGGGACCGGCGTGTCGTAGAGGTCCGGATCCGCGACCGGCACCTTCTTGATCGGCTCCGCCAGCAGCATGTCCTTCGTGTAGATCTGGTCGTCCCGGTTGTACTCCGAGATCTCGAACTCGTTGCCGAGCGTGATCGCATCGAACGGGCACGCGAGCTCGCAGTAGCCGCAGAAGATGCAGCGGCTCATGTTGATCTCGTAGATCCGGGCATACCGCTCGCCCGCAGACACGCGGTTGTCGGGCGTGTTCTCGGCGGCGACGACGCGGATGCAGTCGGCCGGGCACGCCGCGGCGCAGAGCGAGCAGCCGATGCACTTCTCGAGCCCGTTCTCGTGCCGCCAGAGGCGGTGCCGCCCGCGGAAGCGCGGGTAGACCGGACGCTTGTACTCCGGGTACTGCTGCGTGATCGGCTTCTTGAAGATCTGCTTGAAGGTGACTCCGAAGCCCTTGAGCGTGTCGATCGGTTGAGGGCTCAAGACCAGTCCTCCCGTCTCCCGAGCGCAGCGATGGGACAAACCAGCACCGCGAAAGATGCGCAGCATTTTTCGCGGGAAGGTTGCGGCATCTCAGTTGGCCCAGACGACGACGAGGGCGGTGACGAGCGCGTTGATGGTCGCCACCGGCAGCAGGATCTTCCAGCCGAGCGCCATCAGCTGGTCGTAGCGAAGGCGCGGCAACGTCGCCCGAAGCCACATGAACAGAACCAGGAAGACGCCCAGCTTGAGGACGAACCAGAGCGGCCCGAGGAAGTCGAGGCCGTGGGCGAAGGGGAAATGCCAGCCGCCGAGGAAGAGCGTAATCGCGAGCCCGCTGAGCGTGATCATGTTCACGTACTCCGCCATCTGAAAGAGCCCCCAACGCATCCCGGAGTACTCGGTGTGGTAGCCCGCGACCAGCTCGGTCTCGGCCTCGGGCAGATCGAACGGGGCCCGGTTCGTCTCGGCGACCCCGCCGATGAAGAAGACGAGGAAGCCGACGATCTGCGGGACGACGTACCAGATCGAGTGCGCCTGGTTGTCGACGATCTGGACGAGCGAGAGCGTGCCCGCGGTGATCACGACTCCGAACACCGAGAGGGCGAGCGAGACCTCGTACGAGACGAGCTGGGCGCACGTACGCATGGAGCCGAGCAGGGAGAACTTCGACTCGGAAGCCCATCCGCCGACGATGAAGCCGTAGATCCCGACCGCCCCGAGCGCGAAGATCAGGATCAGGCTGATCGGCACGTTGGCGACGACGCCGTCCACGTGCCAGTGCCAGATGTCCCAGCCTTCGCCGAACGGGATCACGCTGAACGCCGCCAGCGCTGTGAAGGCGGAGAGCGCCGGGGCGGCGATGTACGCGACGTCGACCGCTTCGGCCGGGAAGAAGCTCTCTTTGCGAACGAGCTTGATCAGGTCGGCGATCGGCTGCAGCAGGCCGTACGGACCGGCGCGGTTCGGGCCGTAGCGGAGCTGCATCCGCGCGAGCACCTTGCGCTCGATCAGCGTCGTGTAGGCGAACGCGAGCAGGACGACGTTGATGATCACGAACGCCTTGATCAGGCTGATCCACCAGGGTTCGGTCATCTGCGACTCACCTCGACGGTCGCGTGCAGCTCGTCGGCATGCTCCTCGGCGACGCGTGCGGTGCCGGAGCGAAGCCGGCGGTTGATGCGGGCGCGCAGCTCGACCGAGGTCCCGTTCGAGCGGACGTCCACAGGCTCCCCACGGGCGATGCCGAGCCGTTGCGCGTCCTCGGCGGAGAGCTCGATCTCGGGCGCCGGCCGCTGGAACTGCAGCTCCGGAACCCGCTCGACCGCGGCTCCGGAGAAGAGCGGCCGGTAGCGAAGCAGCTGGAGCGGCTCGCCCGGAGCTTCCGGCGGCACCGGCTCATCCCGGCTCTCGGCCGGCGCACCTTCGAGCGGCATCCGCTCCGGGAGCCGCGCCTCCTCCCCGAGGTCCTCGTAGGTGACGCCGTCGAACGCGAGCTGCGAGAGCTCGGCGAAGACGAGCGACGGGTGCGGCGAGAGCTCGACCTCGAAGCGTGCGCCGAGCTGGGCGAGCCACGCGAGCTCGTCCGGCGCGGGCGGGATCGCGGCGCGCCGCAGCCGCTGGATTCGACCCTCGAGGTTGATGTAGGTGCCGTCGCGCTCGAGGTAGCTGGTCCCGGGCAGGACGAGGTCGGCCCAGCCGACGGCGAGCGAGTGGAACATCGTGATCGCGATCACACGCTCGGCGTGCTCCGCGAGTGCACGGACGTTTGGATTCGCGGCAGCCTCGTCGCCAGAGACGATCAGCAGGCCGAGCGGATCGGGCTCGGCGCCCTCCTCTTCGGACGCCGCCGCCCACGCCTCGGCCACGCCGCGCCCGTTCGCCGTCTCCGGCAGGAAGAAGGCCCCGGAGCCGGGCTTGTCGGCGAGACCGAGCTCGCGCGCGAGCGCCGCAACGTGCGAGCCGCCGCCCGCGCCGCCGCCGGACCAGATCGCGATCGCGCGGTCACTCCCGCGCAGCCGCCCGCCGAGCTCGCTCCCGGCGAGGTCGCGGCACGCCTGCGCGGCGGCCCCGGGCGCGACCTGGATGTCTCCCTCGGGGCCGATCTCGACCACCTCTGCTCCCGCGCGCCGCGCCTTGCGCACCCACAAGTCGACGATCGGCGCGCGCTCGACGATCGGATCGTCGCCCAGGATCACGATCAACTCGGCGTCGCGGATCGCCGAGAGCGGCAGCCGGAATGCGTCGAGTCCGGCGCCGATCTCCTCGGGCAGCATCGCGGTGTGGGAGTCGAGCCCGCGGCGGACGAGCTTCGCCAACGCGTAGGCCTGCTCGTTCGTCTCCGAGCCGGAGAGGGCGACGGCGATCCGGCCGTCAGCCTCGCGTAGGAGCCTCTCGGCGTCGTCGAGGGCGTCTTCCCAGGAGACGTCTTCGAGGCCGCGCCGACGGACGCGGCGGAGGGGATCGGTGATCCGGTCCTCGGCGTAGAGGTGCGAGAACGCGAACCGTCCCTTGTCGCAAAGCCAGCCCTCGTCGACCTCGGGATGGTTCCGCGAGAGGATCCGCTTTACCTTGCCCTCGCGCTGGTTGACGTCGATGCTGCACCCGACCGGGCAGAGACCGCATACCGTCGGGATCGTCTGGATTTCCCACGGCCGGATCTCGAACCGCGGCTGCGTCGGCAGCAGCGCGCCGACGGGGCAGAGCTCGGTGACGTTGCCGGTGAACGCGCCGGTGTAAGGCTCGTCCTCGAAGGTCGCGATCGTCGTCTGTGCGCCGCGGTTGACCGCGACCAGCTGGTTGTCCTCGGAGACCGACTCGCTGAAGCGCGTGCAGCGGTAGCAGAGGATGCAGCGCTCCCGGTCGATCGAGATCGCGGGTGAGATCGGGATCGGCTTTTCGAACGTCCGCTTTTCGAAGGTCATGCGCGTATTGCCCGGCCCGTAGCGGAAGGTGAGGTCCTGCAGCGGGCATTCGCCCCCCTTGTCGCAGACCGGGCAATCGAGCGGGTGGTTGACGAGGATGAACTCGAGCGTGGCGTCCTGGGCGACGCGGGCCATCTCCGACGTCCGCGCGGTCTTGACGACCATGCCGTCCTGCGCTGTCAGCGTGCAGCCGGCCTGCGGCTTCGGCGGCATCCCCTCCACCTCGACGAGGCACATCCGGCAGGCGCCGATGGCGGCGCCGAGCCGCGGCTCGTAGCAGAAGACCGGGATCTCGATCCCAGCTGTCGCCGCCGTCTCGACGATCCCGGTCCCCTTCGGCACCTGCACCGAGCGCTCGTCGACCTTGACCGTCACGAGCTCGAACGCGCTCATGCGTCCCTCCCGGCCACGTCCGGGGACTGTCCCCCGACCTCGCCGAACCAGCCACGTCCGGCCGACGCGGCGCACCGGGCAGACACCGCGACGAAGCCACACCTGCCCAGACCGGCCACGTCCGGGGACTGTCCCCGAACGTGCCCGAATAGTGACGCGCCGCGGCTCATGCGGGCACGCCCTCTTCGACCACGGGGTGATGCGTGTGCTGGTCGACCGGCGCGAACAACCCCTCGAGCGAGGACTCGCCGCCGAAGGGGCAGCCGCCCTGGTCGACGTGCGCCCGGAACTCGTCGCGGAACTTGACCACGTAGCTCGCGACCGGCATCGCGGCGGCGTCGCCCAGCGGGCAGAGGCACTTGCCGAGGATCCGGTCGCAGACGTCGAGCAGCAGGTCGAGCTGCGAGTGCGTCGCGCGCCCCTCCTCGATCGCCTCGAGCAGCTGCACCATCCAGCGCGTCCCCTCACGGCAGGGCGTGCACTTGCCGCACGACTCGTGCATGTAGAACTGCGCGACGCGCAGGCCGAGCTGGACCATGCAGGCGCGGTCGTCGATCACGATCACGGCCGCCGCTCCGAGGAACGTGTCGAGCGCCCGCAACGCGTCGTGCTCCAGGGGCACGTCGATCTGGTCCGCGGTGAGGACCGGCATCGACGAGCCGCCCGGGATGACCGCCTTCAGCTCGCGTCCCTCGGGGATCCCGCCGGCGAGGTCGTAGATCACCTCGCGCATCGAGACGCCCATCGGCAGTTCGTAGTTGCCGCCACGGACAACGTTCCCGGAGACGCAGAAGAGCCGCGTCCCCGTCGAGTCAGGCGGGGCCCCGATCTTGGCGTAGTTCGCGCCGCCAAGCTCGAGCACCTTCGGGATCGTCGCGATCGTCTCGACGTTGTTGATCAGCGTCGGCGAGGCGTACAGGCCCGAGACGGCTGGGAACGGCGGCCGCGAGCGCGCCTGGCCGCGCTTCCCCTCCAGCGACTCGAGCAGCCCCGACTCCTCGCCGCAGATGTACGCGCCGGCGCCGCGGTGCAGGACGATCGTGACGCCGCCGAACAGATCGGCATCACGCGCCTGGTCGAGCGCCGCCCGCAGGATCTCGAACTCGCCGAGGTACTCGCCGCGGATGTAGATGAACACGTGCTGCGAGTCGATCGCATGCGCGGCGATCAGGGAGCCCTCGATCAACCGGTGCGGGACACGCTCCATGATCTCGCGGTCCTTGAACGTCCCCGGCTCGGACTCGTCGGCGTTGACGCAGACGTAGTGCGGCTTCGGGTTCTGTTCCTTCGGGGGGATGAATTGCATCTTCTTGCCGGCGGCGAAGAAGGCGCCGCCGCGGCCGCGCAGATTTGCCGTGTTGAGCGCGTCGATCACCGCCGCGGGAGCCATGGCGCGCGCCCGCTCGAGCTGCTCGTAGCCGCCGACGGCGCGGTACTCGTCGAGCTGCGTCAGGTCGCGATCGTCGGCCCCCGCGAGGACGATGACGCGGCTCTCACCCACTCCTGAGCTCCGCGACGATCCCCGGGACGTCGGCGGCGCCGACGGACAGCCGGTGGCGGTCGTTCAGCGAGACGATCGTCGGCCAGGCGCAGCCGCCGAGGCACTCGACCGTCCGCAGCGTGAACTCGCCGTCGGCGGTCGTCTCGGCGGGCCCAACGCCGAGCTCGGCCTCGAACGCCTCCAACACGTCCTGTGCGCCGCGGAGGCCGCAGCAGATGTTCGTGCAGACCTCGACCAGCTGCCGTCCGACCGGCTGCAGGTGGAACATGTCGTAAAAGGACGCGACCCCCTTGCAGTAGGCCGGCGTCAGATCGAGCGCCTCACCGACCTCGACGAAAGCTTCGGGCGGCAGCCAACCGCCGTGGCGTTCCTGAGCAATCCGCAGCGCGGGCATCACCGCGGAACGCGATTCCGGGTACTGCGCTGCGATCTCGCGCACCTCATCGGCGAACGCGCGCGCCGCCATCAGCGGTCGACCTCGCCCATGACCGTATCGAGCGAGCCGACGATCGCGATCAGGTCGGCGACGTACTGCTGCTGCACCACCGTCGCCGTCGCCTCGAGCGCTGCGAATCCCGGCGCTCGGAACTTCACTCGCCACGGGCGCGGCCCCCCGTCGGACACGAGGTAACAGCCGAGTTCTCCGCGCGACGACTCGACCGCGACGTAGACCTCTCCTTCGGGCACGCGATAGCCCTCGGTGACGATCTTGAAGTGATGGATCAGCGATTCCATCGACGTGTGCAGCTCCTCGCGCGGCGGCAGCACCACCTTCCGGTCGTCCGCGATCCACGGCTCGCCCTCCATCCGCTCGAGCCGGTCGAGGCACTGCTCGGAGATCTCGACCGCGGCCCGCATCTCCTCGATGCGGACGCGGTAGCGGTCGTAGGTGTCGCCGTGCGTGAAGACCGGTACGTGAAAGTGCACGCGGTCGTAAAAGAGGTAACTGTCGTCTCGCCGCAGGTCCCAGTCCACGCCCGAAGCTCGCAGCACGGGACCCGTCTGGCCGAGCGCGATCGCGTCGGCGCGGTTCAGCAATCCAAGCCCCTTCGTGCGCTCGAGCCAGATCTCGTTCTTCGCGAGCAGCGTGTCGTAGTCGTCGATCGCCTTCGGCATCCACTCGACGAACTTGCGGCACTCGGGGTAGAAGCCGCGCGGGATGTCCTCGGCCAGGCCGCCGACCTGGAAGTAGCGCGTGTGCATGCGGTAGCCGGCGATGAGCTCGAACAGGTCGAGCAGCGTCTCCCGTTCCCGGAACGCGTACCAGAACATCGAGATCGCGCCGATCTCGAGCGCCGACGTAGCGAGCCAGATCAGGTGCGAGTGAATCCGGTTCAGCTCCGTGAGCAGCATCCGCGTCCAGGTCGCCTTCGGCGGCACCTCGAGCCCGAGGAGCTTCTCGACCGCCAGCACGAAGACGAGCTCGTTGCTCTGGTAGGCGACGTAGTCGATCCGCGGTGCGTAGGTGATCGCCTTCCACCACGACTTCTGCTCCATGTTCTTCTCGAAGCCGGTGTGGACGTAGCCGATCTTTGCGTTGATGCCGACGACGATCTCGCCGTCGAGGTCGACCTCGAGCCGGAGGACGCCGTGCGTGGACGGGTGGTTCGGCCCGAAGTTGACGAGCAGGATGTCGTCGGACTCGCGGAGAGCGGGATCGACTTGCAGCACGGTCGGGATCGGCGACGGGATGCGCGTCCCGTCGTAGATCGGGTCCTCGACGCGCTGAGCGACGGCCACTACTCCTCCTCCGAGAAGCGCACCGGCTCGCCGCCGATCGGGTAGTCCTTGCGGAGCGGGTGGCCCTCCCAGTCCTCGTCCATCAGCAGGCGCTGGAGGTTGGGATGGCCCTCGACCGGGATGCCCATCATGTCCCAGGCCTCGCGCTCGTGCCAGTCGGCCGTCGGCCAGACGGATACGAGGCTCGGCACCGGTTCGCCGTCGTCGAGCCAGACCTGCACGCGCACCCGCGGCGCGCCCCGGCGGATCGCGAGCAGTTGGTAGTTGACCGAGAAGCGCTTCGGCTTCGGCGCGGGCAGTGCCTGCAGGCCCTGCGTCATCGGCCGGTTCAGGCTCCTCCCCTGCTCGGTGCCGATGTACCCGGAGACGCCGGGGGCGCCCCAGCCGAGGTAGTCCGTCGCGGCGACGTCGATGAGCATGTCGAAGCCCTCCTCGTCGCGTAAGTACGTGCAGGCCTCGACCAGCCGCGACGGCTCCACGATCAGCGTCGTCTCGCCGTAAGCAGTGGTCTCGGAGACCAAGCCGGGAACGTCACCCAACGCCATTTACTTGGCGACCCGGTCCATCTCGTACGCATGCGGCACCCCGGCCTCGACCCGCTCGTGCAGGCGCAGGATTCCTTCCATCAGCGCCTCGGGGCGCGGCGGACAGCCCGGGACGTAGATGTCGACCGGCAGGATCTTGTCGACGCTCTGCAGAACCGCGTAGTTGTTGAACATCCCGCCGGAGCTCGCGCAGGCACCCATTGCGATCACCCACTTCGGCTCGAGCATCTGGTCGTAGATCTCCTTGATCGGCGCCGCCATCTTCTGCGCGACGCGGCCGGAGATGATCAGCAGGTCGGCCTGTCGGGGCGAGGAGCGGAACGCCTCCATCCCGAAGCGCGCGATGTCGTAGCGCGCCGAGACGATCGACATCATCTCGATCGCGCAGCAGGCGAGGCCGAAAGTGTCGGGCCACATGGACTTCGTCTGCGCCCAGGCGACCGCCTTCTCGAGCGTCGTGACCCCGAGCCGCGATTCCAGGTCGGCGACCTCCTGCTCGAACCGGCTCGGTCCTTTGTGGGGCCAGAGCACGCGCTCGGACTTGAGGCCCTGGTCGGCGAGCTTCGGCCGCTCTACCGCCACTCGAGCGCGCCCTTGCGCCAGATGTAGACGTACGCGACGGCGAGAATCAGCAGGAAGAACGCGAGCTCGGCGAAGCCGAACCAGGCGAGTTGGTGGAGGACGACGCCGAGCGGATACAGGAAGACGATCTCGATGTCGAAGACGATGAAGAGCATCGCCGTCAGGTAGAAGCTGATCGTGAACCGCTGCCGCCGCAGCGGACCCGTCGAGACGCCGGACTCGAACGGGATCCCCCGCGATCGCGTGCGGCGCTTCGGCCGCGTCGCGAAGACGAAGGACATGGCGACCAT
>JBKOYZ010000231.1:0-10528 GCA_046725655.1 Actinomycetota bacterium | reverse complement strand
CCCAGAAGAGCTTCAGCAGGATCGCCGCCAGCGCCCCGCTCCAGACCACCGACAGCACCGGCACCGCCCAGCCCCTCGACATCACCAGCAGTCCGAAGGGCGTGTAGGTGCCGGCGATCAGCAGGAAGATGCCGGCATGGTCGAGGCGAGCGAGCCAGGCGCGCGTGGCCGGCCTCCAGGTCGGCCGGTGGTAGAGCGCGCTCGCGCCGAAGCAGATCGCGACGCAGCCGGCGAAGATCGCCGCGGCGGTGCGTGCACGGCCGTCGTGGGTGGTCAGGACGAGCGCCGCGCCGAGGCCGAGCGCGGCGTAGAAGCCAAGCTCGTGGAACACGCCTCGCAGCCTCGGCTTGACACGTTCGACCGTCGTGACCACCGGCTCAGTCTGGAACCTGCCCAAGGGCTACGCCCGCTCGTAGGCGCTCGCGACGCCCGCGGTACCGCGCTCGCTGGCCAGGCGCTCGCCGTAACCTCCGGAACGGAACGCAGCGACGGGGTCGGCCTCGACGCCGATGCTGCTTCGAAACGTCGCGAGGAGAGGCCGAACATCAGTCTCGTCGGCCTCGATCAGCACCCGGTGTGCACCGAGCACGTCGCCTTCTTGCTGTGCCGCCCGGAGCCGTTCCGCATCGACGAGCAGCGCCTTCGCGTACGCAGTCTGGATGTTCATCACCGACTGGATCATCGCGCCGATCTTGCCCTCGATGTTGTGGGACTGGTCGATCATGAAGGCGATTGCGTTGGCGGTTTCAGCCGTCGCTGGATCGAACCGAGCCGCCGCGATCTCCCGCATGATCCTGAAGAGCTCGAACGGATCGATCGAGCCGACGATCAGGTCGTCGTCGGCGTACCTGCGGTCGTTGAAATGGAAGCCGCCGAGCAAGTCTTCCGCGAGGAGGCGTGCGACGATCTGCTCGATGTTCGTTCCCAGTGGATGGTGGCCAAGATCCACGAGCACTTGCGCCTGCGGGCCGAGGTGGCGGCAGGCCAGTGCCGCGGTGCCCCAGTCCGGAAGGTCGGCGCTGTAGAACGCGGGCTCGAAGAACTTGTACTCGATCAGCAGCCGCATCCCGTGTGGCAGCCCCGCGTAGATTTCGCTGAGCGAGCCGAGCAGTCGGATGTATCGGCCCCGAAGGTCGTCCTGTCCCGGGTAGTTGGTGCCGTCGGCGACCCAGGGGCTGAGCTGCGACGAGCCCAGCTGCTCGGCGATCGCGATGCATTCGAGGCAGTGATCGAGGGCTTGCCGGCGAATGCCCTCGTCTGGATTGCACAGGCTGCCCAGTCGGTACGAATCGTCGCCGAAGAGATTGGGGTTGACGGTGCCGATCCGGATCCCCCGGTCCTGCGCGAATGTACGGAGCTCGTGCCAGTCGTCGACGCGGTCCCACTCCACATGGATCGCGACACTCGGGCAGCAGCCGGTCAGCTCGTGCACGAGCGCGGCGTCCGCGACGCGCTCGTAGACGTCCCGTGCCGCGCCCGGCCATGGATAGACGTGAAACCGGGTCCCCGAGTTGCCGTAGCCCCACGAGGGTGTCTCGATCTCGAGCCGGCGGAGCTCGGCGAGAGCCTCTGCCTCGGTCACGCGGCGTAGTCTGCCGCACACGCGGTGCGCGTTTCCCTCTTCGTCACGTGCCTGACCGACATCGTCGCGCGCGAGACGGGCCTCGCCATGGTGCGCGTCCTCGAACGGCCCAGGCCGACGGAGACTCTGCGCTCCGCACCGAGATCGCCGCGCTCGCGCCGCGGGTCATGGAGCTGAGCGAGTTCCTCGTGACGCGGCTCGGGCTCGACGACGTCGGCGCGTCCTTTCCGCGGCGCGGAGGCAGCTGCTTTCGATTGGGCCGCCGATCGAAAGCAACGAAAGGCGATTGACTTTCCGAGTCGGGCAGGCGTAAGCTCGCCCCCGCCCGGGCGTGTCGTCCCCACGGAGGCTGGATGCCGCTGGAAATGCCCAACCTGTCCCAGGACGAGCGGATGCAGCGGGTGCTGCAGCTCCTCGAGAAACGCGATTCCGTTCAGGTTACGGAACTTGCGGAAGAGTTTTCGGTGTCCGAGGTAACGGTTCGCAACGACCTGGCGGAGCTTGCTCGCCAGGGGCTGGTAGCGCGGGTGCGCGGCGGCGTCCGCCCGGTTCAACGCGGTCAGGCGGAGCTCGGGTTCGACTTTCGGCTCCGGCTCGAGGTCGAGCGCAAGCAGGCCGTCGCCCGTGCTGCGGCCGCGATGGTCGGCGACGGCGAGGCGATCGCCCTCGACGCGAGCACCACCGCGTACTACCTCGCCCTCGAGCTGCGCGGAAAACGGGAGCTCGTGGTGGTCACGAACGGCATCCTCGTCGCGGCCTCCCTCGCCGACGCGCCGGGCATAAACGTCCTCGTCACCGGCGGCATGCTTCGCCTCTCGGCGATGTCGCTCGTCGGCGATCTCGGCGCCGACCTGCTGCGGGCGACGCGGATCAACAAGGGCTTTCTCGGCGCGCGCGGACTCAGCATCGAGCGTGGGTTGATGGATCTCAACCCGGATGAGGTGCGCATCAAGCAGGAGATGGCCGACGCGTGCGAGCAGGTCGTCGGCATCCTCGACGGGACGAAATGGCAGCGCAGCGCGCTGCTGACGTTCGTCGCGCCCGACGACGTCGACGCGATCGTGACCGATTCGGGCGCGCCGGGGGACCAGGTCGAAGCCTGGCGGGCACGCGGCACCGACGTGGTCACGGCGGAGGTGAAGCGCCGCGAACGCGTGCCGATCCGGACGCTCGACTTGCGGCGCCCGAGTCCGAAGGACGGGGGTGGCGGCTGATGGCGACGATGGTCGCCGTCGACCTCGGCGCCGAGAGCGGCCGCGTCGCGCTCGGGCGTTTCGACGGGGAGCGATTGTCGGTCTCGGAGGTCCACCGTTTCCCGAACGTCCCCGTGCGACGGGAGGGAGTTCTGCAGTGGGACATCTTCCGCCTCTACGACGACGTCGTCGAGGGGCTTCGGCGCGTGGCGCGCGGCGACGTGGCGGTCGATTCGATCGCCGTCGACTCGTGGGCGGTCGACTTCGGCCTGCTCGATTCGAACGGCCGGCTGATCCAGAACCCGACGCACTACCGAGACGGCCGCAGGGCGAGCGCCGTCGGCGACGTGTTCGCGCGGATCCCGGCCCGTGAGCTCTACGAGCGTACGGGTATCCAGCTGATTCCGATCAACACGATCTTCGAGCTCGCCGCGATGGCGGCGAAGCAGGACACGGCGCTCGCGTCCGCAGACCGCCTGCTCCTGATCCCGGATCTCTTCCATTACTGGCTGAGCGGCGCGCGCGTGACCGAATTCACGAACGCCACGACGACGCAGTGCCTCGACGCGCGCGACGGTGTCTGGGCCCGCGACCTGCTCGAGCGCCTCGACGTGCCGACGGGGGTGCTGTCGGAGGTCGTTCCTGCCGGAACGGTCCTCGGCCCGCTCGGCGAGGAGGCGGCGGCCGCGACCGGGCTCGGCGGCGCTCGTGTCGTCGCTGCGGCGACGCACGACACGGCCGCCGCCGTGGCTGCGGTTCCGCTCGAGCGGCCGGGCGACGTCTACATCAGCGCGGGAACCTGGTCGCTCGTGGGAATGGAGGTGCGGCAGCCGATCATCGACGACCACACGTTCGCGGCCAACCTGACGAACGAAGGCGGCGTTGCGGGAACCGTTCGCCTGCTGCGCAACGTCACGGGACTGTGGCTGTTGCACGAGTGCCGGCGCGTGTGGGCGCAGGCCGGCGGCCTCTCGTTCGAGGAGTTCGTCGCCCTCGCGCGTGAAGCCGCTCCGCTGCGAGCCCTGATCGACGTCGACGATCCACTCTTTGCAGCGCCCGGCGACATGCCCGCGCGCGTGGGCGAGTTTTGCTCGTCGACGGGTCAGCCGGTTCCGAACGATCGGGGAGCGGTTGTGAGGTGCATCCTCGAGAGCCTCGCGCTGAAGCATGGGCAGGCAATCGAGCTGCTGTGCGAGGCGACGGGAGCGAGCCCGGCCGCCGTCCACATCGTCGGCGGAGGCTCGCGAAACGAGCTGCTCTGCCAGATGACGGCCGACGCGACCGGCCTGCCGGTCTTCGCCGGGCCGACGGAGGCGACGGCGATCGGCAACCTGCTCGTGCAGGCGATCGCCCTGGGCGAGCTGGCCTCGCTCGAACAGGCGCGCGCCGCCGTGCGATCGTCTTTCGAGCCCGCCGTCTACGAGCCCGGCGATGTCGAAGACTGGCGGGAGGCGCGCCGACGGCTCGACCGCCTGAGCCGCGTCGAGGAATCTCCGCCGACGGAGGTACCTGCGTGACGGACGTCGTCGGCGTGTCACGCGGTATCGCGGCTCCGGTCGACCGCTGGGACGAGGAGCGCGCCTCCGGGCTCGACGGGTTCGACCAGCTCGTCTACCGCTCGAATCTGCTCGGATCCGACCGCGCGCTGGCAAACCAGGGTGGCGGCAACACGTCGGCGAAGGGAGCCGCGTTCGATCACGTCGGACGTGAGGTTCGCGTGCTCTGGGTCAAAGGGTCCGGCACGGACCTGGCATCGATTACGCCGGGCGGTTTTGCCGCGCTACGGCTCGACGAGATCCTTCACGTTCGGTGGCGCAAAGCCATGGACGACGCTGCGATGGTCGACTTCCTACGTCGCTGTGCCGTGGAGCCGGATCAGCCGCGACCATCGATCGAGACGCTCCTGCACGCGTTCATCGCGGCGGGGCACGTCGATCACACGCACCCCGATGCGATCATCGCGCTAACCGCATCGCCCAACGGCCGTCGGCTCGCCGAGGAGGCGTTCGGCGACGAGGCCGTCTGGCTCGATTACCAGCGGCCGGGCTTCGACATGTCACGGCGAATAGCCGAGCTCGTCGAGGCGAACCCCGGCGCCTGCGCGGTGTTGCTCGAAAAGCACGGGCTCGTGACCTGGGGGGAATCGGGCGAAGAGAGTTACCGGCGTACGATCGACCTCGTCTCCCGCGCCGCCCAGGCGATCGAGACCGAAGGCGCCGGAAGCTTCGGGCTGGGCGGCCCGAAGGTCGCGGCGCCCGCGGAGCCTGAGACCCGGTCTCTCTTCTGCACCGCACTCCCCGCGCTTCGCGGCGCCCTCCTCGCGGATGCCGACGGCGTGGTGCTCGAAGTCGACCGAAGCCCGGCCGCGGTCGCGTTCGCCTCCTCCGCGCGGGCTCCGGAGGTGAGCCAGATCGGTGCGCCGTGCCCCGATCACCTGATCAACACGAAGCACAAGCCGCTGGCCGTCGAGTTCGACCCGGCCCGCGAGGGGGCCGACGACCTCGGCGACGCTTTCCGCCGCGGCGTCGCGGCGTACGCCGACTGGTACCGGGGCTACTACGAGCGCAACGTCAGCGAGGAGAGCCGTCCTTTCCCGATGGATCCGGCCGGTCCGCGCGTCGTCCTGATCCCTGGCATCGGCATCGTCACGTCTGGGCCCGACGCCGCCCGCGCCCGGACCACGCGCGACCTGTATCACCGGGCGATCGCCGTCGAGGACGCGGCCGAGGCGATCGGAGGCTTCCGGTCGCTCGACGAGGCGGAGGCATTTGCGATCGAGTACTGGCCGCTCGAGCGCTACAAGCTCGCCCAGGCGCCGGCGCAGCGGGAGCTGCATGGGCGGATCGCGATCGTCACCGGCGGTGCGAGCGGCATCGGCCGCGCGGCGGCACGGATGCTGGCGGAGCGCGGTGCCCATGTCGCCGTCGCCGATCTCAACGAAGCGGGGGCCGAGGAGGTTGCCGAAGAGATCGTCGACGCCTGCGGCTTTCGGCGCGCGATCGCAGTTCCCGTCGACGTGACCGAGGAGACGGCGGTAGAGGAGATGGTTAGGAGGACCGTCTTCGAGTGGGGAGGGCTCGACATCCTCGTCGCGTCGGCTGGGCTGGCGACCAGCGCGCCGGTCACAGAGACGAGCGTCGAGGAGTGGGAGCGAAACTTCGCGGTGCTGGCTCGAGGCTATTTCCTCGCCGCGCGCGAGGCTTTCCGCGTCCTGCTCGAGCAGGCCCGCGGCGGCTCCGTCGTCTTCGTCGCCTCGAAGAACGCACTCGTCGCCGGGGCGAACGCCGCGGCGTACTCGTCGGCGAAGGCGGCGTCGCTGCACCTCGCTCGCTGTCTCGCCGAGGAAGGCGGTCCGCATGGCATCCGCGTCAACACGGTCAACCCCGACGCCGTGATCGCCGGCTCCGGGATCTGGTCCTCCGACTGGAAGGCCGAGCGCGCAACGACCTACGGCGTCAGCGAGGACGAGCTGCCGGCGTACTACCGCGCAAGGACACGGCTCGGCGTCAACGTCTATCCGGAGGACGTCGCCGAGGCGATCGTCTTCCTCGCGGGACCTCGTTCGGCGAAGTCGACCGGAAACATCATCAACGTCGATGGCGGCGTCCCGGCCGCGTACCCTCGATGAGCGCGCCCGCGCCGTTCGTCGAGCTGAGGAGGATCACCAAGACGTACGGCGGCGTGCACGCGGTCTCGGACGTGAGCTTCGAGATCGGTCGCCGCGAGATTCATGCGCTCGTCGGCGAGAACGGCGCCGGGAAGTCGACGCTCGTGAAGATCCTGACCGGGGTCATCCAACCGGACGAGGGCGGGCTGCTCGTGGACGGGCAGCCGCAGCGAGTCGCGAGCCCGCAGGCGGCGCATCACCTCGGCATCGTCGCGATGTACCAGGAGCCGACGGTCTTCCAGGATCTGAACGTCGCCGAGAACGTCTTCGCGGGCCGGCACCCGCGCACCGTTGTCCGCACGGTCGCCTGGCGAGAGATGCGTGCCGAGGCCTCGCGGATCCTGGACGACCTGGGCGTCGACTTCGGCCCGGACAGCCCCGTCCGCGGCCTCGGCGTCGCCGATCGCCAGCTGCTCGAGATCGCGAAGGCGCTCTCGTCGAACGCGCGCCTGCTGATCATGGACGAGCCGACGGCGGCGTTGTCGCCGCGCGAGGTGGAGAGCCTCTTCGCGACCGCTCGCCGCTTGCGTGACCGCGGGGTCGTCATCGTCTTCATCAGCCATCGCCTCGAAGAGGTGACGGAGATCGCAGACACGGTGACCGTGCTGCGGGACGGCCGGCACGTGACGACGCGTCCGGCCGCAGAGCTTCCACACGCCGAGATCGTCCGCCTGATGGTCGGGCGTTCGCTCGACGCCCTCTTTCCGAAGGAGGAGGCGGACGTCGGCGACGTCCTCTTCAGAGCTGAGAGGCTGACGCGCAGGGGCGTCTTCTCCGACATCTCGTTCGAACTCCGGCGGGGCGAAATCGTCGGGCTCGCCGGGTTCGTCGGCTCGGGGCGCACCGAAGTGGCGCGGGCGATCTTCGGCATCGACCGTCTCGACTCCGGAGCGCTCGTAATCGACGGCCGGCGCTTCCGGCCCCGCTCGCCGCGCGCCGCTCTTCGGCGCGGAGTCGCTTATCTCCCCGAGGACCGACTCAACCAGGGGCTCGTGCAGCCGATGTCGATCGCGCAGAACACCTCGATGGCGGTCCTGCCGAAGCTGACGCCGGCGGGCCTGCTGCGGCCACGCCGCGAGCGGTCGCTCGCGCGGCGATTCATGGAGCAGCTGCGGATCAGGGCCACGTCGGTCGCACAGGTGGTCCGAGGCCTCTCCGGCGGCAACCAACAGAAGGTCGTCCTCTCCAAGTGGCTCGCACCCAACCCGCGGATCCTGATCCTCGACGAGCCGACTCACGGTGTCGACGTCGGCACGAAGGCGGACGTCCACCGCACGATCTCGGGCCTCGCAGCGCAGGGGCTGACGATTCTCCTGATCTCGTCGGAGTTGCTCGAGGTCCTCGGCATGAGCGACCGCATCCTCGTGATGCGTGAGGGGCGGCTGGTCGCGGAGCTATCACGGGAAGAGGCGACGCAGGAGCGGGTCATCCAGGCGGCGGCCGGTGTGTCGGAGGAGGCCGCTTGATCACACGCGACCGGATGAGCGCGAGGAGGATCTCGGCTGCGGTCTTCCGCCTGCGGGAGCTCGGCATCGCGATCGGCCTCGGAGTCGCGATCGTCTTCTTCGCCGCGCGCGCACCCAACTTCCTCACAGTCGGCAACTGGCAGGGCATCGCCCAGAACGTCGCCATCGTCGTGGTGGTCGCGATCGGAGAGACGATGGTCATCCTCACCCGAAACATCGACCTCAGCGTCGGCTCGATCGTCGGCCTCAGTGCCTATCTCACAGCCGCGACGTTCGTCCACCACCCCCACTTCCCGCTCGTCGTGGTGGCTCTGATCGCGGTCGCAATCGGCCTCGGTCTCGGCCTCGTCAACGGGCTGCTTGTCGCGGTGGCTCGGATTCCGGCGATCATCGCGACCCTCGCGACGCTCGGGATCTACCGCGGCATCGATGTCCGCATCACCGGCGGCAAGAACATCACGGCCTACCAGCTGCCGAACTCTTTCCTCAACATTGCATCATCGAAGCCGCTCGGCGTCCCGACGCTGGCTTGGATCGCAGCCGGAATCGCGATCCTCGGCGCGGCGGTGCTGCGGTGGGCCCCGTGGGGCCGTGACCTCTACGCGATCGGCTCGAACCCAGAGGCGGCCCGCTTTGCGGGGATTCCGGCGGTGCGTCGCGTGATCGTCGCCTTCGCGATCTCGGGCGCGCTTGCCGGCCTCGGCGGATTCCTCTTCGCGGCCCGCTTCCCGACCGTGGACGCCACCGCGGCTCAGAACTTCGAGCTCGACGTAATCACTGCGGCAGTCATCGGCGGCGTCAACGTCTTCGGAGGCTCGGGCACCATTCTCGGCGTCGTCATCGGGGCGACGCTGGTCGCGACGATCGAGAGCGGGTTCACGCTCCTGCGGATCTCCGAGTTCTGGCGCCTCTTCTTCAACGGGTTCGCGATCGTCGCTGCGGTGACGATCGACGCGCTCGTCACTCGGCGGCTCCAGGCGGCGCTGCGGCGGCGCCGGGCCGAGATTCTCGCCGCTCGGCATTCGGAGGCCGGGGCGTGAGGGATTTTCGGCGTGTCGCGCTCGCGCTCGTCGTGCGCTGGGAGACGCTACTGCTCGTCGCGATCTTCGGCGTCGGCGTCTGGAGCTCGAGACTGTCGCCGTTCTTCCTCCACCGCGCGAACCTGCTCGATCTCCTGACGCCCTACGCCTTCATCGGGCTGATGGCGTTCGGGCTGACGTTCGTCGTCATCGCCGGCGAGATCGACATCTCGGTGATCTCCATCCTCGCCGTGTCGGTTGTCTGCTTCGCGCAGATGTTCGACGCCGGCGTCAACGTCTGGCTCGCTGCGGCGGCCGGGCTTGCGATCGCCGTCTTTCTCGGCCTCGTCAACGGCTTCCTGGTCGGGGTCTTCAATCTGCCCTCTCTCGCGATCACGCTCGGAACGCTCGCTGCGTATCAGGGCCTTGCCTACGTCGTGCTCGGCGGCAACGAGGTCTCGAGCTTTCCGGAGAGTTTCACCAAGATCGGCGGGGGCTACGTCGCGGGCAACGAGCTTCCGGTCGCGCTGATCGTCGTGCTTGTGGCGGCCCTGGTGCTCGGGTTCCTCCTGCATGCGACGCGCTTCGGCCGCTACCTCTATGCAATCGGATCGAACCGGGAGGCCGCCCGCTTCTCCGGGATCCCGGTGATCCGTGCTCGCATCACCGTCTTCGCAATCTCGGCCTTCATGGCGGGGTTCGCCGGCATCGTCTACACCGGGTACTTCGGTTCGGCGCGCGCGGACGCCGGCACGGGCTCGCTGCTCGACGTCGTCACGGCCGTCGTCCTCGGCGGCGTCGACATCTTCGGCGGGTCGGGCTCGATGCTCGGCGTCTTCCTCGCCTTCGTCCTGGTCGCCGAGGTCCGGAACGGGATGCAGCTCGCGAACGTCGCCGGTTACACCCAGGACATCGTCATCGGCGTATTGCTGCTCAGTGCGATCGTCGCCGGGAACCTCGTCCGCCACACGCAGGAGAGCGGGCTCGGGCTCGGGCGGCTTCGCGTCCGCCGAAGGGGGGTGGTCGAGCCGGGCGCAGCAGACGCAGTCGTGTCCAGCAAGTCGAACTGAAAGGACGATACGAATGCACAGAAGGAAGATAGGGTTCATCGGGTTGGCCGTCGCCGTCGCAGTCGCCGCCGCGCTCGCGGTCGGGTTGGCGACGAGCGCCGGCGCGAAGCCGACCAAGAGCTCCGCGAAGCATGCGGGCTACAAGATCTATTTCATCCCCAAGACCACGACGATCCCCGTCTTCACGCAAAACGGGATCGGCGCGAAGGAAGCCGCGAAGAAGCTCGGTGACAAGGTCACCTACAACGGCCCGACCGACGTCTCCGGCGCGAAGCAGGTGCCGTTCATCGACTCGGCGGCGAGCCAGGGATACAACGCGATCGTCATCTCCACCCCTGACCCGGCGGCGGTCGCACCGGCGCTCAAGCGAGCGGCCCAGAAGGGCGTCAAGGTGATCTCGTACGACGGTGACACGACGACGGATGCACGCACCATCTTCGTCGCGCCGACCACGAACAAGGGCATCGGCGCCTTCCAGGTCAAGTGGCTCGCATCGCAGATCAACTACCGGGGCCAGTTCGCGATCCTCTC
>JBKOYZ010000026.1:0-6688 GCA_046725655.1 Actinomycetota bacterium | reverse complement strand
GCGGCAGCACGATCGGCTTTGCCTCGGCCACCGTCTGCTCCGAGTCCTCGAGCCGGCGAACCTCGGTCACCATCACGACGACGTCGTCGGCCGTGTCCTTTCCCGCTCCGTTCGCCACTCGCAGCCGGACAGACGCCGCGTCGAATCCTCCTGCCGTCCCGACGACGACCTGATCGTTTCCGCTGGCGTCAAAGCGAAGATCGAGCCGCGGCCGCCGCCGGGGTACCACAAAGAGGTCTCGGAACAGCGCGTAGGCGACCGCTCCCACCGTGCCGACAGCGACAAAGACCGTCGCCCAGGTGTCGACAGCGGAGGCGAGGAATGGGTCGAAATGGTCTATCAGCAGCAGGGCGTGCGAAGCATCTCATCCAGCTTTCATGTCGCCGCTAGTCGCACATCGGGTTCCGGGGCATCTCCACTACGACTGGTGCCGGAACCTGGCCGCGGAACCACACGTCGTCCGATCGGGATGAAGCGCGGGTGTCGCAACTCAGGTTGTCTTCGCAGGCGGCGGCCTACTCAGGTATGGCGAACCCGACGAATGGAGGCCGACGTGAGCAGCAATACGGTCGAGAGCGGAACCGAGATTCGGCCTTTTGAGGTCGAGGTGCCGGAAGAGAAGCTGGACGACCTGCGCCGTCGTATCGCGGCGACGCGCTGGCCCGAAAGAGAGACCGTCGCGGATCAGTCCCAGGGCGTGCAGCTCGCGACGATCCAGGAGCTCGCGCGCTACTGGGCCAGCGACTACGACTTCGGAAGGGTCGAGGCGAGGCTGAATGCCGTACCGCAGTTCATGACCGAGATCGACGGCCTCGACATCCATTTCATTCACGTCAAGTCGCCTCACGACAACGCGCTGCCGCTCATCATCACGCACGGCTGGCCCGGCTCGGTCATCGAGATGCTGAACGTGATCGGGCCGCTCACCGACCCGCCGGCACACGGCGGCGACGCGGAGGACGCATTCGATGTGGTGATTCCGTCGATGCCCGGCTACGGGTTCTCCGGCAAGCCGACGGAGCCCGGCTGGGACCCGGTTCACATCGCGCGTGCCTGGATCTCGCTGATGAAGCGGCTCGGCTACATGCACTTCGTAGCGCAAGGCGGGGATTGGGGCGCTCAGATCACGGATGTGATGGGTGCGGAGGCGCCGCCGGAGCTGCTCGGCATTCACTCCAACATGCCCGGGACGGTTCCCCCCGACGTTTCGAAGGCGCTCGCGACCGGCGGCCCTAAACCAGACGGCCTGTCAGCCGAGGAGAGCCGCGGGTACGACCAGCTGAGCTTCCTCTACACGAAGGGCATCGGGTACGCGACCGAGATGAACCTGCGCCCGCAGACGCTGTACGGCCTCGCCGATTCGCCCGTCGCCCTCGCGGCCTGGATGCTCGACCACGACGCGCAGAGCTACGACGACATCGCAGCCGCCTTCGACGGCCACCCCGTCGGCAACCTCACACGCGACGAGGTCCTCGACAACATCACGATGACCTGGTTGACGAACACCGGGATCTCGTCGGGTCGCCTCTACTGGGAGAACAAGCTCGGCTTCTTCGACGTCAAGGGCGCCAAGGTCCCGGCCGCGGTGACCGTGTTTCCCCGTGAGCTCTATCAAGCGCCGCGAAGCTGGGCCGAGCACGCCTACCCCAACCTCATTTACTTCAACGAGGTCGACGAAGGCAACCACTTCGCGGCCTGGCAGGAGCCGGAGATCTTCACGAACGAGCTCCGAGCCGCGTTCAGGTCACTCCGCGACGAGAGGAGGTCGTCATGAGCAGCAACGTCGAGACTGCGACCGAGATTCGCCCGTTCCAGGTCGACGTTCCGGAAGAGGAACTCGCCGAGCTGCGCCGACGCATCGCCGCCGCACGCTGGCCCAGCAAGGAACTCGTCCCAGATCGGTCGCAGGGCGTGCAGCTGTCGACGCTGCAGGAGCTCGCGCGCTACTGGGAGACCGACTACGACTGGCGCAAGGCGGAGGCGAAGCTCAACGCTTTGCCCCAGTTCACGACTCAGATCGACGGCGTCGACATCCACTTCATCCACGTCAAGTCGCGGCATGAGAACGCTTTGCCGCTGATCATGACGCACGGCTGGCCCGGCTCGGTGATCGAGCTGCTCGAGGCCGTCGGCCCACTCACCGACCCGACCGCGCACGGCGGAACCGCGGAGGACGCGTTCGACCTCGTGCTGCCGTCCCTACCCGGCTACGGCTTCTCGAGTGAGCCGACGGAGGTCGGCTGGGACCCCGGCCGCGTCGCGCGCGCATGGGCGGAGCTGATGAGCCGCCTCGGCTACACCCGCTACGTCGCCCAGGGCGGCGACGTGGGCGCCTCCGTCACCGACGCGATGGGCCGCCAGGCGCCCGAGGGGCTGCTCGGCATCCACATCAACTTGCTCGTGACGGCGCTGGCCGGCCCCCAGCCGACGGAATCCGAGCAGGAACGCGCGGCGGCGGACGCGCTCGCCACCTTCAGGACGAGCGGCTTCGGCTACTTCCTGGAGCAGGCCACGCGGCCGCAGACGATCGGCTACGCCCTGCTGGATTCACCCGTCGCCCTGGCCGCCTGGATGTTCGACCACGACACGGACAGCTACTACAAGATCTCCCATGCCTTTGTCGACGGGGAGCCCTCGGGCAATCTCACCCGGGACCACATCGTCGACAACGTCACGCTCTACTGGCTGACGGGCACCGGGGCGTCGGCGGCCCGGTCGTACTGGGAGAGTGGCCGAGCTCAGGCCGCAGCGCTTGCGGCCGGCCAGCCTCCTCCGGAGGTCTCGCTCCCGGTCGGGTTCACGACGTTCCCCGACGAGATCTTCCGGGCCCCGCGCTCCTGGGTCGAGAAGGGCTATCCCAACCTCACCTACTTCAACGAGGTCGACAGGGGCGGCCACTTCGCCGCGTGGGAGGAGCCGGAGCTCTTCGCAAGCGAGGTGCGAGCCGCGTTCAGGTCACTGCGGCCGAGCGGAACCCGTAATGACTAACGCAGCCGAAACCACCACCCCGAAGGGCTCGGGAACACGATGAAGCTCGCCGCGGACCACGTGCAGAGTCTGGTCGTTCCCTCCCGCCACTGGGTCGCCGAGCGGGCTCCCGACGAAATACTGGGGGCGCTGAGCGCGGACAGCGACGGAGAAGGCGCGGGGAAGTGAGCCTGTTCGGTACGCGACGCCACGCAGGGCCGGCTTCGTTGTCCTCCGAGGGTCGCCTGCCTGGGTTCGACGGGGCAACCGGCTGGCTCAACTCGTCGCCGCTCGGCCCAGCCGACCTGCGTGGGAAGGTCGTCCTCGCCGACTTCTGGACCTACACCTGCATCAACTGGCTCCGGACGCTCGGTTACGTCCGCGCCTGGTTCGAGAAGTACGCAGATCAGGGGTTGGTCGTAGTCGGCGTCCACACGCCCGAGTTCCCGTTCGAGCAGGACATCGAGAACGTCCGCCAGGCCGCGAAGGACATGCGGGTCGAGTATCCGATCGCGCTCGACAGCGACTATGCGATCTGGCGGGCCTTCAGCAACAGCTACTGGCCGGCCGTGTACATCGCCGACGCGGAAGGACAAATCCGGCACCACCAATTCGGCGAGGGCGGATACGAGGAGTGCGAACGGGCGATCCAACAATTGCTGCGCGAAGCCGGGCACGATGGCGTCGGTGACGACCTGGTCTCGGTCGCCGACGATGGTCTCGAGGCGCAAGCCGACTGGGCGAACTTGGAGACGCCCGAGACTTACCTCGGCTACGAGCAAGCCCAGAACTTTGCGTCCCCCGCCGGCGCGGAGCTCGATGAACCTCGTACGTATGCCGTGCCGGATTCCTTGAAGCTGAACCACTGGGCGCTAGCAGGGGACTGGACAATCGAGCGGGGAGCGAGCGTCCTGAACCGGGCCGACGGGCGAATCGTCTTCCGCTTCCACGCCCGGGACGTCCATCTCGTCATGGGACCGCCAGCACGCGACACGACCGTCCCGTTCCGCGTGCTCGTCGACGGAGAACCTCCCGGCGCCGCGCGCGGCCTCGACGTCGACGAACAGGGTCAAGGATCGCTGTCCCAGCAGCGGCTCCACCAGCTGATCCGCGAGCGGGGATCGATCGCCGACCGCACCTTCGAGATCGGCTTCCTCGCTCCCGGTGTCGAGGCGTACGCGTTCACCTTCGGTTAGAGGTCTTCAGCCTGTCCGTGCAGATCCGCGGCAGAGAGATACGAGCAGCCCCTCACTCCGCATTGAACGACACGCGGTGAATCATCTAGTCAGCGGCTCAGCGCGATGCGCGAGATCGTGCCCGACGCCGAGTTCGCGACCCAGACGCTGCCGAGGGCAATCGTGAGCCCACGCGGTTTGGCACCGACCTGGAACTGCTTACGAATCCTGCCGGTAGCACGATCGACCTGGTAGACGAGCCCTGCGTTGTAGATCGCCACCCAAAGCGTGCGTCCGTCGTCCTCGACTCCCTGCGCCCCGGCGCCGATCAGTAGACGCTGCGCGATCGTGCCGCTCGCCGCATCGATTCGCCAGAGAAACGGTGACCGATAGTTCGAGACCCAGACAGAGCCCGGCGAGAAGCCGAGGTAGTCGGCATCGCTGCCTGCGACAACCGTCTTCGCCACGGCTCCGGTCGCCGCATCGAGCTGCGCGATCGTCCCGTCCTCGCTCGCGACCCAGACGCGGCCCTCGCTGTAGCCGACGAACTCATGCGTGTCGCCCACGTGCGTAATGCCGAGAATCGCTCCCGTCGTGGGATCGAGGCGCCAGACGCGGTCGTCGTCGTTGTCCGCGGCCCACAGGGCCCCACCGCCGACCGCGACGCCGACCGGACTGCCGTCGAGCACGATCCGGCGCGCCACCGCGTTTGTGCCGGGGTCGACAGCGGCGACGGTGTCATTGCTCAGGTTGCCGACCCAGAGGACGCTCTCTGCGATCTCGATGCCCCAGGGACGCCCTCCCACCGCGACGCGCGCCTGGACCGCGCCGGTGGCCGGGTTCAGGCGCAAGAGGGCGCCTTCGACGGCGACCCAGAGCGAGCCGAAACCGTAGGCGACGTTGTAGGGCGCGCCGCCGACCCGAAACGTCTGATCGGGGCGCGCCGGGCCGGCGGGGCGTTTGACCACCCGGACGACGATTGTCGTCGTCGCGCTCCTCCGCCCGCGCGGATCGACCGCGATCACGCGCAGACGATGCCGCCCGACACGAAGAGTCGGCGTGTAGCGGCGCGGGCACGGATGAAATCGTGCCGCGCCGAGCGCGCAGCGGAACCGCAAGGCGCGGCTGGGGAGGCCGCGCTCGCTCGAGACGAACCGGAACGTCGGCGTCCGGTCGGCCGTCCGGCGCGGCCCGAGCACGCGCGGCTTCACCGGTCGCGGCGCAGCCGACGCCGAGCCTGCACAGGTGACCGCCACGAGCGACACGACGGCGAATGCCCTGATCACTTACGGACGCAAATTGATCGCGCCGATCGCGCTTCCAACGACACAGCCTCGCTTACCGTACCGACGTCACTTCCGCCTGCGCCGCTCCACCGGCAGCCAGCCACTGTCTCGCCCACGCGACGACCGCGGCGACCGTCTCCGACGGGTCGCACGTCTCCTAAATCCGTTCGCGCCCGCCGCCTGTACCTATGGGCGACATGGCACTCGGCGCCCATGCGCCGTACCGATCGGAGGCAGGCATGAACCTCCATCCTTTCGCCCGCCGCGCCGTCTGCGTAGCAGCCGCGCTCGTCGCGATGCTGCTCGCAGCGCCCTCTGCCGTGCCGGGCCCGGCCCGCGGGCCGCTCGCCGGCCCGACGAACCTCCGCGTCGCCGCGATGACACCGCACAGCGTCACCCTCGCGTGGGACCCGGCGGTGAACTCCGGCAGCCTCACGTACGTGATCGAGGCCAGCTTCGGCTACAGAGTCGGCGTCCCGCAGACGCAGGCGAGCTACACCTGGACGCGCGACATGGTCCCCGGCAAAACGTACTCGTTCGTCATGTGGGCTGGCGACGCGAAGGGCCGGCAGTCGGCGAAGAGCAACACGCTGACGGTCACGCTCCCCGTCGACACCACGCCGCCGGCGGCGCCGGTCGTCTCCGTGACCGGCACGACGTCGTCCACCGTCGGCCTCGCGTGGGGCCCGGTGGCCGATGACGACTACACCTGCTGCACGTACCGCGTCTTCGTGAACGGCGTCCTCGCGAACGCCCACCAGACGGGCGAGCGGGCGGTGACGGTGTTGCGGCTCGCCGCTGCGACGACGTACTCGTTCACGGTCGTCGCCGTCGATCCGTCGCGGAACGAGTCCGCGCCGAGCGCGGCGGTCACGGCGACCACGCAGCCGACGACCGACACGACCGGTCCGACGCCTCCGGGCAACCTCTCGGCATTCGATTTCGGTTGCGAGACGTGGCTCTTCTGGGACAAGTCCGTCGACGATGTCGACCCGCAGTTCGCCATCCTTTACGAGGTGTACGTGAACGGCGTCTTCGACGGCGCGCTGACCGACATCGACCGCTGGATCACGTACGGCACGCAGACGTCGAACACGTTCAGCGTCCAGGCGGTCGACAGCGCCGGCAACCGCTCGCCGATGAGCTCCATCACGCTCGACAACCAGACCTGCTGAGCAGCGGCGGGGGGGGGGGGGCGGGCCGCCCGGGCCCCCCCGCCCCCGCCCGCCCCCCCCCACACCCCCCCCCACACCCCGGGAG